>NZ_JBHVWW010000099.1:0-3586 GCF_042882025.1 Kitasatospora sp. NPDC058243
CACCCTGGACGGGCTCCTGCGCAAACTGCTCACCGACGTCGAGGGCGCGCAGAGCCCGGCGCCCTGACGGCCCCGCCCGACGCCCCCGCCCGAGGTCCAGCCACCCGCGGCCGCTGCGCAACGCCGTCGGCCGCCGTACGCGGGGAACGCGTACCCCGGCCGACACCCCGTGCAGTGTGCCGTCCGTGACGACCACCGCACCTTGACGTACTCCCCTTCCGCCGCGGCCGTCGGCCCGGCGCGGCGCCTCCGCCGGTTCCGCCACGGCCACGGCGGTGGGTGCCGACGATGAGCTGGAGCGGGCGCGGCCGGGCGTCCTGGACACCCAGGGCCTACTGCGCATCATCCTCGGCCCGGATGGCCTGCAAGCAGGATTTGCACGGACCGTCGGGTCCCAGGTGCGCCTCGCGCGGCCGGGGCCCGACCCGCCGGCGCCCTTCGGCGGATGCCGGAGCACAGCCTCCCGGTGCGGCGCCCACGGTTTGCCGTACGCCATGGCGCATCCCCACCCGATCAGGTGATCATGTTGTGACGTCATGTCATATTCGACTACCGAGAGGCTGTTCACGATGCTGGTCGACTGGCCCACCGAGACCTTCGCATTGCGCCTGCACCGCATTCCCGGCCTGGTGGCGGGTGCCCCGGCGGGGAGCCCGGAGGGCACCGCCGTGGTGCTCGGACCCGAGACCGGTGGTGACGGCGAGCAGTGGGTGGCCGAGCGGTTCCGGGTGATCAACCACCGGATCCGGCACGTCGCCACCGGCCTCTACCTGACCGCCGAGGAGTCGAGCCGGGGTGCCACGGTCACCCTGCGGCCCAAGTTCCCCGACACCGGCAGCGATTCCTCGTACTGGCGGCAGGCGTGGCGGGCCTTCGTCCAGCGCGACACCGGTCGGCTGATGGCCCTCCACGACTCCTCCAACTGCCTCCTCGGCCTGGCCGACCCGGCCGCCGAACGGCCGGGCGGACCGCTGATCCTGGAGAAGGGCGCCGGGGCCGAGGACCGCTCCTGCACCGCCTGGGCGCCCGCGCCCGTCCCACCGCCCAAGCCCGCACCCGCTCCGGCGCCGAAGGCCACCGACCTCCCGGTGGGAACGGGACGGGTCCGGGTGCCGGCCCGCCGCTTCGAGAAGCACGTGCGAACCATCGAGCAGATCTTCGACGAGACCAGCTTCCGGGAGGTCCCCGGCGAGCTCCTCGCCCCGGGCACCCGCATCGAGGCCTTCGACTTCGACCAGTACTCCCAGGGCGACTGGTACAAGGAGGGGCGGGAGGGAAGCCTCGTGACCTTCACGGACAGCTACGAGACGGCGGGCGCCGCGCGCAGGGCCTTCCACCGGCTGCCGGGGGAACCCGCCCGCTACGTGGACTCCGGGGAGGTCGACGTCCACTACGTTCCGCCGAAGCTCGTCGCCCGCACCAACTTCCCCGCCGCACTCTACGCCGACGTCAGCGGTGCCCTCGTCAGGACGCCGCACCGGCTGGCCAACGGGCACGGCTTCTACAACCAGCCCGAGCGCCGCGAGGGCCTCTACTTCCCCAAGCGCGACGGCGCCGGCACCGTCGTGCAGTGGAACAAGACCTGGATCGCGGACAACGACACCACGTCCAAGGTCTTCCTCTGCTTCGACGGCCGCTACTTCATCGACCAGATGGACATCACCTGGGCCGAGGGCGGGAAGAGCTGACCCGCTCGCCCGACCCGTACGGCGACCATCCGCTCGACGCACCGCGCATCCCGGCCGACGTCGATCCGACCCGTAGGCCGGACACCTCGCACCCGACGTCAAGCAGCTCGCAGCCAGGCTGAACGAGGATGCGAAGAGGGCCCAGCCGCTGGTTGCGGCTGGGCCCTCTTGCGGCCTGAAGCACCTGCTCCCGGGCGGAAGGTGAGCCAGAGCCCCAGCCATTCCGAAGAAACCAGCTCCGACATCACCCCATCGAGTTCAGCAGCCGCGGCAGGCCGTTCAGCGGAGGATGCGACCGCTTCGCCTCAGGCGGCCGGCGAGCCCGGCGACCACCGCGGTGGCCGGCAGCGCGGCCGCCAGGCACGCGACGACAGCCGCCTCGCCCCACGCCACCGTGTAGGCGTGGGCGAGCAGCGGCGGGGAGGCCAGGGCCATCGCCGCCAGCTCGCGGCCGCCCCGCGATCCGCTGGACCAGGTCAGCGCGACACCGGTCGCGGCCAGGACGACCAGCGGCCAGCACCCGTAGTCGGTGCTGACCCACGGCACCCCGTGCGAGGCGATGGCCGCCCGTGGCACGACCACGAGCGCGACCACGGCACCGGCCGCGCCCGCCCGCCCCGCCGCGACACCCTCCGCCCGCCGGTCCTGCGGGCAGGCGAGCAGCACGGCCGCCGCCAGGACCATCGCGGCCGGGGTGACCACCGGGTCACCGAACGCCCGCCCGCTGACCACCGCGGCCGCCGCGAAGGAGAGCAGCCCGGCCACCGTGCAGGGCACCCCCACGCGCCACCGGCCGGCCAGCGCCGCCACCGACCCCGCGACCACGACCAGCGACGACACGAGCAGCGCGCCCCACGCCCCCGACAGGTCGGTTCCGATTCGCACCCCCAGCGGGGCGGGCGAGGAGACGACGCCGGCGTACCAGCTCAGCAGGTGCAGGCCGCAGGCGGCGGCCGCGGCGGCCAGCGCGAAGGGGTACGCCAGCGCGAGGACCTTCGCGACGGGCGCGGCCGTGCCCAGCCCCATCCGCATCCTCATCGCGTGCGCCGCCAGACCCGCGCCCTCCCGCAGCCGCGAGCCCAGCGGCTCGCCCGCGGTCATCTCGCGGAAGGTCGCGACGATCTCCCCGCCGTGGGCCCGGCGGTAGGCGGCGGGATAGAGCCGCAGGACGCGCTCGATCATGCGGAGGCCGCCGGCGGTTTGGCGACGGACAGGCGGCGGGTGGCCTCCTTCGCCGCCGCGGCCAGGCGCTCGGCCTCCACCGCGAGCCGCTCCCGCCCCGCCGGGGACAGGGTGAAGATCCGCCGGGCCCGGCCGTCGACGATCTCCTCGCGGTCGATGTCGATCAGACCGTCGGCCAGCAGCCGGTCCAGGGCCCCGTACAGCGCACCCGTACGCAGCGCGACCCGGCCGCCGGTCATCACCTTGACCTCCTGCGCGATGGCGTATCCGTGCCGGGGCGCGTCCGCGAGGGCGGTCAACACCATCAGGGTGGGCTCTTGCATCACACGTTCACTCACCTCACGAAGATAGTCACTCCGCCGGACCATCTCAACGCGGTCGGCCAGGCCCGAGACGAGGTGCGTGGCCGTGCAGGCCCGGGTTCGAGGTGCGCAAGACGGGGCCACCGGTCGTGGTCACGCGGGCCCTCGGTGGGAGGGATGCATTCGACGGGCGGCCACGTGGGCTGCGCTCGTGGCCGCCCGTCGACGTCCCTGTCGTGATCGAGCCGGGAGGAAGCACCGATGGACGAGAACGTGGTGTGGCTCCGCCCGGACCACCGGGGGGGGTTTCCCTCCCAACCCCCACCACCCCCAAAACCCCCCCCCCCCGCCCCCACCCCCCCCACCAACCCCCCCCCCCCCCCCCCCCCCCTTTTCCCCAGCTGGGTAGGAAAG
>NZ_JBHVWW010000099.1:3596-26000 GCF_042882025.1 Kitasatospora sp. NPDC058243
AGCGGTTAGGAAGGAAGCACCGCGGAAAAAGAGTGTTGTGTGTCTCCTCCCGGACAGCGGTGTCTGTTCCCCGCCGACCGCGCACGATCCCCGGAACCGTTCCGCCGCGGCCCCGGTCAGCGCAGCGACCAGCTCACGACGCTCCGCCCCTGTTGGCCGAGGCTGGGCAGGAAGGAGCCCGCATCATGGGCCGCTCGGCGCCACCCGGCTGATCCGTCACCTCTCGTGACGCAGGCCGACCGGTTAGCCGGCCAACGGGACTGGCACCTGGGCCTCGACTGACTCGTCGGACTGGGGCGGGCGTGAAAGTACCCAGTGCAACGATAATCCGCCGCACCTCAGCCAGGACATCGACAACTTCCCCCGGCTGCGCCTTGCGCAGGGCAAGCCAGGTGAGAAACGAGATGAGAAGCACCAAAAGTAAGATGGTGACCATCCAGGTGATGCTCAACCAAGCGCCGTAGGCGATGGTGTTATCGATCATCAAGACCTCCAGGGACGACGAGACCCCCGCACCAAAGGTGGTACGGGGGCGTACGAGAACGCGGTGGGCTGGCTAGAAACGAAAAGACCCCTCCGCCCTATGGGCGGGGGTCTGAAATCCGGGTTGACGTACAGGCATTGGGGATGGAACCGGGGGGCCTTCGGCAGAGCGGTTCGCTGCATCCCGGCCAGAGGGAGCAAGGGCTCAACCCCGTCCGGGATGCCTCTCTATACATTTTCACTGCTGACAGATGGCCAGAGCTCATCGCGACCAGGCATGCAGGATTTCGATGGTTCTATCAACTGATTGTGTGGAGTGGCATGCGCCAGGCGCCACCTGCCCCGGATGTCAGTAGGCCCAGGTCGAGCCGGTACCTCGGTACTCCTCGACCGGGATCGGGTGGACGTTGGGGCGCATGCGGTCGGTGTAGAGGAGGCCGTTGAGGTGGTCGATCTCGTGGGCGATGAGGCGGGCGAGGCCGAACTCGTAGGTGGAGGTGGTGATGGTGCCGTCGAGGGTGGTGGCGGTGACACCCATGCGGAGTGGGCGGGGGACCATGCCGCGGACGTCGAAGAAGCTGAGGCAGCCCTCGTACTGTTCATCGGTCTCGTCGGAGACGGCGGTGATCTTCGGGTTGAGCAGGATGATCGGGTCGGCGCCGGCGGTCGGGGGCAGGACGAGGGCGGCGGCGCGGGGGATACCGATCTGCGGGGCGGCGAGGCCCATGCCCTTGGCGAAGGAGTGGACGCGGCCGATCCGGTCGACAGCGGTGAACAGTTCGTCGATCACGGCCTGGGCGGCGGCGCGTTCGACTGGGAGGTCGAAGGGCTCGGCCGGGCGGTTGAGGATGGGGGTGCCCTGCTGGATTACACCGAGGGACTGCATCTGCTGGCTGGGCCGCACCTCGATCACCTGGTCTCCTTGGTGTGTTGCTGGTTGTTGGGGGTGACGCGGAAGCGCCATTCGAGGCGGAAGCGGGCGTGCAGCGGTGGGTTGTCGGTCGCCCAGGCGAAGTGCCGGCGCTCGCCGTCGTCGCGGCGGCTGACGGCGGTGCGGAGGGGCACGGCTTCGGCGGTCATGGAGGTTTCGGTGCCCCACACCACCGGGTCGAGGGCGGCGGGGAAGTCGAGGCGTACGGCGAGGTGTTCGGTGGGCAGGCGGACGGCGCGCTGGAACCAGTGGCCCCACTTGTCGGCGCCGACGCTGTAGGCGTACTCGATCCAGGTCGCGTCGCCCGGGTAGAGCGGGAAGCGGCCGTGCTCGTTGTCGAACAGGAGCCAGACCTCCTTGAAGGCGTCGCGGTCGTGCTTGGCCTGCCACCGCATGTCCTCGCCCCGGCACGAGGCGGTGAGCGCGAGTTCGTCCCAGGTCAGTGGGTGTTCACGGTAGTGGGCGTTGGAGCGCTCGGGTTCGCCGGGGTAGCGGTCGACGGCGATGCGGATGAGGTAGCGGGTGATGGGCTCGGCTCCGGTGTTGCGTAGTCGGCGACGCATGGTCAACCGGTAGGTGGAGCCGTCGAATTGGAGCGCGGCTTCATCGTGCTCGACCACGAGCGCGGAGCCGGATGCGTAGGGCTGCTCGGGCCGGCGGGGTGGCGGCGGCGTGGTCGGGGTGCGGCTACGGGAGCGGGCGGCGTCGTAGTCGAGCCAGCGTCGCCAGATGGCCTTCCCGGCGTTGAGGGTCTCGTCGGCGAGACGGGCGAACTCCTCGGTGGGCTTGTGGCGGCCGGACTCCATGTGGCTGACGTACGAGGGGTCGAAGCCCATCTTTCCGGCCAGTGCGCGCTTGGAGAGGCCGCGTACCTCGCGCCAGTGGGCGACTTCGGCGGCGAACGCCTCCATGGCCTGGTCGACCGCGTCGTGGTCGGCCTGCGTCTCCATCCGCTCCGCCCCCAGTGAGTGATGAATGAACCGTGAGTGACCTTAGCTCACCATCCCGTCACGGTCCTGCCTTCGGCTCTCATGACCCCATCGGGCACGAAATTCAAGCGCCCGGTCAGCGCCAGCCACCATCTCCCCGTCTGTCGTGAGGAGTTAGCCGTGCACGAGTCCCCGTCCCGTCACCGAGGCCAGCACCGCGATCCGGTCGGCGCGTTCCTCGGTGTCCTGTGGGCGGTCGGCAACGCCGTGGTGATCGCTCTGCTCGGCGTCATCGTGCACGACGACTTCGACTCGGCCCGAATCGGTGCCCACCCGGCTGCCGGCTCGGCGCCGGACGGCGGCACCTCCGCGTAGCGCCTTCCACCCATCGCCCATCACGGGCTGGACTCCGAACTGGAGCGCACAGCATGGAAACCAGGAACGTGATCGTCCCCGTCCACGACGGCCCCGTCGACCTGACCCGCCCGCACTTCGTGGGCATCGGCGGCGTCGGCATGTCGGCCGTCGCCCGCCTGCTGCTGGAAGGCGGCAGCCGGGTCTCCGGCTCCGACACCAGCGACACCGCCGCCCTGCGTGAGCTGGAGGACGCCGGTGCCGCCGTCGCCATCGGCCACACCGCCAGCAACGTGCCCGCCGACGCCACCGTTCTCGTGTGGTCCAGCGCGGTGACCCCGAGCAATCCCGAAGTCGCCGCCGCCCGCCGCACCGGCATCCCGGTGGTTCACCGCTCGGACGTGCTCGCGCACCTGATCGCCACCGCCGAGCAGTCGGTCGCCGTGGCGGGCACCCACGGCAAGACCATGACCACCGGCATCCTCAGCACCGCGCTGGCCCACCTCGACCCGTCGTACGCCATCGGCGGCACCCCCGTCGGCCGCCCCAACGCCCACCAGGGCCTCGGCGGCCTCCTGGTCGCCGAGGCGGACGAGAGCGACCGCACCGCCGGCCGCTACCACCCGCAGGTCGCCGTCGTCCTGAACGTGGACGACGACCACCCCGAGCAGTACGTCGACCTGAACGACGTCCTGGACGTCTTCGAGCGCCTGGCCCGCAACAGCTCCGTGCTCGTCGTCACCGCCGACGACCCGGGCGCCCGGCTGCTGGCCGAGCGCCTCCAGGCGGCGCCCGGCCCGCGCGTCGTCACCGTCGGCGAGGCCAAGGACGCCGACGTGCGGGTGCTGCGCGTGCTGTGGGACGGGACGGCCAGCCATGTCACCGTCCAGGACACGGACGGGTCGTGGCACGAGTTCACCCTGGCCGTCCCCGGGCGGCACAACGCGCTGAACGCCGCCGCCGCGTTCGCCGCCGGTCGGGCGCTCGGAGCCGAGCCCGCCGACCTGGTGGCCGGCATCAACGCCTTCCAGGGCATCAAGCGCAGGCTCACCACCACCGGCAACCACGCCGGGGTGACGGTGCTGGACTCCTACGCCCACCACCCGAGCGAGATCACCGCCGACCTGGCCACGGCCCGGATGCTCACCGAGGGCCGGGTGATCGCGGTGTTCGAGCCCACCGGCTGGACCCGCACCGCCGCCCTCGGCGAGGAGATGGGCCGCCGGCTCGCGGCGGCCGACGAGGTCGTCCTCCTGGACGTGCACGCTTCGGTCGAGACCCCGCTCATCGGGATCAGCACCGCGCCGATGGCCGCGCAGGTCGCTGCCTGCGGCGGCCGGGCCCACACCGCGGGCGACGGGCGCGATGCGGCGGACGTGGTCGCCGAATTGGCCGGGCCCGGCGACCTGGTGGTGACGATGGGCACCGGAACCGCCGGTCGCGTCGGCAGGGCCGTCCTGCTGCGGCTGGCCGAGGCCCCGATCGTCGCGGCGTAGTCAGCGTGCAGCGTCGGGCTTGGCAAGGCGCATCGCGGTGTCCTCCAGCCCCACGCTGTGGGAGCCCTTCACCAGCACCACGTCTCCGGGCTTGAGGCAGGTCAGCAGCAGGTCGAGGGCGGCGTCGCGGTCGGGCACCAGCGTGCCGTTGACGCCGCCCTCCACCGCCCAGGTGTGCACCAGCCGGGCCTCCCGGCCGCCGACCGCGATGAGGTCGGTGATCCCACTGCGGGCGACGAGCCGACCCAGCTCCGCGTGGTGGGCCTCGGACTCCTCGCCCAGCTCCCGCATCTCGCCCAGCACCGCCACAGTCCTGCGCCCGCCGCCGGCCATGGCGGTGAGCGCGGCCAGGGCGACGGCCATCGAATCGGGGTTCGCGTTGAACGCGTCGTTGATCACCGTCACGCCGTCCGGCCGCTCGGTGACGTCCATCCGGCCCGGCGTCAGCTGCCGGGCGCCAGTCAACGCGTCGGCTGCCTGCCGCACGCTCGCGCCCAGGCCGATCGCCACCGCGGCGGCGGCCGTCGCGTTGGACACGTGGTGGGCGCCGTGCAGCCCGAGATTCACGGGGGCGCTCTCGCCGCGGCACGTGAGCGTGAACGACGGCCGCCCGGCGCCGTCCAGCTCGACGTCGACGGCCCGCACGTCCCCGGCCTCCACCCCGAACGTCAGGACCGGCGCGACCGTGCGCGACGCCATCGACATGACGTACGGGTCGTCGGCGTTCAGCACCGCCAGGCCGTCGACGGGCAGGGCCTCGACGAGCTCGCCCTTGGCGACCGCGATCGACTCCTTCCCGCCCCCGAACTCGCCCACGTGCGCGGTCCCGACGTTCAGCACCAGGCCGACCTTCGGCGGGACGATCCCCGTCAGGTACTTGATGTGCCCGGCGCCCCGCGAGCCCATCTCCAGCACCAGCAGGCGAGTGCTCTCGTCCGCCCGGAAGACGGTCAGCGGCAGGCCGATCTCGCCGTTGTACGACAGCGGCGTGGCCACCGTGGTGTCCATGGTCTCCAGCACCTGGGCCAGCAGGTCCTTGGTGCTGGTCTTCCCGGCAGAGCCGGTCAGCCCGATCACGGTCGGCGCCTTCAGCCGGTCCAGCACCGCGCGGGCCAGCGCACCCATCGCGTCCTGGACGTCCGGCACCACGACCGCCGGCACCCCCACCGGCCGAGCCGCGAGCACTGCCGTCGCCCCGGCGCGGACGGCGGCCTCCGCGAACCGGTGCCCATCCGTGTGCTCACCCGGCAGCGCGATGAACAGCGCCCCCGGCTCCACCAGCCGCGAGTCGATGACCCCGGGCCGGTCCACCACCGCGGCCGGATCGGGGACGTCGTGCAGAGCGCCCCCGACAGCCTCGGCGATCTCTTGCAGGGTCATGGGGACCACGGCGGCTCCGATCCATCGACGCACCCGCCCGCTCGTCCCGGGGCGGCCTGCCCTCGACGCTAGCGGCTCCCCGACACCGCACCCGCCATCCCGCGCATTCCGAACCAGACTGTGACAAAAGGAAGATGAGAATGTCTGACGCCCCTCGTATCGCCCTCGTCACCGGCGGCCGCTCCGGACCGACTCCTCGCCGAACTCGACCGCGGCCACCTCGTCATGGCATCCGTCCGCAAGGAGATCCGCCGCCTCAACGGCTCGGCACCCGCACGCGGCGGACGCCTGGTGCTCGTCACAGGCCACCAGAACGGCATGGTCTCGTTCCGAAACCCTTCAGGTCACACGCCCGACAGCGTGGATTCCGCTCTCCGACTCGGCCGCTTCGACACCTTGGATGGTTAGCCTCAAGAGGTAGGCCTGCCGGGGTCGTTCACCTGTCAGGTGAACGGCCCCGGCAGGATGCTGGTCGGCTGAGGTCCGCGCGGCGCGATCGGTGACCGCCGCGTCGTGCCGCTCAAACAGGGTGATCCGGCCCGCCAGGCTTTCCGGACCTCTCCGTCATGCGGCGACGCTCCGTCACCTGCCAGCGCCGACGTCGGTGCTCGAGGAATGCCTTCCACAGCTCCAGGCGGTGGCGAGAATCCTTCGGAAACGTAAAGCGGAGGACTCCGAGGATGACGGCGGCCACCAGAACGGGCGCGGACCCCGGGTGGTCGGTGAGGAACGGCACGGATCAGCCCTTCCCGTCACACAGTTCGAGCGTGGCAGTGCCCAGCACCACCCGGTAGGCGTCGCCGTGTCTCGGCGGCCTCGCTCTCCGCGGTGTACTGCCGAGGAGCGGGATCCGCTCCTCGGCAGTCATGGTGTGGACGGGCAGCCCGCC
This sequence comes from Kitasatospora sp. NPDC058243, assembly GCF_042882025.1. Classification (NCBI taxonomy): domain Bacteria; kingdom Bacillati; phylum Actinomycetota; class Actinomycetes; order Kitasatosporales; family Streptomycetaceae; genus Kitasatospora; species Kitasatospora sp. NPDC058243. The sequence continues at coordinate 10,059 of NZ_JBHVWW010000099.1, forward strand.
CAACTCGTGCGCGGCGGTCAACCGCGCCTGCCGGAAGGGGATCGTGTCCCCGGACTCACGCTGGATGCGGCGTGTGAGCGTAACGATGTCCCTGTCGAGCGTCATGTCCGGCTCCCGGTGGGCGCGACTCAGTGCTCCCGCCCACTGCGCCCCATAGGAGGAACGACAGCTCTGCACCACGCGCACCCGACGGCGCTTTGCGCCCTCAACCCCGGGCGGCTGCGGGAGAAGCCCGGGTCCGACGTAACGGCGAGCGTGGTCGCCTGGCCAAAGCATAGCGCCTTGACGGCGTGCGGACGACGTCAAGAGATCGGCAAGGAGGCTCTGTGGCTGGGGATTTGTGCTGCCGGCTGAGCTCGGGCATCGGGTTGTTCCGGCGGGTCAGCGTCGGCAGGTGGGGCCGTTGACGACCTTGGTACCGGTCGGCGCGGCGGGCGTCGTGGGTTCGACGCGGCTCGGGGGTGCGCCCTGGTGTGGGTGGTGGGGGGAGCCCCCGGGGGTGTCGGGGGGTTGGTCGCATCGACCGGGGGCGGGGCGGCGGCGAAGACTGGTGGTCGTCTCGTAGAGGCGAGGGTCGGGCGTCGGTGGCGGGTGACTTGTCCTGACGCGCCTTCATCATGCAATCGGAGGACGGATCATGACGTCACGCAGTCGGCGAGCAGTGCTCCTGCTCGCCACCGCCGCTCTCGCACTGGGAAGCGCGGCCGCGTGCGGCACGTCCCGCGTGCCGGGTGCGGTCGGCTCGCCCGGTTCAGCGGCCGGTTCCGACGGCTCCGACGGCTCCGCCCGGACGGTCGTCAACAACGGGCACCGGCTGGTCTTCCATGTCACGCCCGGCCGTCTGCCCGCGGTCGTGCTGGATGCCGGCGGCGGGCAGGACTCGTCCTACTGGAAGGACCTGGCGCCGGCCCTGGCCAAGGACACCGGTGCGGAGATCATCACGTACGACCGGGCCGGTCTGGGTGCCAGCGAGGAGGTGGCCGGACCGTGGCGGGTCGACGACGCCGTGTCGGATCTGGCGGCGGTGCTGACGGCGGCAGGCGCCACGAGCCACGTGGTCCTGGCTTCGCACTCGGAGGCCGGGGAGATCGCCACCTACTTCGTGCGCAGCCACCCCGGGTGGGTGGGGGGTGCGGTTCTGATCGACGCCAGCCTGCCCGACTTCTACACCGACGGCGAGATCGACCGGGTCGTGGCCGCGAACAAGGACCAGGTCGCCGCTCTCGCCTCCCAGCCCTCCACTCCCCAGACCCGCCAACTGCTCTCCGTGGCACAGGACTACGCGGCCATGCACCGTGCGTACCACCAGGCGTCCTGGCCGCAGGACCTTCCGGCGACGGTCATCGCGTCGGCCAGGACACCGTTCGAGACCTCGCCGCAGGATGCCCAGCTCTGGCGCGACGCGCAGGCGGCGTTCGCTCACGCCGCCCCCGACCGCGACCTGGTCGTGGCCGACAACAGCTCGCACGACGTCCCGCTCGACCGCCCCGACGTGGTGATCAGGTCCGTCCACGCCATGCTGGCCAGGACGGGCTGAACCGAGGAGCTCACGGTTGCGGAAGGCTCTCGCGCGTCAGGATGACGGGGGGCGCTGGAGGCCCTGGAGGAGCAGGTCGACCAGGCGGCGGGGGTCGTAGCGGGGGTCGCCGTCGCGGCCGGCGCAGAGGTTGCCGATGCCGCGCATCAGTTCGTAGGCCTGCGTTCCGGGCCTGATCTCGCCGGCCTCGGCCGCGGCGGCGAGCAGCTGTGCGCAGACGGGCACCAGGCGGTCGAGGAAGTAGGCGTGCAGCGCGTCGAAGCCGCTGCCGTCCGACTGCAGCGCGTTGGCGAGTCCGTGCTTGGTGACCAGGAAGTCGACGAAGAGGTCGACCCATTGGCGAAGTGCCGCGAACGGGGAGTCGGCCTCGGCGAGCAGGGCCGGGCCGGCTTCGGCGCAGGCCTCGACCTGGTGGCGGTAGACGGCGACGACGAGATCCGCGCGGGTCGGGAAGTGGCGGTAGATCGTTCCCGTTCCGACGCCCGCCCTGGTCGCGATCTCGCGGATCGGCGCGTCGACGCCGGAGGAGACGAACACCTCGGCGGCGGCGGCCAGCAGCGTCTGCCGGTTGCGCTGCGCGTCGGCCCGCCTTCCCCTCGCCGGCGACTCCCCGGGCGGGGTCTCTTCTGGCCGGGTCTCCCCGGACTGGCCCGCAGTGGACACGATGCTCTCCTTCCGACAGCCGACAGCCGATGACCGTTGGCCGTTGACTAAGCGGAACGATGTTCCGTATAGTAAGTGGAACAAGGTTCCGGTTTCAGCATAGCCGAAACCGGACGCTCCCGACCGCCTCGCCCGCCGCCGGCCGCTCAGGCCCGACCGGGAAAGGCCCCCGAAGGGACATGCGCACCATGAGCGAATCGACGCACCCGGCCGACACCTTCGGCCCGCCCGCCCCCGTCCCCGTCCTCTCCGTCAGTCCGGTCGTCCTGCCGGTGCCCGGCCGGGCCGTGGACCTGGAGGTGCGGGTCTCCGCCCCACTGACCGGGACCGACCTGCCGGTCGTCCTCCTCTCCCACGGCCAGGGCCACTCGAACCACCTCTCCTCGCTGAACGGCTACGCCCCCCTCGTCAACTTCTGGGCCGCGCACGGCTTCGCCGTGATCCAGCCCACCCACCTCAGCTCGACGACGCTGGACCTCGCCCCCGACACCCCCGGGGCGCCCATGTACTGGCGGTCCCGGGCCGAGGACATGACGCACATCCTCGACCGGCTCGACGCGATCGAGGCCGCCGTCCCCCAGCTCCTCGGACGCCTGGACCACCGCAGGGTCGCCGTCGCCGGGCACTCGATGGGCGGGCACACCGCGAGCCTGCTGCTCGGCGCCCGGCTCACCGACCCCGACGACGGGACAACCGTGAACCTGGCCGAGCCCCGGATCACGGCGGGCGTCCTCCTGGCCGCACCCGGCAGGGGCGGCGACGCCCTCACCCCGCAGGTGGCCGAGAACTATCCCTTCCTCTCGACCCCGGACTTCTCCCGGATGACGACGCCCACGCTCGTGGTCGCCGGGGACAAGGACGCCTCTGCCCACCTGACGGTCCGGGGCCCGGACTGGCACACCGATCCGTACACCCTCTCCCCCGGCCCCAAGTCGCTGCTCACCCTGTTCGACGCGGAGCACGGACTCGGCGGGATCTCCGGATACGACGTCGCCGAGACCACGGACGAGAACCCCGCACGGGTCGCGCTGCTCCAACGGCTCACCTGGGCCTACCTGCGCACCGCGCTCCACCCCGGCGACCCCGCCTGGCAGACGGCATGCGAGGCGCTGGCGGCCGAAGCCGACCCGCTCGGCCGGGTCGACTCCAAGTAGCACCGACCGAGCGCGTACGTCATTCGACGCCGCCTCCCCGGTGAGTACGAGAGCGCGGGTGGTCGAACGGCCGCCGACCACCCGCGCTACTCCACCGGCGAAACGTGCAGCGCAGGAAGCGTGGGCGCCGTGGCCGGTCGTCCCGTCAACTCGCGGTAATGGCGCACCCGGAACACCCCGGACAGACCCGCCGTCACCGTCACGGCGAGCGCCAGCCACAGGGTGGAGCCCGCCATGGCGAGCACCCCTAAGGCCCGGTCGACCGCCGTGAGGCCCACGCCGAAGACCGCCACCGACGGAAAGAAGGACAGCGTGACGGGCAGAGCGATCCAGGTCGAACTGCGCGCGGTGTCCCCGCCGTGGGCCCGGAACGCCTGCCGGGAAGTCCGCATCGCCTCACGGACCCCGATGCCGTCGATCATCATCGCCGGCAGTACCAGGTAGGAAGCCATCGCCCACGGAATCCCGACCAGCAGCAGCGACCCGAAGAAGATCACCACCACACCGACCAGCGCCCACACCACGATCGCCGGCAGCCGCCGCAGCGCCCGCCCGTAGCCGGCCCCGATCCCGACCGGCCGCCCCCGCAACACGTCATCCGCCGCGGCGATCAGCACCGCATTGAAGAACGTGGCGAAGACCGCCACAACGAGGATCGCGACCACCGCCAATGCCACGTTCCCCAGGACGGCCCCCGACCACAGCCCCGCCACCCCCAAGGCGAGCGCCCCGACCAACCCGGCGAGCACCACACCGGCGATCCCGGGCAGGAGCAGCAGCGCCTTGTGCTCCCACATCACCCGCGCCGATTCCCTGACCGGCCTCTCCGCGTACAACGTCCCACCCCAAAGGTTCTTAGCCGGGCGCGGCAGGTCACTCCCTGTGGCTCTCCGGCAGCTCCCAGCCCACTTCCTGATCGGCCGTCCGTCGAACTCGTCGCGCAGCGGCCTCAGCAGGAACTCTGCCATTCCGTAGGGCAGCCGTCTGCGGGCCGGGGAGGGGTGCTGCGTTTCTGCGGCACGACCGGGCGGGGTGAGTGGGCGGGGCGGTGTGGGGGTCAGTCGTGGGTCAGGCTTCGGGGGCGGATGTCGGGCCAGGTCTGCTCGATGTGGTCGAGGCAGGCCTGGCGTCGCGCTGCGCCGAACACCGTCTTCCAGCCGTCGGGCACGGTGGCGAAGGCGGGCCACAGTGAGTGCTGGCCCTCTGCGTTGACCAGGACCAGGTAGTCGGCGTCGGGGTCGTCGAAGGGATTCGTCACCACGTCGTCCTCTCGTGCTTGGTGAAAACGGTTGACTCGGTGAGCTTGTCGGTGCGGTCAGTGGCCGCGCAGTTCCAGGGTGCAGCACTTGACGCTGCCGCCCGCCTTGAGGAGTTCGGTGAGGTCCACGCCGATCGGCTCGAAGCCGCGTCGGCGCAGTTCGCCGATCAGGTGGGTGGCCGACTCGGGGAGCAGGACGTGGCGGCCGTCGGAGAGCGCGTTGAGGCCGAAGACGGCGGCGTCCTCGGCGGTCGCCTGGATGGCGTCCGGGAACAGTTCGCGCAGTACCGCCCGGCTGCCGGGGGTGAAGGCCTCCGGGTAGTACATGATCTCGTCGTCGGAGAGGACGGCGAGCGCCGTGTCCAGGTGGTAGAACTCCGGGTCGACCAGGGTCAGGCTGGTCACCGGGACGCCGAAGAACTCCTGGGCCTCGGCGTGCGACCTCGGGTCGGTGCGGAAGCCCGTGCCGGCCAGCAGCCGGCGGCCGGCCAGCAGGTAGTCACCCTCGCCCTCGTTGATGTGCTCGGGCCACAGCAGTTCGGACCAGCCCCGCTCGCGGAACCAGGACAGGTAGGCCGGGCCCTCGGCGGTGCGCTCGGCGTGGCGGAAGCGCGCGCCCAGGACCTTCCCGTCGACCACGGTCGCGCCGTTGGCCGCGAAGACCATGTCGGGCAGTCCGGGCAGCGGGTCGATCTCCTCGACGGTGTGGCCGAGTTCGCGGTAGAGGTCGCGCAGCCTGGTCCACTGGGCGAGCGCGAGCGCGCCGTCGACCGGCTTCTCCGGGTGCATCCAGGGGTTGATGGAGTAGCTGACGCCGAAGTGGCTGGGCCGGCACATCAGGAAACGGCGCGGGCTCGCGGCGCGGGCTGTCATCGGGGTGGTTCTCCTTGGTCTGCGTGCTGCACGGTCTACGTGTTGCGGGTCTGCGGGTCTGCGTGTTGCTCCGGGAGGTCCGGGGCCGGTTCAGTCGATGAGTCGGCGGCGCATCCCGCGGACGGCCAGGAACCAGGCGAGGACGGCGAATGCGGCCAGGACGGCCCCGTGCAGGGCGTCGCTCGCCCCGAGCGTCCCGAAGGCGGCGTGACGCACCAGCTGCGTGCAGTGGAAGATCGGGTTGACGGCCGCCACTCCCTGGACCCAGTCGGGCAGCCCGTCCAGCGGGAAGAACACGCCCGCGGCCATCACCAGCGGTGTGAGCACGCCGGACACCACGAGCCGCAGCCAGTCGATCGCCGGCACCAGGCAGGACACCCACATGCCGAGCAGGGCGAAGGCGAAGCCGGAGACCAGCGCCACCAGCGGCACCAGCAGCAGCTCCGGCTCCGGCGGCAGGCCGATGGCGAGGCAGACCAGCAGCGGCGCGGTGCCGTAGACGGAGGACTTGACGGCGATCCAGGACGCCTCGGCGGTGACAAGTTCCCAGACGTCGACGGGCTGGCACAGGACGGCGTCGTAGATCTTCTGGTACTTGCGGCGGTTGAAGCTCTCGAACATCCCGGCGAAGGCCGAGGCGAAGAGCACCGAGGTGACCACCATGCCGACGCCGACGAACTGCGGGTACGGGTGTCCCTGGACCGAGTCGATCAGCCGGCTGAAGCCGATGCCGAACCCGGTCATGTAGACCAGCGGCTCGATCAGCGAGCCGAAGGTGATGGCGGGCCAGTAGCGGCGGAAGAGCAGCAGTTCGCGCAGCCACACCGCCCGCATGGTCGGCCACAGGGCGGGCGGGAGGCCTGGGGCGGGGCCGGTCTGGGCCTCGGTGCGGGGCATGGGCGTCGCCGTCGTCATCGGGTGTCCTCTCTGTGGGGGCGGGCGGGCGGGCAGGCGGGCGGGCGGGCAGGCGGGCGGGCGGGCAGGCGGGCGGTAGACGAGGGAGCGAGAGAGCGAGGGAGCGGCCGGCCCGGGCTCAGCCGAACAGCTCTCCGGTCAGTGCGACGAACACGTCCTCCAGGGAGGTCGGGCGCAGCACGTCCGGCGGGCCGAGACGCTCGCGCAGCTGCGCGGAGATGGTCTCGGCGCGCAGGACGGAGACCGCCGGCCCGGTCCGCCGGCTGGGCAGTCCGGCCCGGGCGGCCTCGGCCTCGACGAGTTCGCGCCGGGCCGCGTCGCCCCGGTACTCGGCGGCCTGTGCGCCCGCGTGCGCGCGCAGCAGTTCGGCGGGGGTGCCCCGGGCGATCACCCGGCCGCCGGTCACCACGGCCACCTCGTCGGCGAGCCGTTCCGCCTCTTCGATGTAGTGGGTCGACATGACGACGGTGGTGCCGCTCTCGCGCATCCCGTCGATGACGTCCCACAGGTCCTGCCGGATCTGCGGGTCCAGGCCGACGGTGGGCTCGTCCATGAGCAGCAGCCGCGGGTTGTTGACGATGCCCCGGGCCAGCAGGACCCGTCGGCGCATGCCGCCGGAGAGCGCGTCGGCGCGGGTGTTCGCGCGGTCGGTCAGCCGGACGGCGGCCAGCGCCTGGTCGACCGCCTCACGGTAGCGCTCGCGCGGCAGGGCCGTGAACCGGACGAACACGTCGAGATTCTGGCGCACCGTCAGTTCGGGGTCGATGTTGTCGTGCTGCGGGACGACGCCGACCAGGGAGCGGGCGCGGCGGGAGTCCTCCGGCATCCGGTGCCCGAACACCTCCACGGTGCCCGCGTCCGCGCGGGTCTGCCCGGTGAGCATCCGCATGGTGGTGGACTTGCCCGCGCCGTTGGGCCCGAGCAGGCCCAGGAACATGCCGGGCGGCACTTCCAGGTCCAGGCCGCCCACCGCGGTGGTGGCACCGAACGTCTTGACCGCGCCGCTGATTCGGACGGCAGGAGTGTCCACGCGGGCGCTCCTTTCGGGGAGTCGGGGAAGGCAGGAGAAGCGCAGGGGATGTGCAGGGGATGTGCAGGGCAAGGCGAGGAGAAGGCGGAGGAAGTCGGGCGAGGCCAGGGGAAGTTCGGCGTCGGGGAAGGTACAAGGGAAGTCGGGGAATGTCACCGCCCGGTGCGCCGAAATCCTCGCTCCCCGGGGGCCGGGCCCGCGCGATCATCTAACCGCAGAATCGACTTGTCAGGAACCTGCTTTCGGGGGTTCCCCTGTCCATGACCAGGTGTTAGGTTGCTCGAAGATCAATGCCGCCGGGACGCACTATGTCGGCCCATCCGGGGGGAAATTCGGCTCCATCGCCCATAGTTCGCGACCGTAGCGTCGGTGTGCGACGGGTGCCGATCACGTATTCCTCCTTCGGTCGTCACCCGCGGCACCACCACCCCTTCACGCACCTGACCGAGGAGATGTGGATGCAGTCCGACGGACCGCTCACCGCGAACGTCCGCCTGCGGGCCGCGGTAGCCGAGGACGCCGGTGTCGTCACCGAGGTCTTCCTGGCCTCCCGCACCGCGACCATGCCGTACCTGCCCCGTCTGCACAGTGACGAGGCCACCCTGAGCTGGATCACCCACGTCGTGCTCCCGGACACCCGGGTGTGGCTGGCCGAGGACGCCGGGACCGGGGCCGTGCTGGGCTTCGCCTCGCTCGACGGCAGCCTGCTCGACCACCTCTACCTGCGCCCCGAGGCGCGTCGTCGCGGCATCGGGACGGTGCTGCTGGAGGCCGTCAGGTCGGCCAGCCCGCAGGAGCTCTCGCTGCACGTCTTCCAGAAGAACACCGAGGCGCGCGCCTTCTACGAGCGGCACGGCTTCGTCGTGGTGGACACCAACGACGGCAGCCGCAACGAGGAGAACGAGCCGGACATGACCTACCGCTGGACCGCGTGACTCCCGCCCGCACAGCGCGGTAGCCGGCAGTCCCCCCGCCGAGGGACGTCGGCGGGCCCCCCACGGCCCCGGAGCCCACAAGGACCCCCGGAGGCCACCACGGCCGGGGCCCGCGACGGCCCCGGGGCCCACGACGGCCCGCGAATCACCGCGGCCCGCACATCACCACAGCGGGGCTCACAACGGCCTGAACTCACCACGGCCGCGGCCCCGACGGCCCCGGGGCCCACGACGCCCCGCGACTCACCACGGCCGGGGCCCACAACGGCCAAGAGCCACCGGAAACCACCGTCCGGCCCGCCCGACCCACCCGGCCGGCGGGGCGGTTCCACCTGGAGGGATGCCCCGTGCTGGGCGAACACAGCCTGCCCGCGGAGACACCGCTGTCGTACGCACAGTTGGCGCTCTGGTTCAACGACCGCCTCCAAGGCGGCGACGCCTCGTACAACGTCCCGGTGGCGCTGCGGCTGACCGGCCCGGTCGACCACGAGGCGCTGCGGTCCGCCCTGGCCGACGTGGTGGAGCGGCACGCAGCCCTGCGCACCGTCTTCCCCGAGCGCGACGGCGTGCCGCGCCAGCAGGTGCTGGCGATGGCCGAGCTGGCACCGGTCCTCACCGTGGTGCCCGTCACCGAGGAGGAGCTGCCCGCCCTGATCGAGGCCGGGGCCGGGCACGTCTTCGACCTGGAGGCCGAGGCCCCGCTGCGGGTGCACCTGTTCGTGCTCGGCCCGCAGCAGCACGTGGTGCTGATGGTGCTGCACCACATCGCCGGCGACGGCTGGTCGCTGGCCCCGCTGGCCCGCGACCTGAGCACCGCCTACCTGGCCCGCAGCCAGGGCCGGGCGCCCGTCTGGTCCCCGCTGCCCGGCACGTACGCCGAGTACGCCGTGCGCCAGCACGCGAACCTCGGCGACCTGGACGACCCGCAGGGCCAGGGCGGGCGCCAACTCGCCTACTGGCGCCAGGCGTTGGCGGGCCTGCCGGACTTCCTGGAGCTGCCCACCGACCACCCCCGGCCGGCCGTGATGTCGCACCGGGGCGAGTACTTCCCGTGGGACCTCCCGGCCGAGCTGCACCGCGAGCTGCTGGCGCTGTCCCGCTCCTGCCGGGTCAGCATGTTCATGGTGCTCCAGGCGGCGCTGGCGACGGTGCTGACCCGGTCGGGGGCCGGTACGGACATCCCGATCGCCAGCCCGATCGCGGGCCGCACCGACGAGCGCTACGACGACGTGGTCGGCTACTTCGTCAACCCGCTGGTCCTGCGCCTGGACACCTCCGGTGACCCGACCTTCCGCGAGCTGCTCAAGCGGGTGCGCCGCACCGACCTCCAGGGCTTCGCCCACCAGGAGTTCCCGTTCGAGCGGCTGATCACCGCGCTCAATCCGCACCGCTCGCTGGGCTGGCACCCGCTGTTCCAGGTGATGCTGGCCTTCCAGAACACCCCCGAGGCCTCCCTCGCGCTGCCCGGCATCGAGACCGAGATCGCCGAGGCGGGCCCGGGCGGTGCCAAGTTCGACCTGTCCTTCAACATGCGCGAGGTGCACGACGCCGACGGCGCCCCGGCCGGGCTCGGCTGCTTCGTCGAGTACAGCACCGACCTGTTCACCCGCGAGGGTGCCGAGGCCCTGACCGCCCGGCTCGGCCGGCTGCTCGCCGCGGCCGCGGCCGACCCGGACCAGCGGATCGGCGGGTACGACCTGATCGGCGCCGAGGAGCGGCTCGACCTGTTCGAGCGCGCCCACGGGCCCGCTCTGCCCGTCCTGCCCACCCTGCCGGCCCCCGCCGTGACGTACCACGGCGCCTTCGAGGAGCGCGCCGCCCTGGAGGGCGAGGTCACGGCCCTCGTCGCCGAGGACGGCCGGTTCACCTTCGCCGAGGTCAACGAGCGGGCCAACCGGCTCGCCCGGGAGCTCGTGCGGCGCGGGGCCGGCCCCGAGCGCTACGTCGTCCTGGCGCTGCCGCGCACCACCGACCTGCTGATCGCGCTGCTTGCCGTCCTCAAGTCGGGCGCCGCCTACATACCGGTCAGCCCCGCCATGCCGCGCGAGCGGCTGGCCGGCATCCTCGCCGACGCCGCCCCGGTCTGCGTGCTCGCCACGGCCGCCGACGCCGGCCGGCTGCCGGACGGCGCGCCCGTCCTGGTGCTGGACGAGCCCGGGGCGCGGGCCGCCGTCGCCGCCCACCCCGGCGGGAACCTGACGGACGCCGACCGCACCGGCCCCACCGGCCCGGACGACCCGGCCTACGTCATCCACACCTCCGGCTCGACCGGGGTGCCCAAGGGCGTGGTGATCCCGCACGGCGGCCTCAGCAGCCTGATGCACCACCACCGCACCCGCATGGTCCGCCCGTCCGGCGGCCCGCAGGGCCGGCGCCTCCAGCTCGGCCTGGTCGCCTCGATCACCTTCGACACCGCCTGGGAGCCGCTGTTCTGGCTGCTGGAGGGCCACCCGCTGCACCTGCTGAGCGACGAGGTCCGGCTCGACCCGCAGGCCCTGGTCGGCTACGTCCGCCGGGAGCGCCTCGACTTCCTGGACCTCACCCCGACGTACGTCCCGGCGCTCACCGCCGCCGGCCTGTTCGCCGAGGGCCACCACCGCCCGGCCGTGCTGATGCTGGGCGGCGAGGCCGTCGGGCCGGCGCTGTGGAGCGAGCTCTCCGCCCTGCCGGACGTGGCGGTGTTCAACTACTACGGCCCGACCGAGTGCACCGTCGACGCGCTCGCCTGCTCCCTGGCGGACAGCCGCACCCCCGTCATCGGCCGCCCGCTCGACAACACCCGGGCGTACCTGCTGGACGACCTGCTGCGCCCCGTCCCGCTCGGCGTGCCCGGCGAGCTCTACCTGTCCGGTCCGCACCTGGCCCGCGGCTACCTGCGCCGCCCCGCGCTCACCGCCGAGCGCTTCGTCGCCGACCCGTACGGCCCGCCCGGCGCCCGGATGTACCGCACCGGCGACCTCGCCCGGATGCGCCGCGACGGCCAGGTGGAGTACCTCGGCCGGGCCGACGGGCAGATCAAGATCCGCGGTTTCCGGATCGAGCCCGGCGAGATCGAGGCGGTGCTGCTGCGCCACCCCGCGATCGTGCAGGCCGCCGTCCTGGCCCGGGGCGCCGGCGCCGAGGAGCGCCACCTCGCCGCCTACCTGGTGACCGAGGACGGGAACGCCCCCGACCTCGCCGAGGTGCGCGAGCTGCTGGCCGGGCAGCTGCCCGACTACATGATCCCGGCGGCCTACGCCGTGCTGGCCCGGCTCCCGCTCAACTCCAGTGGGAAGCTGGACGGTTCCGCTCTGCCGGAGCCCGAGCTGCGGGCCGCCACCGGCCGCTCCCGGGCCCCCCGGGACGCCCGCGAGGCCGCGCTGTGCGCGCTGCTCGCCGAGGTCCTCGGCGTGGCCGAGGTCGGCCCCGACGACGACTTCTTCGCGCTCGGCGGCCACTCCCTGCTCGCCACCCGGCTGGTCAGCCGGGTGCGCACCGCCCTGGGGGCCGAACTGCCCATCCGGGCGGTCTTCGAGAGCCCGACGGCCGCCGGGCTCGCCCGCGCGGTGGACGCCGGGCGATGTCGCCCGGCGCTGGCCGCCGCCGCCCGCCCCGAGCGGATCCCGCTCTCGCACGCCCAGCGCCGGCTCTGGTTCCTCCAGCAGCTGGACCCGCACAGCGACGCGTACCACATCCCGCTGGCCCTGCGCCTGACCGGCGCCCTGGACCGGGACGCCCTCGCCGCCGCGCTGCACGACTGCGCCGTGCGCCACGAGGCCCTGCGCACCGTCTTCCCGCTCTCCCGCGGCGAGGACGCGGCCCCCCGCCAGCGGATCCTCGCCCCGGAGCAACTCCCGCCGCTGCTGGGGCAGTCCGGCACCGCCACGGTGACCGAGGAGGGCCTGGCCGAGGCCCTGCGCACCGCCGCCGCCCAGCCCTTCGACCTCGCGTCGGAGCCGCCGCTGCGCGCCCACCTCTTCGCCCTCGCCCCCGAGCGGCACGTCCTGCTGCTGACGGTCCACCACATCGCCTGCGACGGCTGGTCGATGGGCCCGCTCGCCCGCGACCTGGGCGCCGCCTACCAGGCCCGCACGGCCGGCCGGGCCCCCGAGTGGAGCGCCCTGCCCGTCCAGTACGCCGACTACACCCAGTGGCAGCTCGCGCTGCTCGGGGACGACGAGGACCCGGGCAGCACCGCCGCCCGGCAGTGGCAGTACTGGAGCGGGGCGCTGGCCGGCCTGCCCGAGGAGATCGCGCTGCCGGTGGACCGGCGGCGCACCGCCGAGACCGGCCAGCAGGCCGGCCGGGTGCCGCTGCGGCTGAGCGGCGCGGACCACCGCGCCCTGGCGGAGCTCGCCCGGGCCGACGGCGCCAGCCTCTTCATGGCCGTCCAGGCCGGTCTGGCGGCGCTGCTCACCCGCCTCGGCGCCGGCACCGACCTGCCGATCGGCACCCCGATCGCCGGGCGCACCGACGAGGCCCTGGACGACCTGGTCGGCTTCTTCGTCAACACGCTGGTGCTGCGCACCGACACCGACGGGGACCCGGGCTTCCGGGAGCTGCTGCGCCGCGTCAAGGACGCCGACCTCGCCGCCTACGCCCACCAGGACCTGCCGTTCGAGCGGATCGTCGAGCTGGTCAACCCGGAGCGTTCCCCCGGCCGCCACCCGCTCTTCCAGGTCGCCCTGGTGATGGAGCAGGCGGGCGCCGCCGTGGAGATCCCCGGCCTCGACAGCGAGCTGGTCACCGCCGGCCCGGCGCCGGCCAAGTTCGACCTCACCGTCACCCTGGGCACGCCCGCCGGCCCGGACGACGAGCTGACCGGCGCCGTCGAGTACCGCGCCGACCTGTTCGACCGGGCCACGGTCGAGGCGATCGCCGGTTATCTGACGCGGCTGCTCGGCGCGGCCGCGGCCGATCCCGAGCGGCCGATCTCCCGGCTCGAACTGTCCGCCGAGGGCGAGCGGCCGCGGCTGCTGGAGCGCTCCGCCGGCGAGCGGCGGGAGCTGGCCCCGACCACGCTGGCCGCCCTCGTGTCGGCAGGGCTCGCCGCGCCGTCCGACACCCCCGCCCTGGTGTTCGAGGGCCGGGCGCTCGGCCCGGCCGAGCTGGACCGCCGGATCGACGCGCTGGCCCGCCGGCTCGCCGCGGTCGGTGTCCGCCCGGGCAGCCGGGTCGCGGTGGCCGTGCCCCGCTCGGTGGAGCTCGTGGTGGCGCTGTGCGCCGTCCACCGCGCCGGCGGCGCCTACCTGCCGCTGGACCCGGACTACCCGGCCGACCGGCTCGCGTACATGCTGGCGGACGCCCGCCCGGCCGCGGTGATCGCCGCCCCGGAGCAGGCCGCCGCGCTGCGCCCCGCCGAGGGCGTGCCCTGCCTGTCGCCGCAGGACCTGCCGGCGCCCGAGGGCGTCGCGCTGACCGCCCCCGGCCCCGGGGACCCGGCCTACGTGATCTACACCTCGGGCTCGACCGGGCGGCCGAAGGGCGTGCTCGTCCCGCACCACGCCATCGCCAACCGGCTGCGCTGGGGCCAGGAGGAGTACCGGCTCGGCGCCCGGGACGGCGTGCTGCAGAAGACCTCGGCCAGCTTCGACATCTCGCTGTGGGAGTTCTTCTGGCCGCTGATCACCGGCGCCACCCTGGTGCTGGCGAAGCCCGACGGGCACCGCGACCCGGCCTACCTGGCGGAGCTGATCCAGCGCGAGGGCGTGAGCGTCGCCCAGTTCGTGCCGTCCATGCTGGACGTCTTCCTCCAGCACCCGCGAGCCGCCGAGTGCACCGGGCTGCGCCTGGTGGTGGCCAGCGGCGAGGCGCTGCCCGCGGCCACCGTGCGCCGGTTCCGGCAGGTGCTCCCGGGCGTCCGGCTGGACAACCTCTACGGGCCCACCGAGGCCGCCGTGGAGGTGACGGCCTGGGAGTGCGGCCCGGCGGACGAGCAGGCGCACCCGGTGCCGATCGGGCGGCCGGTCTGGAACTCCGGCGGCTACGTGCTGGACACCGCCCTCAACCCCGTCCCGCCGGGCGTGCCGGGTGAGCTCTACCTGACCGGCGAGCAGCTCGCGTACGGCTACCTCGGCCGCTCGGCGCTCACCGCCGAGCGCTTCGTCGCGGACCCGCACGGCGCGCCGGGCACCCGGATGTACCGCACGGGCGACCTGGCCCGCCACCGCCCCGACGGCGTGGTGGAGTACCTGGGCCGGGTGGACAGCCAGGTGAAGCTGCGCGGCCACCGGATCGAGCTCGGCGAGATCGAGACCCGGCTCGGCGAGCACCCGGCGGTCACGGCCTGCGCCGTCACCGTGCGCGAGGACCGGACCGGCACCGCCCGGCTGGTCGCCTACGTGGTGCCGGACGGCGCCGCGCAGCCGCCCACGGCCGCCGCGCTGCGCGCCCACCTGCGCGGCCACCTGCCCGACCACATGGTGCCCACCGCCTACGTGCTGCTCGGCGCGCTCCCCGTGACGGCCAACGGCAAGCTGGACCGCCGGGCGCTGCCCGAGCCGCAGACCCACGTCGAGAGCCGGGCCCGGGAGCCGCGCACGCCGGCCGAACGCACGCTGGTCGCGGTCTTCGCCGAACTGCTGGGCGTGCCCGCGGTCGGCCCGGAGGACGACTTCTTCCTGCTCGGCGGCCACTCGCTGCTGCTGATCCGGCTGGTCGAGCGCATCCACGCGGAGTTCGGCGTCGACCTGCCCGTGAAGGCGCTGTTCGAGGCGCCGACCCCGGCCGCGCTGGCGCAGCGGCTGACCGGGCGGCGGCCCGGGCGCGCCGACGCCCCCTTCGAACCGCTGCTGGCGCTGCGGGCCACGGGCGACCGGGCGCCGCTGTTCTGCGTCCACCCGGTGACGGGCGACGGCCTCGGCTTCATCGGCCTGCTGCGCGGGCTCGACCCGGACCAGCCGGTCCACGCCTTCCAGGGCATCGGCCCGGTCGGCGGCGGGGAGCGGCCGGCCGACGTGGACGGCCTGGCGCGGGAGTACCTGGCGCGGATGCGCGCCGTCCAGCCGCACGGCCCCTACCGGGTGCTCGGCTGGTCCTTCGGCGGGCTGGTCGCGCACCAGATCGGCGTGCTGCTGCGCGAGGAGGGCGAGCAGGTCGACCTGGTCGCGCTGCTGGACAGCCACCCGGCGCCGCCGGACGCCGGGGAGGTCACCGACACCGCCGTGCTGGCCGAGCTGCTGACGGCGACGGGCGCGCCCGCCGCCGAGGTGGCGGCCGTCCTGGCGCAGCAGTGGCGGCCCAAGCCCTCGGAGCTGCTCGACCGGCTGGCCGTGGCGCTGCGCGAGGCCGCGCCGCGCGACGAGGACGAGCTGGCGGTGTTCCTCGACTCCTGCCGCTACCACGCCGCGCTGATGGCGGCGTGGACGCCGGGGGTGCTGGACGCGCCGCTGACCACCTTCACCGCGACCGGCGACCACCGGCCGCAGGACACGGTGGCCGTCTGGTCGGCCCACGCCACCGGGCCGGTGGCCAACCACCCGCTCGCCGCCCGGCACCTGGACCTCGCCGACGCCGGGCCGATCGACGAGATCGCCCGGGTCGTCGCCGCCGTCCTGCGACGGGCCGACGAGGGCCGGCGATGACGGTCCGTCCGGAGC
>NZ_JBHVWW010000100.1:0-25362 GCF_042882025.1 Kitasatospora sp. NPDC058243
CCCCGTTCCCACCACAGACCGAAGCTGGAGAACGACCCAAAACCGGGAAAGTCGAAAGGAACAACCCCCAACCCCCGGAAACCCAGCGCCGACCCGCCCCTCCCCGCTGCACCCGCAGCGGGCTTCGCCCGTTCCCCCCGCTCTGAGGACCGATTCACCCATGGCACCCCGTCACCCCGCCCTCGCCCGCCTCGCCCCCGGCGAGGGCCGGCTCACCCTCGGCCTGGAACTCCCCCTCGACAACGACTGGGGCCCGTCCCGGCAGGCCACCGACCGTACGGCCGGCCGCCCCCACGGCGTCCCGGACCTCGCCGACCACGCGCGCCTCGCCCGGCTCGCCGACCGGCTCGGCTTCGCCGGCCTCTGGGTGCGCGACGTCCCGCTCTTCGACCCCGTCCGCTTCGGGGACGCCGGGACGGTCTTCGAGACCTTCACCCACCTCGGCCACCTCGCCGCCGTCACCGAGCAGGCCGTCCTCGGTACCGCGGCCGTCGTCCTGCCGCTGCGCGAACCGCTGCTCGTCGCCAAGGCCGCTGCCACCGTCGACGCGCTCTCCGGCGGCCGGATGCTGCTCGGCCTCGCCAGCGGCGACCGTCCCGTCGAGTACCCGCTCTTCGGGCGGGACTTCGAGGCCCGCGGCGCCGCCTTCCGCGAGGGACTGCACACCCTGCGCGCCGCCTGGCGCCCGGGCCCGCTGGAACTGCCCGGGGCCGGGCTCGGCCCGGACTTCCAGCTGGAGGTCCTGCCGAAACCGGCGGCGGCGGCGGGCATCCCGATCGCCGTCGCCGGAGGCGCCCAGCAGACGCCCGAGTGGATCGCCGAGCACGCCGACGCCTCGCTCAACTACCCCGCGACCTGGGCGCGCTGCGCCTGCGGACCCGCCAGTGGCGCGAACTCGCCGGGGAGAAGCCGTACGTGACCCCGATGGTGCTCACCCTCCAGGAGGACCCGGACGCCCCGGCCCGTCCGATCCGGCTCGGCCTCAGCACCGGCCGCAACGCCCTGATCGAGCACCTGGAGACCATGGCGCTGTTCGGGGTCTCGCACGTCTCCTTCAATCTGCGGCCCAACGACCGGCCGGTGGAGGAACTGCTGCAGGAGCTCGCGGAGTACGTCCTGCCGCGCTTCCCCGCATCCGGCGCGTAGGGCCCTTGCATTACAGCGCGCCTGCAACTATTGTTAACGCATGCAAGATGCGCTCGCATCTATTGCGTGACCCTTTGCGCCCCGCACCCTCCGTTTCGAAAAGGCACCACCATGTCCCTCAAGGAACTCCTCCCCGGCAAGCTCGGCTACGGCACCGCCCCGCTCGGCAACATGTTCCGCGCGATCCCCGACCAGGAGGCCGCCGCCACCGTCGAGGCCGCCTGGCAGCACGGCGTCCGCTACTACGACACCGCCCCCTTCTACGGCGCCGGCCTCGCCGAGGAACGCCTCGGCGAGGTCCTCTGCGCCAAGCCCCGCGACGAGTACGTGCTCTCCACCAAGGTCGGCCGCGTCATCCTCGCGGAACTGGAGGAGGGCGCCCGCGAACTCGGCGAGAAGGGCGGCCTGTTCGAGCACGGCAACCCCAACAGGATGCTGCACGTCTGGACCGCCGAGGCCACCGAGCGCTCCATCGAGGACAGCCTCAAGCGCCTGCGCACCGACCGCCTGGACATCGTCTGGGTCCACGACATCGCCCAGGACTTCCACGGCGACCAGTGGCTGGCCAAGTTCGAGGAGGCCCGCACCGGCGCCTTCCGAGTCCTGTCCCGCCTGCGCGACGAGGGCGTCATCGGGGCCTGGGGCCTCGGCGTCAACAAGACCGAGCCGATCGAGCTCACCCTGTCCCTCGACGAGCCCCGTCCGGACGGCTTCCTCCTCGCCGGCCGCTACACCCTCCTCGACCACGAGCACGCCCTCCAGCGCCTGCTGCCGATGGCACAGGAGCAGGGCGTCGGCATGGTCGTCGGCGGCCCCTACAGCTCCGGCATCCTCGCCGGCGGCACCCACTTCGAGTACCAGGAAGCCCCTGCGCACATCATCGAGCGCGTCACCCGGCTCAAGGACCTGGCCGCGGAGCACGGCGTGAGCATCAAGGCCGCCGCCCTGCAGTTCTCCCTCGCCCACCCGGTCACCGCCGCGGTCGTCGCCGGCGCCACCAAGCCCAGCCGCATCGCCGAGGACCAGGCGGCGCTCAACGAGACCGTCCCCGCCGCGTTCTGGCAGGAGCTGCGCTCCGCCGAACTCGTCAGCCCGGCCGCCCCGCTGCCGTACGGCGCCTGAACCACCCCCGACCCGTCAGGAAATCCGATCATGGCCTCCACCTCCGTCAGCCGCATCGTCCCCGCCTCCCCCGACAAGGTGTGGAACCTCATCGGCGGCTTCGACTCCCTCCCCGACTGGCTCCCGTACATCCCCGAGAGCACCGCCCTCGAAGGCGGCCGCGTCCGCCGCCTGCGCAACCCCGAGGGCGGGACCATCATCGAGCGCCTCGTCGCCTTCAACGAGGCCGAGCGCCACTACAGCTACGCCATCCTGGAAGCCCCGTTCCCCGTCAACGGCTACGTCTCCACGATCCGCGTCCACGCCGTCCCCGGCCAGGAGAACGCCGCCGAGGTCCAGTGGTCCGGCCGCTTCAACCCCGACGGCGCCACCGAGGCCGAGGCCGTGGCCCTCTTCACCACCATCTACCGCGACGGCCTCGCCGCCCTCCACAGCACCCTCGCCGCGGTCAGCCCGTCCTTGACGCCTTCCTGAGGCCCGGGGCCGCCTTCCCAACGCACTCCGTACGCGCGCTCCCCGCGGAGCGGTCGTCCAAGGTCTCTGCCGGCCCAGCAGGAGGGCCCTTCCTCCCGGCGCGCGGCGGTGAGTGCAACGCTCGGCGGTGTCCTCACGGCGGCGGGGGCCGGTGGCTTCGCGGTCGTTCCGGTGGATCGCCGACCCCTTGAGCCGCGGCGGTGGTGGCGTGCCAGCTGACGGGGAGGGTGAGCGGTGACTTGCTCGGGGATTCGTCGTCCCAGGCGGGTTCCTGTCCCTCGGCGAGGCGCAGTCGCGGGAAGCGGTCGAGCAGGGCTTCCAGTCCCACGGCCATCTGGGCCCGGGCCAGGTGCGCGCCGATGCAGTTGTGCGCACCCCGGCCGAAGGTGAGGTGCGGGTTCTCCGCCCGGCACAGGTCGAGCCGGTCGGCGTCGGTGAACACCCGCTCGTCGCGGTTGGCCGAGGCGAGGACGGGCAGAACGGCGTCGCCCGCGCGGATCCTGCGGTCGTGCAACTCGATGTCCTCGACGGCCTGGAGGACCACGACGCCGTTCATGACCGGTATGTACCGCAGGAGTTCCTCCACCGCGCCGGGTAGGAGGCCGCGGTCGTCGCGGAGCCGGGCGTACCGGTCGGGCGCGGTCAGCAGGGCCACCACGGCGTCGGCCAGGAACATGGTGCTCGTGCGGTAGCCGGCGACCAGCATCGAGAGCCCGAAGGTCACCACGCTCTCCCCGTCCAGGGTGCCGGGCCCGCACGCGTGGACCAGCCCGGTGAGGACGTCGTCGGCGGGCTCGCGCCGCTTGCGGTCGAGCAGTGACGCGATGTACTCGCGCAGTTCGGAGGTGACCTCGCGGCCCTCGTCCAGGGTGACCATCGCCCCGAGGGCGGCGTCCGCCCTGGGCAGGAAGTACTCGCGGTCCTCGTAGGGGATGCCCACCAGCTCGCACATGGCCAGCAGCGGGAAGGGCTCCAGGAAGCCGCCGACCAGGTCGCCGGGCTGCCCGGCGGCCGTGAAGTCGTCCAGCAGCCCATCGGCCGTCCGGCGCAGTCGCGGCAGCCGGCGCCGGACGGAACGGACGCTGAACGGTTCGGCCAGAGCGCGGCGCAGGGCCTCGTGGCGGGGGCCGTTCAGTTCCATCATCGTGATCAGGCCCGGTTCGTCGTCGGCGGCCCGGTCAGGCCGGGGCGGCCAGTCGTTGATGGTCGGCCGGATCAGCCGGGGGTCCGCGATCAGGTCCCGGACGTCCTCGTAGCGGGTGGCGTACCAGGCGGTGGCGCCGATCGGCAGCCGGACCTCCGCGAGCGGGCACTCCCGGCGCAGCCACCCGTACTGCGTGGGCGGGCCCATGGTGCCCGGCGGCGGCAGGGGCAGGTCGATGGCGGGCGGGTCGGCGGCGGGTTGCGGCGGTGAGCTGCTCACTGGCGGTGCTCCCTGGTCGCGTACGAGGTGGCCGGGTGTGAGGTGGCCGCGTACGAGGTGATCGTGTGCGAGGTGGCCGGTCGGGTCTCACCAGCTGACCGGGAGGGTCAGCGGTGACTTGGTCACGGATTCGTCGTCCCAGGCGGGTTCCTGTCCTTCGGCGAGGCGCAGCCGCGGGAAGTGGTCGAACAACGCCTCGACTCCCGCGGTCAGTTCGGCGCGGGCCAGGTGGGCGCCGAGGCAGTTGTGGGCTCCTCGTCCGAAGGCGAGGTGGCCCCCGCGGCCCGTGGTCGCGCCGGCCCGCTCCAGGTCGAGCCGGTCGGCGTCGGCGAACACCCGCTCGTCGCGGTTGGCGCAGGCCGGTACGGGAATGACGGCGTCGCCCTCGCGGATCGTCCGCCCGCGCAGCTCGATGTCCTCGGTCGCCAGGAGGATCACGGTGCCGTTCATCACCGGCATGTAGCGCAGGAACTCCTCCACCGCGCCGGGCATCAGCTCCCGGCCGTCGCGCAGGCGGGCCCACAGGCCCGGCCGGTCGAGCAGGGTGTGCACGGTGTCGGCCAGGAAGAAGCTGCTGATGCCGAAGCCGACGGTGAGCATGGACAGCCCGAAGGCCATCACGTCGTCGTGGGTCAGCTCGCCGTCGTCGCACCGGCGGACCAGCCGGGTCAGGACGTCGTCGCCGGGCCGGTCCCGCTTCCGGACGATCAGTGCGGCGACGTACTCGCGCAGCAGGTCGGTGACCCGGCGCCCCTCCTGCGAGGTCACCATGCCGCCGAGGGCCGCGTCCAGCACCGGGAGGAACCGGTCCCGGTCCTCGAAGGGGATGCCCACCAGGTCGCAGAGCACGAGCAGGGGGAAGGGGTCGGTGAAGCCGGCGACGAGGTCGCCGGGCGGGCCGTTGTCCTCGAACGCCCGCAGCAGTCGCCCGGCCAGCCCGCGGATGCGCGGCAGGTGGTCGCGCACGGCCCGGGAGCTGAACGGTTCGGCCAGCGCCCGGCGCAGGGCCGCGTGCCGGGGGCCGTCGAGTTCGGCGATCGTGACCAGGCGCGGCCCGTCGTCCGCGGGTTGCCCGGGACGCGGCGGCCAGTCGTTGATGGTCGGCCTGATCAGCCGGGGGTCCGCGAAGAGCATCCGGACGTCCTCGTGCCGGGTGGCGTACCAGGCGGTCGCGTCCATCGGCAGCCTGACCCTGGCCAGGGGGCAGTTCTCGCGCAGCCGCGCGGACTCCTCGGGCGGCCCCATGGTGCCCGGCGGCGGGAGCGGGAAGTCCAGGACGTCCGGCTCGGCGCCGGCCCCCCGCGCACCGGGCGGCCGTGCGCTCATGCCCGCGCCCCTTCCGGGTGGCGGGGGCAGGGGCGTTCGAGGTAACCGGTGGTGTAGAAGTACTCCAGGTAGCGGTCCAGCAGCTCCGCGTCGACGGGAGGGCAGTGCAGGCCCGAGGTGGCCAGGTCGTGCTCGACGTTGGCCCGCCCGACGGTCGGGAAGGTGCCCTCGAAGTACATCTCCTTGACGGACATGTCGGCCTGCTTGCAGCGGTCCACGCACAGCGAGACGAACGGGGCCGTGGGGCTCGTGGGGTGCTGCGCGACGTGGCGGACGAGCTCGCCCACCCACTGCTCGTAGGGGAGCCGGGAGATCCGGTGGCCGGCCCTGTCCATCCGGTCGAGCATGTCGCACAGGCTCGCGGCGCGGGGGTTGGTCATGTGGTAGGTCCGGCGGGTGGCGCGGTGGGTGGTGGCGATGTGCACCAGGGCGTCGGAGAGGAAGTCCACCGGGACGAAGTCCAGCGGCAGCCGGATGTCGGGGGCGAGCCCGGTTTCGCTGATGGTCTTGAACAGCGAGCAGATCGCGGTGTCGGTGTTGCACGCGCCGGTGTGCCGGTCGCCGGTGATCTCGTACGGACGGTAGACCGCCACCGGCAGGCCCTGGTCCTGGTCCGCGGCGTCGCGCAGCACCTCCTCGGCGACCCACTTGCTCTCGGCGTAGCCCATGGTGAGCCCGTCGGCGTGGTCGAGCGGCAGGTCCTCGTCGACGTGCCGTACGCCGGCGGTTCCGAAGCCGGCGAGCACCGCGATGGTGGAGAGGAAGTGCACCGGCACCCGGCGCCCGGCCGCCAGTCGGATGAGCTCCCTGGTGCCTTCCACGTTGGTGCGGCGCAGCGCGTCGTACGGATAGATGAAGTTGACCTGCGCGGCCGAGTGGATCACCAGGTCGACGGTGTCGGCGAGTTCGTCGGCGCGGCCCGGTTCCAGTCCGAGGCCGGGTTCGGCGAGGTCGGCGGGGAGGCACACGATGCGGTCGGCGGCTTCGGGGGTGGCGAGGCCGAAGCGGGCGAGGTTGCGCATCACCTTCTGCCGGGCGTGGGCGGGGGCCCGGCTCCGCACCGGGCAGCACACCCGGGCGTCGGTGCGGCGCAGCAGCGCGTCCAGGAGGAAGGCGCCGACGAAGCCGGAGGCGCCGGTGAGCAGCACCTCCGCGGGGTGGTGCCAGTCCGGCTCCGGCCCGCGCGGTTGCGGGAGGGTGAAGCCCAGCCGTGCCTCGGCGCGGAAGTCCACCGGGCCCGCGTCGGCGTTCACCCTGCCGGGCGGGCCCTGGACGGCGACGACGGCGGCGGTGAAGTCCTCCAGTGTCGGGGAGCGCAGCAGGCTGTGGACGAGGGTGCGGCCGTGCCGGGCGTCGAGGCCGAAGGCGGCCAGCGCACGGGTGACGGCCTCGGCTGCCAGCAGGGAGTCGCCGCCGATGTCGAAGAAGCTGTCGCCCGGCGCCGGGTGCACACCCAGCACCACCTGCCAGATCCGGGCCACCGTGTCCTGCGGGCCGAACGCGGTGCCGTTCACCGCCGCCGGGACGGCAGCCTCCTCGGTCGCCGTCAGCCTGCGCAGCCGGGCGCGGTCGACCTTGCCCCCGGCCGTCACCGGGAACCGCGCGAGTTCCACCAGTCGCGCGGGCACCGCGGCCGCGGGCAGCCAGGTGGCGAGAGCGCTGCGGATGCGGTCCAGGGTCAGTGCCTGGCCGGGGTGGGCCGGGGTCACGTACCCGATCAGGGTGTCGCCCTCCCGTTCGACGACGGCCTCGCCCACCGTGTCGTCCGCGCGCAGCCGCGCCTCCACCTCGTCCGGTTCGATGCGGTGCCCGCGCAGTTTGATCTGCCGGTCCACCCGGGCCCGGTACTCCAGTACGCCGTCCGGGTGCCGGACCACGCGGTCACCGGTGCGGTAGAGGCGCGTGCCGGGCTGGACGAGGTCGTCGACGAAGCGCTCGGCGGTCAGCCCGGGGTCGCCGAGGTACCCCAGGGCGAGCCCGTCCCCGCCGACGAGGAGCTCGCCCTCCTCGCCGGTGTCGGCGAGCGTGCCGTCCGGGCGCAGCACGTGACAGGTGGAGTTCTCCAGGGGGAGGCCGATCGGCACGGCCGTCGCCTCGGGAGGCAGGTCGTGCAGCGCGTGTGCGGTGGACACCACGCTGTTCTCGGTCGGGCCGTAGAAGTTGACCACGGTGGTGTCCGGGCAGGCCGCCAGTATCGCGCGGGCCAGTTCCGCGTCCATCGCCTCGCCTCCGGCCGAGGCGAACCGCAGGGACCGCAGCGCCGAGGGCCTGGTGCGCGCGATGTGGTGGAACACCCCGGTGGTCAGGTAGGCGATGCTGACCCGCTCGGAGAGCAGCAGCGATTCCAGGGCGGTCGGCGACAGCAGTTCCTCCTGGTCGGCGATCACGATGCAGGCGCCGGCGAGCAGCGCGGGCCAGATCTCGATCGTGGAGGCGTCCGAGGAGAGGCCGTAGGCGTGCAGCACCCGCTCACCGGGCCGCGGCCGCTGCCGGACCAGGTCGGAGGCGGCCAGCCGGACGATGCCGCGGTGCGGGATCGCCACGGGTTTGGGGCGGCCGGTCGAGCCGGAGGTGAACATCACGTAGGCGCAGTCCGCGGGGAGCACCCGGGCCTGCGGCACCGCGGCCGGGGCGGTCGGGGTGGCCGGGGCGGTCGGAGCCAGGCCACCCAGGTCGATGCGGGAACGCACGCGCCGGATGCGGCGGGAACTGCCGGGCAGCGTGACGACGGTGTGCACCCCCGCGTCCTCGGCCATCGCCTGCAGACGCGCGGGTGGTGAGGCGTCGTCGAGCGGGACGTAGGCCGCACCGGTCTTGAGGATGCCCAGGAACGCGACCAGCGCCTCCGGAGAGCGGGCCCCGCACACCCCGACCGTGTCGCCGTACCGCACGCCGGAGTCGTGCAGCCGGGCCGCCACCGCGTCGGAGCGGAGCTTGAGTTCGCCGTAGCTGATGCCGCGGCCGTGCTGTACGGAGGCGATGGCCCGCGGGCGGTGCACCGCCCGGGCGTCGAACAGCTCGTGGAGGCAGCGATCGCGTGGATACGGCACCGCCGCGGCGTGCTCGGCCGCCTCCTGATGCGTCGTTGTTCGGGTGTTCATCGGGACGTCACGCTCTCTGCCGCACACGGACCGCGCGCGGGAAGCTAGGGTTCGAACTCCTTGGCGAAGGCGGCGAAGTCGGCGGTCCGCCATCTCTCGGGCCTCATGCGGATGAGGACGTCATCGGCCAGCTGCCGCCGGTTGGCGTCCAGGTACGCCGCCGCCGTGTCCGCGTCCAGATACCGGCGGGCCAGCTCCTCGCGTGCGGCCGGCGGCAGCGGGTCCTCGACGGCCACCACCGGCCCCTCCACGCTGACGTAGCGGTAGGGCGCCGACTCGACCTGCGCGCAGAGGCTGAACCGGCCCGCGCTGCGGATGAGCCGGGCCTTCAGCGTCGTCCGCCCGGTCTGGATCGTCACCAGCCCGCCGGGCCGGTAGGAGTACCAGAGCGGGACGAGCAGCGGTCCGCCGCCGTCGCGCGCGTCGTCCACCCCCAGGATTCCCACGTGCGGGCCGGCGAGGAACGCCTCCCGGGCTTCGACCGACATCCTGAGATCCACTGGTACCGCCTCGATTCGGCAGGAGACGCATCCGGTATCGACAGGAGACGCATCCGGTATCGATTCGCGCAAGGGAGGGTGAGCCGGCGGGGGCCTCCGGGCGGCCGGCGTGTGACCGCCGCAGGTCTGTGCGGGTCCTCGGTCCTTCTCGTCCGGTGCACACGGCCTTCGGGAACCCGGCGGGGCGGCCAGGGCAGGGCCGGGCCGGGCTCTCTCCTCCACATTTCCACCACACCCGGGTGGCCCGCATCCCGGCGGCCGCGCACGCGGTGCCTCCGATCCCCCGCCGAAGCGCACTACGGGCGCTCCGGGGGGATCCTGCCAGTGTCGGCCGTCAGGTGGTTCCCGGCTGGTTCCAGGAGAAGGAGGGGCACATGAGGGCGGCCATCCGGGCCGAGGGCCTGGTGAAGGACTTCGGCGACGTACGGGCCCTGGACGGGGTCGACCTGGACGTGCCGGAGGGGACGGTGCTGGGCCTGCTCGGCCCCAACGGCGCCGGCAAGAGCACCACGGTACGGGTGCTCACCACCCTGGTGCGGCCCGACGCGGGCAGCGCCCACGTGGCGGGGGTGGACGTGCTCAAGCACCCCGGCCGGGTCCGCAGCCTGCTGGGCCTCTGCGGCCAGTACGCGGCGGTCGACGAGTACCTCACCGGCCGGGAGAACCTCCAGATGGTCGGCGAGCTCTACCAGATGCGGAGCAGGGACGCCAAGGCGCGCGCCCGGGAGCTGCTGGAGTGGTTCGACCTCGCCGAGGCGGCCGACCGGCCGGCCAGGACCTACTCCGGTGGCATGCGCCGCCGGCTCGACCTGGCGGCCGCGCTGGTGGTGCGGCCCCCGGTGATGTTCCTCGATGAGCCCACCACCGGTCTGGACCCGCGCAACCGGCTCGCGCTGTGGGAGGTCGTCGAGATGCTGGCCGCGGAGGGCACCACCCTGCTGCTCACCACCCAGTACCTGGAGGAGGCCGACCGGCTGGCGCACGACATCGTCGTGGTCGACCACGGCCGGGTGATCGCACGCGGATCCGCCGACGACCTCAAGACCAGGACCGGCGGCGAGCGGGTGGAGGTGGTGGTCCACGACCGCGAGCAGATCGGTGCGGCCGTCGCTGCGCTCACCCCGTACGGTGGGGGCCCGCTCAGCGTGGAGCAGCACACCCGGCGAATCCTCGTGCCGGTGGGCGGGGGCGCCCGGGTGCTCGCCGACGTCATCCGCGAGCTGGACGGGCTGGGCGTCCTCATCGACGACATCGGCCTGCGCAGGCCCACCCTCGACGACGTCTTCCTCTTCCTCACCGGCCACGCGGCCGAGGAGAACGAGCCGGGAAAGCCGCCTCGGACGGCTTCCGGGGCCGGGCGGCGCCGGTGGGCACGGAACGCCCGTGGGAATTCCCGGCGGGGGCTTCGGCGCTCCCACGGGAAGCAGTAACTCCAGTGATGGTCGAAGCAGTGCTGGTCAAGGGAGTGGAAACCATGGGACAGCTGGATGGGAAGGTCGCCCTGGTGACCGGGGGCTCGGCCGGGATCGGTCTCGCCGTCGTCCGTCGGTTCGCCGCCGAAGGTGCCACCGTCTACCTCACCGGCCGGCGCAAGGCCGAGTTGGACGAGGCCGTGGAAGCCGTCGGCGAACGGGCCATCGGCGTCCAGAGCGACGTGTCGAACCTCGACGACCTCGACCGGCTCTTCGCGGCGATCGAGGCACGCAGCGGACGGCTGGACGTCGTGGTGGCCAATGCCGGCGTCGGCGAGTTCGCCCGGCTCGGGAAGATCACCGAGGAGCACTACGACAGGGTCTTCGACATCAACGTCAGGGGGGTGGTCTTCACCGTCCAGAAGGCGCTGCCCCTGTTGCCGGACGGCGCCTCGGTGATCGTGCTCTCCTCCACCAACGCGTCGACGGGCGTCCGGGCGATGAGCGTCTACAGCGCCACCAAGGCCGCCGACCGCAACCTCGTCCGCACGTGGGCCGCCGAGCTCGCGGGCCGCGGCATCCGGGTCAACGCCATCAGCCCCGGCCCGATCGAGACTCCCGCCATCCGCGGTCTGAGCGCGGAGGAGGCGCCCGAGGTGGACGAACTCGTCGCCAGGATTCCGCTGGGCCGGATCGGACGCCCCGACGAGGTCGCCGCCGCGGCCCTCTTCCTCGCCTCGGACCAGAGCTCCTTCACCACCGGAGCCGAACTCTTCGTCGACGGCGGCCTCAACCAGGTCTGACCGGCTCGGCGAGGCCGAGGGCGTAGGCGGTGCCGCGGCCGGGGGCGGGTTCGACGGCCAGTTCGCCGTTCACCGCCTCGGCGAAGCCGCGTGCCACGATGAGGCCGGCGCCCTCGACGGCCGGGCCGGGGGCCGTCACCCGAGGTGGACCCCTCCGCCAGCTGGTCGAGATCCGGGCCACGAAGTCCCAGGTGGTGCTGCACTCGACCGCCCCCGACCCGGCCGGCACCACCCCCTTGGCCGTCCACTTGTCGGCGGTCGCGCAATTCCCCACGAGCTGCGGTTTCGTGTCGGCGTAATTCCCCGTCCCCGTGGCCACGAGTCCCCATGGGGACGGTGACCGGCACCGGGTGAGTCTCATCGGGAGACAGCCACCCCCTGCTACTGGCACCCGGGTGCCCGGCCGGCAGTAGGGCCGGGTCAACCTCAACGGCCCCGTCCGCACCGGCCAGCTCGACGAGACCGTGAACTCCGGCCCCGTCACCGTCCTGGGCGGCGGCAGCGACGGCCCCACGGTCATCGTCGGCGACGACGGCAAGACCTACACCAAGGGCGACAACGGCTGGAGCATCTCCCCGCGCGGCGACCGGATCGCGGACTACCACGGCTACGCCACGCTGCTCCTCTCCTTCGGCCCCTCCGCTCGCAAGGGCATGGAGGACTGCGCCGGCACACCGTGCTTCCGCCTCTCCGGCAGGGTGGACCTGGAGCGGATCAGGACCGTGGAGGCCTCGCTCTACCAGACCCTGAAGGCCAAGAACGCCAAGGAAGTCCAGCTCGACCAGTGGATCGACGCCCAGGGCCGCACTGTCCGCTACGACCGGCTGGTCGAGTTCGAGGGGCTTCGGGTGCGCACCTCGGGCACCTTCCGGGACTTCGGCCCGGTCGAGAAGGTCGACGCCCCGCCCCTGGGCGGAGCGGCTGGCCCGGGCACCTGACGGACCGTTTCAGAACGGGATTCCTTGATGGTCACCTTGGAGGCTGTCCCGCAGTCGGTCCCGGAAGGCCTGGAGCCCGGGTAAAGCCGGCAGTTCAAAGCATTGGTGGCGGCCGATCCGAATACCTTGATGCCCCGCCCGGGCTGGGCATCAAGGTGCGGGTGCCGGTCAGGGCTGCAGCTGCGTCCAGCCGCCTTTGCCCGGCGCCGGCCGTCCGGGCCCGCCTGCTCCCTCCTCGTCGCCGAGGTCGAGGGCTCCTACGGTTTCACCCGCCCCGCCGGGGCGTAGGGCTACGCGACGGGCGGGTGGCGGGGATCCCAACTCCCGTTATCCGTCCGCCGGCGGGGTGGCAAATCCCTCTCAACTGGTGCCCCAACTAAGGGTTTTGGCCTGAACGCGCCTACGTCGCCTCCTCGGCGCCTGCCTACGCTCCCCTCGAACCCCGGCCGCTCCGGCCGTGGGACCGACCCAGGGGGAACACCCAATGCGTATTCGCCACGCCGTCGCCACGGTCACCCTCGCGGCGACCGCCGCGCTCACGATGAGCACCGCCGCCTCGGCCGCCCCGGCCCCGCGTCTCGCCTGCGGGGTGAGCGACCAGGGCCTCCCGGGCAACATCTACAACAACGGCGTATACGTCGGCCAGGTCGAGCAGCAGTACGACAGCTGTAGCCGGACGGCGATCGCCCACTTCCAGTGGTCCGGCGGCTTCCAGGGAAACGGCTCCCAGGTCAAGGTGTACCTGATGGCGAGCAACGGCTACGCCGGCCAGGCGACCATCGGGGACCAGAGCAGCAAGGACGTCTACGGCTACGTCAACATCCACGCCACTTCCCCGGACATCTGGACGGCCATCGCGTCGCTCGACCAGATCTGCCCCGCCTACAGCACCCAGCACGACTACTCCAACGGCGCCTCCCTGGCGGGCCCGCAGGACAGCAACTGCAGCATCCCCAACCCGTAACCCGTAACCCCTAGCCCGCAGTCCACGCTCCCGGGTTTCCCGGCCGGGAAACCCGGGAGCGCGTCGGCACGCGGCATGGCAGGGTGAGCCCATGACCTCCCTCAGAAAGGGCGATGCCGCGTAGGCCGCCCGGCGCCCTGCGCGCCCAGACGCGGTACGCCCGGGGCTCGCAGCCCCGACCGTTCAGCCGGATCCGAGGCCTGCGGCGCAACGCCCAGGCCGCCGTACGACGCCTCGAAGCCCGGCGCTTCGAGCCCGGGTACCTGAGCAGGGCGCTCGGCCAGTACGAGGAATTCCTGCGCCAGCCCGGCCGGTGGTTGTACGTGCCCCTGCCGGACTGCCCCTGCCACGACGTCCTCGGCGCGCGCGACGAGATCGAGGCGATGACTGCCCGCCCTGCTACCGCGCGCCCGCTGCGAGTTGGGGCGGATCGTCGCCGGGCTCGACACGGAGTTCGAACGGCGCACGCTGCCGGACCCGCACGCCGCCCGGCGGCCGTCCTCCGTCCGGCCCGACGCGTCGAGGCGGCCATGGTGGTACCGGCGGCTGACCGGGCCGTGAGGGGCTGTCACCCTGGTGGGCGGCGGTCGTTGCTGGTCCTGCCACCAGAAACACGAGGAGTGCGACTCCGCCTCCAGCTCAAGCCGACGCTCAGCTTGTGATTTATCGTCCGGCTTCGAACAGGTGGGCCGGGTGATCACTCGTCCGGGTGTTCCCGGGACGGCGGTGCGGCCTTCGCGTGGTCCTGAACTCGACCAAGAGGAACAGGATTTGACGCGAAGACCGTGATGGTGAGTCTGGGCGAGTCTGGTGGAACAGGGCGGGCAGTGCGAGCCGTTCGCGGAACTGTCACGCGTCCGGGGGGTCTTCTACGACTGCCTGAGTGGACCAATCCGGGCCGGCCAGAGCGCCACGCCTACCCCACTGCGCACTCAGCAGGAGAGGAGCTTCCGTTGGAGATGACGGTCTATCACCGCTACCGCACGGTGCCCCGCTTCGCGATCGACCTGAGCGGCAACCAGGACGGCACCATCCTCACCGCCTACGCCGCAGAGCTGCCCGATGTGATGGACCTGATCGCCCGTTGGGCGCCGGCCGTGCAGGCCCTGGCCGCAGCCGCTCTCGGCCCCCACCCCCAGGACGGCGGTCGGTGAGCGCCCGCAAGCTCACCAGCGGTGGGTTGGTGCTGTCGGCCGTCGGCGACGGCCTGGGTGGCGATCTCGCCGACCGCCGTGGCCTCCAGTACGGTGCCGGTTTCCTGCTGGGCGTCGGCGAGGCGTTCAGTGATGATGGTGGGCCGCACGACCGGCGGCCCACCATCAGTGCGTTCCGGCGGCTCAGTAGAGGACTACGGAGAGCCGTGCCGGGCCGGTCTCGGTGGTGGTGTCGCAGAAGTAGACGATGGCCTGGTGGCTGTTCACATACGCCTGGCCGGCCGCGTGGCAGGCGGCGGCGGTCGGGTATATGCCGATGTAGGTGTAGGTGGACGCCTGGGCGGTCGGGGCGGCGATCAGGGCGCCGCCGGCCACGACCCCGGCCACGGCCACAGCGGAGAATGCCTTGCGAAGCGACATGAGTGGTCTTCCTCCCAATGGTGAGCGCCGGGGTCCGTGCCCCTGCGCTTCGCCGAGGAGCCTCCTCCGAATGTGAAGGCGAGGCAATGGTCGAGACCAATTTCGACCGGAAGCGGTGTGGTTTTTCTGTGACGGCGCAGGTCACGGGCTCGCCTGACGGGCTGGCGATCGTCTTCCGGACAGTTCTTGCACTGTCCGGAACCTGACAGTCCGTTTTGACCGATTCACCAGGATGGTCCCAGGCCGTTTCCCTGGTAGGAGCGCTTTCACGCCCGGGCCGGGACAGTGTTGGGACATCCGGCCCGGTCGGCTGGCTACCGGCCGGGTGCGGCGTCCTCGATGGCGGTGAGCAGGCGGACGTGGACGGCGCCGGCGGCTTCACGGGTGGCCGGGCCGGGGTCGTCCAGCTGCGGGGCGATCAGCTCGACGGCTGCGGCGAGCACCGGCACGGGGACGGTCGCCTCGCGCAGGTGCAGGAGCTGGGAGGCGGCCCGCTCGCCGGGCGTGGCCTTGGCGCGGGCGTCGTGGATCAGGGCGCCGATCCCGCGGGGCAGGGGCTGGGTGTTGGTCACCCGGCTCATTCTCCCGTCAGCTGAGCGGTGGTGATCACCACGGTCGGTCGTCCGCGCCCAGGCTCCTCAGGCGAGGTCGGTGTCAGGTTTTGCTCGGCGCTACCTGCGCGTTGTCGAGGTGCAGGCGCAGCGTGCCGTCGACCGGACATCGCAGGCCGACCGACACGCGGCGGACTTGGCCGTCCGCGTCGAGGGCGAGTGCGACTGCGGCCTGGAACACGTCGTGCCCGGTTGGGCACGTGATGTCGGCTGGCTTGCGGAAGGCGTTGCTCAGCCGCGGGCGTGAAGGAGCGGATTCCGCGAGTTCCCAGGTGGATCCGTCTGCGTGAACATCTCCGTCCGCTATGCCGAGCGGCAGGCAGCAGCCCTCACGGAAGCACTCGTCCGTGGTCACTTCGAACTGGCTTTTGCGCTTGCCCCGCGCCAAATGATCTTGATCGACGGTGGGTTCCTCTGTTCGCGTCATGGCCAACCGGTACAACTTGCTGACCTTGCGGCTATGAAGCGACGTTTCGGTGGGGGACCCCAAGTACCTAGATTCGTTTGGGAGTTCGCTGTTTGCACAGCCCTGAAACGCGCCGGCCTGCCGCCGTGCTGACGGCGCTGGCAGCGGGTGGAAGCCGATCCTCCCGCCCGCTGACTCCGCTCACCCGGAAGGGGGAGGCGCCGTCAACCTCGCTCGCCAGGATCGGCGGCGAGGCGGCCGAGCATCGCCATCACGGTGATCCGCGCGTCCTTGTCGTTCGTCACCGTGCAGTGGGCATCGACGCCTCGCGCGTCCGGTGCTTCATTCGGATCGGTCAGGCCGATCCGGATCAGGTCGACGGCATACTCGCGGCACTGGGAGTAGTCCTCTGCGGCGCGGACCGCCTCGACGTGGTCGATGTGGCCGGGGTCCGCAGCGCGCAGCAGCGCGGGGGTGGGCAGCGGGCCCAGTGCCTCTTCGATCCATTCCGAGACGGTCTCCCGGGGGCAGCCCTGTTCCAGCCGCGAAGTGCTCGCCGCGGTGAGCGCCAGGTGGATGAGGAGCGTCCCGAACCAGTTGGCGGCCTCGGCCGGGGGCGTGTCCGTGCCCGTCGGTGGCATCACGGCGCGGTACAGCGCAGCGGGGTCATCGGTGTGTGCGGCGGCGGCGACCGCCTTCACGGCGCTGCCGAGGGCAGCCTGGTCGATGGTCACGTCGGTGCTCTTTCCCTAGTCGGCAGCCGTCAACTTACCGCTCCGGCGCGGTCGAAGGACCCGTTAACGGACATTCTGTGGAATCAGCTCTGTCGAGCAGTGGTCGTCATCCGGTGGCTGTCGCGATCTGTTGTCCGGCTGCTGTGGCTGTTGCTCGTGCAGCGGCCTCTTCAACCTGGCGTCGGCCGGATTCACCTCGGCTCCAGATGAATGCGCGCCAACGACGTGGCGCGTCGCTGCTCCCGGAAATCGGTGGAGGGCCGGGGATCCTGTGGATCATCGCGCCGGCCGGTTCGTTCAAGCAGGGTCTTCGCACGAGAGGAAAGACCGGTGAGGTCATCCAGTATGTGCATCCTGCACTTCTTTTCCCATGACAAGGGTATGGATTCGCAGGACCGCACGGTACCCGGTCGAAGTGCTTCGATGCAGTTCGAACTCCCAGCGGCCGTGGCCGTCGCGGGTTCAACATGGGCCTCCCGGACGGCACTCTCGGGGACGGGCGGCCACGTTGACGATCGGCAATAGCGTCGCGGTGGCTGGGTCGCCGCTCCGGCCCGAGACACGGCCGGGCGGGCGCTGCGCAGCGGCCTTTGGCCCGGGCCCTGGGCGAAGGCCGCCGAGTGCTACTGAGTGTTATCGGGGCAGGTGCGGCCGGTCGCCGGGCTCCTGGGTGGGGAACTGTTGGCCCGCGCCAGGAAGGGCGGGCGCCGGATAGTTCGCCACCTCGTACTTGGCCAGTTCGAGCTGCTCGGCGGTCGGGGGCAGCGCCGGGGCCCTGCACGCGCCGCCGTTGAACTGGAAGGCGGAGGTCAGGTCCCCGAAGGCGTTGCGACGCCAGTCGGTGACGGTGGCCGACCGGACTCCGGTGAACCGCTCCAGGAACTGCAGCACCGAGGTGTGGTCGAAGGCCTCGCCGGCGACCCAGCCGCCCACCGTCCAGGGCGAGATGATGATGCACGGCACTCGGAAGCCGCCGCCGATCGGCAGGCCGCCGACGAACTCGCCCGGCGTCGCGGCCGGGGGCACCGGCGGCGGCACGTGGTCGAACAGCCCGTCGTTCTCGTCGTAGTTGAGGATGAACACCGTCTTCGCCCAGACCTCGGGGTTCGACGCGACCGCCTCGATCTTGGAGGCGACGTAGTCGGCACCGGCGGCGGGCAGGTAGTCCGGGTGCTCGGACTGGTAGCTGGTCGGCAGGATCCAGGAGACGGCGGGCAGCCGGTTGTTGCGCGCGTCGTCCTCGAAGGTGCCGGCCGGCCGGGCGGTCATGCCCTTGTGGTGCAGTGCGCTGCCGGGCGCGGCCTGCTGGAAGCTCTTGAAGAGCGAGAGCATGTTGGTGCCGTAGTTGTCGGCTTCCTGGTAGACCTGCCAGCTGACGCCGGCCGCCTCCAGCTGTTCGGGGTAGGTCTTCCAGGTCAGCGGCTCGGGCGCCGAGTTCTTGATGATCGGGCCGCCCTGGCCGCCGTCGGCTCCGATCGAACCCGTCATCCAGTACAGCCGGTTGGGCCAGGTCGGTCCCTGGACCGAGCAGAAGTAGTTGTCGCAGATGGTGAACGACTCGGCCAGGGCGAACTGGAAGGGGATGTCCTCCCGGGTGTAGTACCCCATCACGTACGGGCCGTTGACGCCGTCGGCGGACCGGTGCGCGGGCAGCCACCGGTCCATCTTCCCGCCGTTCCAGGCCCGGTGCTGCACCGACCAGGAGTGGCTGGTGGACGGGATCGCCTGGGCGCTCGTGGTGCGGGTGTCCAGGTGGAACGGCAGCAGGTAGCCGTCCGGGTTGACGCTGTCGGGCTGGTAGAACACCGAGCGCCCGTTGTCCAGCCGCAGCGCGTTCGGGTCCGCGAAGCCGCGAACACCGGCCAGCGTGCCGAAGTAGTGGTCGAAGGACCGGTTCTCCTGCATCAGCAGGACCACGTGCTCGACGTCCCGCAGCGAACCGGCCTTCGGCACCCCCGCCGCTACCGCCCGCTGGACACTCGGTGGCAGCAGGCTCATCGCCGCTGCCGCTCCCATCACGCCGGCCGCCGATCCCAGCAGCCTCCGTCGGGTTATTCCGGACATCAGCCCTACCCTCTCCGTCGCGCCGGTGCGCGTGCGGGATGTCACCGCACCGGACTACCTGTGGCTTTCCCCCGGGAGCTTCGAGGCAGTGGAGATGACGGATGAACAGCCAAGGAATGTCAGGTACCCGCCAGGCGCTGCAGCCGCCCCCGCACCCCACTGCTGACAGCCCTGAAGCGATGCCCGAACGCCGGGCGGGGACGGGTCCGTACGGCGATGGCCAGGCGGTGCATCACCCGGTCCGAGCGGGGCCGGCCGAGGACCATCGCCCTTCTCCCGCCGCCCGGCCGCGATCAATCTGACGACCGCGTTGGCGCCGCCCAGACCCGAAGACAAGCGACGTCACTACTGCCCGAAAGAGCCAGAAACGACAAGTTCGCGGAAGCGTTCAGCGAACGGAGCTCCTGGAACGCATGGGACAGGTAGGCCTCCAGGGCACGTCACTACGGTGATCTTCATCCAGGGGCCGGCAAAGTCGGGTGGTGGCCGCAGATTCCCGATCATTCTCACGTTGCTCAGGAACAACGTGGACCACCGCTCACCCGGTTGCCGAGGCCCTGGTGCGCGGGGTGGCGGCCGGGCAGGCTAGTTTGTCCGGGTGAGTCTCCTCGATGATGTGGCCAAGCGCGACGGCTGGCGATGCTGGGTGTGCGACGAACCGGTCGACCCCGACAAGTCGGTGAACGATCCCAGGGGGCCCAGCGTTGACAGTCGGACCGCCGACCGGAAGGCCAAGGTCGCCGAGCGGCTCGCGCACCGCGGGTGCAACAGCCGCAAGGGCGCGGTCAAGGTGGTCATCGCCTGGCCGGACCGCCTGTACGTGGCCGAACCCGCGCCGCTGATCACCGTTGCCGCGAGGCTGGAGCGCAAGGGCGGCCGCGAGATGGTGGGCCGTTGTCCGACCAGGCAGGACGCCCAGGAAGCGGCGGATTGGCTGGTGGACCGGTTCTCCCGACTAGCGCCGGGGCTGCCGGTGACCGCCGACATCGAGGCGGGCGGCGGCCAGTTCCTCGTCATCCTGGCCACCGGCCGCCGCTGACCGGGGACCACCAGCGCACACTCGCGTCGAGCTGAACCGTCGGCCCACATCGACCCGCCCTGTCGAAGGCTGACCCACGGCCGCGTGACGGGCTGCTGCCTGCTCCGCGCTCTGCTCGTCCTGACGAACCTCGAACTCGACCGCTGACAGGCGATCAAGACCGAAGACCGCCGCCCACGACCAGCACGAGCACCCACGAACCCCGCCGCACCAGCGGAAACCAGGACGGTGGATCTTCAGTGAAGATCGACTGGACCTCGGTCAGTCGATGCCTTCGACCATGCGGAAGTCGCGCTCGACGCCGTCGGAGAGGGCGACCAGCGCCTCCTGGTAGGCCGCACTCTCGCGGGCCGCGACGGCCTGCTCGAAGCTGTCGAACTCGATCAGGATGGTGCGCTCGGCGATTCCGGCGTCGTGTGCGACGACCCGACTGTCACGGGCGAGGACCCGTCCGCCCCCGGCCTTGACGGCCGGACCGGCCAGCTTGTTGTAGGCAGCCAGCTTCTCAGGGTCTGAAATGGTGCGGTAGACGCTGACCCAGTACCCCTTGGGCATGGAACCTCCAGTGTTGGGATGGTGCATCTGACTTACGGGTTGGTCTCGGACGAGCGTCGGCGGGCGAGAGCGAGGCTTGTCAGCGTCGTGATCGCCATGGCACCGATGCCGACCAGCGCCGCGGTGGTGTAGACGCTGTCGTCGGGGAAGAGGCGGCCGGGGCCGGTGCCCGCGGCGAGGATCAGGCCGCCGATGGCACTGCCCAGGGAGTACCCGACGCTGCGGACGACGTAGTTGAAGCTCATGGCGCTCGACGTCTCGCTCCTCGGGGTGACGGCCAGAATGACGCCGGGCATCACGGCCGAGAAGCCGCCGACGCCGAAGCCGAGCACGCCCATCGCCGCGAACAGTTCGGTCAGGTCCGACCGGGCCGCCGCGAACAGGGCGAACCCGCCGCCGACCACGACGGCACTGCCGGCCAGGAGCAGGGGGTCGGCGTTCCGCGTCCGGACCCGCGGCGTGAGCTTGCCGGCGACGAACCCCAGCACCGAGAACGGGATGAGGACCAGCCCGGCGACGAAGGTCGTCAGCCCGAAGCCGTAGCCGGCGTCGTGCGGCGTCTGCGCGTACCGGGTGATGAGCGTGAGCAGGAGGTACATGCCGATCCCGCCGACGAACATGGCGAGGTTCGCCCCGGCGGCCGCCGGGTGCCGCACCGCCCGCACATCGACCAGGGGCGTCGTGCTGCGCAGCTCGATGACGGCCCAGACGCAGAGGAGCACCACCGCGACGACGGCGAGGCCTGCCACCACGGCGAGGTGCCGGCTCCACAGATTCCGTTCGCCGGCGAGGAACAGCACCAGGAGCAGCGCAGCGGCCAGGACGACCGCGCTTGCCACGTCCACGTGGGCGGAGCGGTCTTCGGGGGCTTCGGGCATGGAGTGCCACGCGGTCAGGAGGGCGGCGGCGGTGACGACCAGGCCGAGGCCGTAGGCGGCCCGTACCCCGCCGAGCTCGGCGAGCAGTGCGGCCAGTGGGTAGCCGACGCCGGCCCCGATGATCGAGACCACCGAGATCAGGGCGATCACGGCCGCGCTGCGCTCCTCGGGGAGGTGGTCCCGGGCCACGCCCATCATCAGCGCCGTCAGCCCGAGCCCGACGCCCTGGGCCGCCCTGCCGGCCAGCAGCCACGCGAACGGCAGCGGCAGCACGGTGAGCGCGCTGCCGGCGACGACGACCGCCAGCGTGGCGAGGATCGTGGCCCGCCGGTGCGGGCCGGCTCCGAGCCGGCCCAGGACCGGCGTGGCGACGGCGCTGCTGAGCAGCGCGACGGTCAGCGTCCACTGCGCGCTCGCACCACTGCCGGCGCCAGCGCTTTACGGACCGCTCGCTGACCCGCAACGAGGCGGCGATCTCCCGGTTCTTCTGCCCTCCTGCGAAGCGTTCCACGGCCTGAAGCCGGACCCGCTCCCTTGCGGCCCTCCCAGCGTCGGTCAACCCGCCACCGTGTGCGTATCTCACGCCCCCAGGGCTACCGGAACCACCCAACAGATGTCAGGCGAACGGCACCGAAGCCGCTCGATCAAGTTCGGTGGTGGCTTGGAACACGTGATCACGTGTGTGAGGATCAGGCCGCGTACGCCTGTGGACGGTGTTTGCGTGTGAGACCGCCCTCAAGGGCAAGAAGAGGTGGAGATGTTCGCTGGGGGAACTGCGCGGCTGCTGGTCGGAAACGACGGTGAAGCGCCGCTGAAGCTGGCCGTGGAGCCCTGGGCGGATACCTACCGGATTCCGCCGGGGCAGACCCGCGCCATTGTCACTCACTCACCAGCAGGCGACGGTTCCTGGTCCGGGACGTTGCGTGGGGACGAGCCCTTCCAGGTCGACCATCGGCGGGATTCGGTCACGGTGTGGGCCAACGGCCACTGCTTCCACCTCAATGACATGCTGGGCAACGCGATCGATGCAGCCGACTGGCAGTGCCCAGTTCAGGGCCCGGACTCGTGAAGGCGGCTCGGAGCGGCGGCTGATCACGTGCTGGCAGGTTCCGACCCTGGAGTTCGCGGGCGAGGTCTTCGGCAAGGCTGTCCTTCTCGGATCAAGAGTTGATCTTGTCCTGTTGCCGGCTGAGAGCAATGGCTTGCCCGCCAAGACGAATTCCTGCCGGCGA
Source organism: Kitasatospora sp. NPDC058243 (assembly GCF_042882025.1). Lineage (NCBI taxonomy): Bacteria > Bacillati > Actinomycetota > Actinomycetes > Kitasatosporales > Streptomycetaceae > Kitasatospora > Kitasatospora sp. NPDC058243. Next base: position 22,303 of record NZ_JBHVWW010000100.1, read on the forward strand.
CGTCAGGAGCGCCATTCTGCGCTGCAGCGCGGAAGCGGGATTCGGCCCCGATGCCGCGTGCTGACCCACGCGGTCCCAAGGACCGTGCCGTCCAGGCCGGGCTGGTGCCGATCATGAGGGCGGACAACTGGCCCCTGTCCGAGGACTACAGGCTGGCGGCGCTCGTGTGCTCACCAAGGACCTGTCCGCCTCCGGGGTGGCCCCGCTGGATGTCAGTGGGCAAGTGGAGAAGGGAGGATCAGCACCACGCGACGGGGGAGCGGCCCGGTCGGGTCGACCAGCCGCCGTCGGCCCGGTTGGGGGGTGCGGGTGTGGGGGGAAACGTTCCGCTGGCCGGTGTGAACAGTAGCCCCGATGCCAGCCGACCAGGCCCTGGGCCGGACGGTCCTCGACTGCCCGCCGGCGGACGGCGCCATCTGGATGCGCTGGACTGGCCATGACGGCATTCGCGCTCTCCACCACGGCGTCGGCCTCGCCCGCGGAGAGTGCCTATGCGTCGTGTCGGCCCGGACTCGCGGTCATGGCGGTCGGCGAGGTGGAATGAGTCCGACCGGGCCATGGGTCTGACGAGTGGACTGGAGTGCTTGGGTGGGGACGATTCTCAAGGGCGTAAGCCGTGTGCGCTGGGACGAGTTGAAGCATGCCTATGGATCTGCGGCAGATGTTCCCGGCGTGCTGTCGCGGATCGCATGGGGCGACGCCCTCGCGAGTGCGGCAGCCCTGAGCGATCTCGCCCTGTGGATCGGCGAGTTGGCGGTCTTCGATGCGACTGCCGCCGCTGCTCCCTTTCTGTGGGACCTCGCGGTCACCGAGACCGTGACGTCGCGGGCCGGGGTGATCGAGTTGCTGCAGACGATCCTCGAACACGGCAATCCGCGGCAGCCGAAGGTGCAACTGGAAGCCCACCAGGCCGTGCTGAGCCGCCGACCGACAGCGGACCGGCTCACCCACGACAGCGACCCTGCGGTGCGAGTAGCGGCTCAGGACCTGCTGGCCGCGATCGACAGTCATCCGGGCGAGTCCTGCTGCCGGGCCTGACACAAGAGCCTTCCTTGGCACTCCGGTGTCGGCCGTCGGCTTGGTGGTGCTTCTCGCTGCCCGTCTGGGATCTCCGGGGATCGCTCGACGCCGGTCTTGTCCCGGGCCCGATGCGTCCCCGGCTGCGGTCGCCGTCCGGGACCACGGGGGCCTCCGGACGAGAGACAGCCGCCGGACGGCTTCTGTCGGTGACGGGTGATAGATGTTCACCAGGGCCTGGTGGCATGGCAGACAAGGGGAGGGCGCAGTGTCGGATGTGGTGATGTGCGGTCCGTTGGGAGATATCGCGCGGCAGGCAGGGCTGCAGGACGGTATCCACACCGAGGACGTCTATGCGGCGGCCCTGTGCTGGTGGGCGGCCGCCGTGGCCCCCTCGGCGGTCCTGCCGGTCGGCCACATGGAATGGCCTTGTCTGGTGTGGGGAGCCTTCCTGGCCGACGACGCCCGGCCTCCACTGGTCACGGCCCTGGCCACAGCCGGTATGGACTCCAGCCGTTTTCGCCGGCTCACCAGCCACCACGACATCACCACAGCGGACAGGCTGCGGGCCGCTTGGCGCCGGTCCGCCCGGAGTACCCGCCCCGGCACCGGCTTCTCTCTGCTGCTCACCGGCAGCCCTGTCAAGCACCGCCCGTCGAGGACGTTTTCCGATGACTCCCTCGCGTACGCGTTGCGTACGGCCTGGGACGGCGACGAGTACCGCAACCTCGAACATCAGCGTCGTTCGCGCGCGGGCGGCCAGGCGGGGGAGGCCCCCAGGATCGGGGTGCTGTGGGAGATGCCGGCGGGCGACTGGAGGTACAGAGCACAGACGGAAGCGGCCTCCTCCAGCAGATTCCTGGTCTTCCGCCGGAAAACGGTAATCCCCGGCGCCGCGCTCCCTGGCCGCCGGATAGTGCCGGTGGCTTCCCAGGCCGTCGAGGGCCTCGCCCGGATCTACGACAGCCTGTCGCACCAGCAGGTGCAGTTCACGATGACGGGTGAGGCCGCCGCGAAGTTCTGGCCGGTCCAGCTCAGCGCTGCTCGCTTCGACGACCAGGAGTCCCTGCCGGAGGACCAGTTCGTCCGACTGGACGCCCACACCCACCGGATCGCGGCAGCGCTAGCCCTCGCCGAGGACACGGACGTGATCACCGGCGGCCACATCGAAGCGGCGTGGTCCCTGGTTGCTCGTTCCGGCCGGGATCGGGCCCGATTGCTCTGCCCTGATGCCCTGGACCTCGTCGGCGGCATTCTCGACGGGATCGGCGGGCAGGTCCGGACCGCGACCGGCTCGCCGCAGGCCCTGCCGCTGGGAGAACTGTTCCCGCCGGGTGGTCTCCATGCCGTCAGCGCGCCTGCCGCGGTGCCCGCCAGCGGGGTAAGGGACAGGAAGGGCCGGGTCAGGCGTGACGGGGCGGTCGTTCAGGACGTCAAGGACTGGTACGGCAACCAGTGCCAGATGTGCGGCAGCGTCCTGGGAATCCCGGGACCACGCCAGACGATCAGCGAAGGTGCTCATATCCGCCCGCTGAGCCAAGGCGGACCCGACTATACCGGCAACGTCCTGTGCCTGTGCCCGAACTGCCACACGCAGTTCGACCAGGGCGGCCTCTACCTGACCGACGACCTGCGCGTCGTGGAAACGGTGACCGGCACGGTGCGGCAGCGTCTGGAAACGGAGCCCGGCCATGACGTCGGCCTGGAGTACGTTCGCTGGCACCGTGCGCGATGGGCACGGTACATCCAGCCCGTCAGGCAGACGCGCGGAGGGCGCTGACGGACGCTATGCCATTGCGGAGAGGCGGAGTTCGCGGGCTATGGCCGCGGAGCTGTCCGTTGCCGGCGACCGGCTGGGCTCGTTTGATGCGGGGCCGGCTGCACGGCCAGAACCGGGCGGCTCGCCCACACGGCTACGGGGCTGCCGAACGGTGACGGCCGTCGACCTCTAGTAGGGCTTTGTTAGGTCCTATGGTGGGGGTCGGGGGTTGGTGCGGGTTGGCCGCATATCGAGCAGGCGCCGGTCCAGGTGGCCAGGAGGGC
>NZ_JBHVWW010000101.1:0-17585 GCF_042882025.1 Kitasatospora sp. NPDC058243
TGTGGCTAATATAGCAGGACCTCCTCCGCGCGGCCGGGCTGCTCGCCCGCGAGCCGCGCCGGCTCGCCGCCGACCTGCCGCTGCCGCCCCCGCTGGCGGCCGTCCCGGTGCTGCGGGTCGCCCCGGCGCCGCCCCGCGCGGCCGTCAGCCCGGCCGGGGACCAGGCCGCCGCCCGCGCCGAGCTGGCCGCGCTCGTCCGGGAGGAGCAGCAGGACCGCGCCGAGCAGCAGGCCAGGGCCGACGAGCTGGAGCGGGTCCGGCGCACCCTGCGGCACGAGCGCCGGGACAACCGCGTGGGTCGGGACAGCCGGGACAAGCAGGACGGCCGCGAGGGTCATGAGGGCCGCGACCGTCCGGAGCTCCGCGAGCGCCACGACGGCCGGGACGGCCACGTACGGGCCGGCTCCCGCGCCCTCACCGGGCGCCACTGCATCCTCCAGGGCGCCGCCGGGCACTTCGCCGCCAAGCCGTCCGCCCGGCCCGGAAAACCGGAGACCTTCACCGAACTCATGGCCAGGATCGACGAGTTCACGCTGCTGACCTTCACCGGTGACCAGAAGAACGCGCTCGCCCTGGACGGGCTCCGGTGCTCCGGCGCGGGCTGGGCCCGGCTCGCCTGGGACGGGCTGACCGCCCTTCAGGAGTACGCCGAGGCGGCGGTCCGCGGCGCGGCCGGCGGCGACTTCAAGCAGTGGTGCGAGCACACCCCGGAGGGCTGCCACCACTTCCCGCCCCGCAAGGCGGTGCGCGGGGAGTCCCGGACGGTGTTCAGCCACACCAAGTGGAAGCGCGAGCGGATGCTGCCCGTCCCGGAGAGCGTGGACGCCTCCCGGCGCGCCTTCATGGGCGCACACCTGCGGATCGGCGGCGGCCGTACCGCGCCCCGGCTGCACTACCTGGACGACTGCTCGGGCAGTGGCCGGATCTATGTCGGCTACATCGGCCTGCACCTGACCAACACCCGGACCAACTGAGAGGCTGGGCTGACCACTGCCGCCCGTTCGGTGGACAATGTCCGGCAGGGGCGGGCCGCAGGGTCGCCGGCCGCCCCGGGCAGGCGCCGGACGAGCATGGGGGAACGACGACCGATGCAGCACTCAGCAGACGGCCAGCCCGACGGCACCGCCACCGTCCAGTTCCCCCGGCCGGGCTTCCTCGCCTCGGTCTTCAGAGAGTTCAACACCGACCAGGGACAGGGACAGGGTCAGGGCCTGGACCCGGACGCCGCCGACCCCGGCCCGGTCGCCCCCGGTACGCCCGGTGACGGCATGCCCGATGACGGCGCGTCCGGTGGTGGCGGGTCCGGCGGTGGTGTGTCCAGCGGCGGCCCGGCCGAGCCCGAGGAGTCCATCGCCGCCCACGGCCGGGCCGCCGCCCTGACCCACCACCGCACGCTCACCGTCCAGGCCGAGCACGACCGGCTGGCCGACCTGCTCCGGCGGACCGCACTGCCCGTCTCGGCCATGGACTTCGAGAGCCAGCTGCGCCACTACGAGCCCCGCCCCTACCCGGCCGACGGGCCGCAGACCGGCAGCGAGGCCGAGCCCCGCTGGGCGGACTTCGCGCCCGCCGGGCCGGCCACCGCCGACCCCGACGGCGCCCCGGCCCGTCGCCTGCTCGACTCCGGTTACCAGCGCGAACTCGCCCAGGCCCGGCTGGCCCACCAGCGTTCCCTGCGCGAGTGGCGCACCCGCCGGGCCGAGGCCGACAACCCGGCCGCAGACGAGTCCCGGCGCGTCCACGAGGCGGCCGAGGAGGCCCGGGCCCGAGCCGTGCGCGAGTACAACGAGAGCCTGGAGGAGTGCCGACGGGCCTACCGGCTGTCCGAGCCGGCCGCCGTGGAGTCACTGCTGGAGCGGGCGCTCGCCGCGGCCGAGACCGCCACCCAGGACCTGCCCGCCCCCTGCCGGGCGGTCTTCCGCCCGCTCACCCGCACCGCCGTGCTGGACCTCGACCTGCCGCCGCTCGACCTGGTGCCCTCGCTCACCGGCTACCGGCTCGCCCCGGACGGCGACATCGTCCCGGTCCCGCGCCCGCCGGCGGACCGGGCCACCGACTATCTGCGCCTGGTCGCCCGGCTCGCCCTGCGCGCCCTCCAGGCCGCCGACGCCGTCGACACCGACGAGATACTCGCGGGCGTCGTGCTCAACGGCTGGCTGCGCGAGTCCGGCACCGCCGAGCCGCTGTGCCTGGTCAGCGTGGACGCCGACCGCGACGCACTGGCCCGCACCCGGCTGCTGCCGCCCGCCACCCCGTACGAGGAGCGCGACGACGAAGGCGTCTACGCCGACGCCGAGCAGGACGAGGCGCTCGTCCGGCTGCGCCAGCTCGGCGCCGCCGTCACCCCGGACCCGTACGGCCGCGTGGGCGTGCAGCCCGCCGCGCAGGCGGGTGCCGCCGTACCGGCCGCACCCGACCTGTCCGCGAACGAGTTCGCCCAGCTGGTGCGCGACCTGCTCACCCGCGGCGGGCTCGCCGAGTGGAGCGTGCGGCTGCGCGGCCCGGCCGGACTGGTCGCCACCGGCGAGGGGGCCCCGGGCAGTGCGCTGCCCGGCCGCTGGGTGGTCTGGGCCTCCCGGGGCGCCGCGCCGGTCAGCGCGGAGGAGATCGTCACCCTGGCCGAGGCCGTTCAGGAGGAGTCCGCCGAGCGCGGCCTGCGGCTGACCACCGGCCGCTTCGCCGACGAGGCCCTCGACCTCACGGGCGAGGAGAGCCACCGCCACATCCACCTGGTCGACGGCGACGGCGTGAGCGAACTCGCCCGCACCCACCTCGGCCTGCCCCTCGCCGCCGGCCGCTGACCCCACCTCCGGTCCCCGTCCCCACCCTCGTCCCCGTCCCCGTCCCCGTCTTCGCAGCTCACCCCGACGGACCGCCCGGCGGGCGCGCCCCTGCACCCGACCCGAGGCTGGGGAACGGGCACCGGCGGAGCAGCGGCACCCCGGGCGATCACCGTCGAACGGTCGTCCGATACGGTCGGCGGTCGGCCCGGCCACGGGCGGACCCCAGGGGGAGAGGAATGGGCAGAGCGCCCGGCAGACCACACGGCGGCACCCGCCGGCGCCCGCACGGCGGATCGACCCACCCGGAGGCGGCCCGGTGACCGCCGTCCTGGTCGCCGCCGGGGCGTTCCTGATGACCCTGATCGGCGGCTTCGTCGCCCAGCGCACCGGCGACCGCCGCCACCTCGTGCTCGGCTTCGCCGCCGGCCTCATGCTCGGCGTGGTCGCCTTCGACCTGCTGCCCGAGGCCATGCGCCAGGCACCGGACGAGGTGCACGGCGTGCCGCAGGCGCTGCTGATGTTCGCGGTCGGCTTCCTCACCATCCACGTGGTCGAACGCGCGGTCGCCATCCACCGCGGCCACGAGAGCGAGTACGCCGAGCACACCCACGGCCACCAGCACGCGCACGCCCACCACGCCGGGCGCCAGGGCGTCGGCCTGACCGCCGCGCTGGCCCTGGTCGGGCACAGCGTGATGGACGGCTTCGCGATCGGCGCCGCCTTCCAGGCCGGCACCACGGTCGGAACGGTCGTCGCCATCGCCGTCGTCGCCCACGACTTCGCCGACGGCTTCAACACGTACACGATCACCCGGCTCTACGGGAACAACCGACGGCGGGCGCTGACGCTTCTCGCGGCGGACGCGCTGGCCCCGGTGTCCGGCGCCGCGATCACCCTGGCCTTCACCATCCCCGAGCACCTGCTCGGCCTCTACCTCGGCTTCTTCTCCGGGTTCCTGCTCTACCTGGCGACCTCCGACATCCTCCCGGAGGCCCACAGCCCGCACCCCTCCCGCAGCACCCTGCTCTGCACCGTCGCCGGGGTGGGGTTCATGTGGCTGGTGATCGGCCTCGCCACCTAGGCCCGGCAGGGCAGGCCGGGACGGGGTCTAACGCGGCGGGCCGCCCAGCGCAGCCGACCGCTCCCGCGTCAGCGCGCTGCGCCCGGGGGTGCCGTCCGCGGTGGTGGACCGGCTGCGAGGAAGCGGGCCTCGGCGGCGCGCAGCACTCGCAGCAGCACTTCCTGCTCGTCGGGACCGACCTCGCCGAAGTACTCCTGGGCCACCTCGTGCCGGACCTGCCCGATCCGCTCCACCGCTGCGCGGCCCGCCTCGGTCAGCAGGATCCGGACCGCCCGCCGGTCGGCCGGATCGGGCCTGCGCTCGACCAGGCCGGCCTCCTCCAGTGCGTCGACCACGGTGGTCGCCGAGCGCGGGGCGATGTGCAGCCGCTCGGCGAGGTCGCTCAGCCGCATCGCGCGGTCCGGCAGCTCGCAGCCGGGCGCGTGGGCCAGGGTGTTCAGCGCCCGGGCCTGGCCGGGGGTGATGCCGTACGGCTCCAGCCGCCACCCGGTCTGCCGACGGATCCGCTTGATCGCCCTGGTCATCGTGTCGGCCAGCTCGGCGGCGGTGTCCGAGGCCGTGGTGTCCGAGGCGGCGGTGTCCGAGGCCGCGTCCGAAGCCGTGGTGTCCGAGGCGGTCGCCTCGGCAGGGGCGCCGGGCGGGCCGGGGGAGGGGTCCGCCGGGTCGGTCGGCGTGGTGGTCATCGGCGGTCTCCTCGGCAGGCGTCCGCCCCAGGGTATCGGCCGGTCCGGGGCCGGCGGCCGACAGCGGACGGCACCCGGAGAAAAAATGTTGAGCTTGGCTCAGTACCTGGGTTAGCGTAGCTCCAACTGAGGGGACCCTAAGTTCCCTCCCAGGATCCTGGAGGGCCCGTGCCCCGCTCCGAAGCCCGCGTCACCACCGACCGCCCCACCCGCTACGCCAAGCAGCTCGCCGCCCACATGGGCCGCAAGATCGAGGCAACCTTCTCCGAGGAGACCGGCTGCGGCACCCTGGTCTTCGGCGCCGGCACCGCCACCCTGGAAGCCCAGCCCGACGCGCTGCTGCTCACCGTCGAGGGCGAGCGGGAGAACCTGCCCGGCCTGGAGGACGTCGTCGGCCGCCACCTCGTCCGCTTCGGCGCCCGCGACGAACTCGTCATCGAATGGCACCGCGACAACGGCGAGACCGGCCTCGTTCACCGCAACGACGACCCCGAGGCCTGACCGCCGCCGCCCCCGCCGCCCGGCCGGGGCAGCCACCGGGCCAGCCCCCACAGCACCAGGGCGGCCAGGCACCAGCTGGCCACCACGTCCAGCAGCCAGTGGAAGTCGCTCCACACCAGCCCCGCGCCGACGCCCACCGCCAGCAGCACCGCGCCCGCCGTCAGCAGGCGCGCCGCCCACGGCCCCGCCACCCGCACCAGCAGCAGCGCCGCCACCCCGTACGAGAGCGACGCGGTGGCGGTGTGCCCGGACGGGTACCAGCCCCACTGCCCCGGCGTCAGCGGATCACCGAGCGGGCCCGGCCGGGCGAACGCCGCCTTGGCCGGCACCACCAGCAGCGGGATCAGTCCGGCGGTCAGCGCCGCCACCGGCAGCGGCAGCCACCAGCGCCCCGCCGCCCCCGTCCGGCGCCACCGCCACGCGGCCAGCACGCCGACCGTCAGCAGCACCGGGATCGCGGGCACACTGTCGCCCAGGTCGGACAGGACCTGGCCCAGCTGGTCCAGCAGCACGCTGGGGTGGTCCCGGTGGGCGCTCCGGACGGCTCCGCGGACCGCGCGGTCCCATCCGAGCAGCGGGCCGTCCGCCGCCACCTGCCACGACACCAACAACAGGACGACCACCGCCGTCAGCGGCACGGCCACCGAACGGGCCGCCCGGCCCGGAACGCCGGACAGCCGCCCCGGAGCAGGGGGGAGAGCTCCGGGGCGGCTCTGATGATCGCCGTTCCGTGCGCCCCGGGGGGTGTGGGTCGGACGGTCGGTCGATCGGTCTTCGGTGGGCGCCACCCCTCCCGGGGCGGCCTGGTTGTCCTCGCGGCACGCATGCGGGCCCGCCGTCGGGGGCGACCCCGCAAGCGGCTCCGCCCATGGCTGCGGCTCGCTGTCCATCGGTGATGACACTACGTCAACAGCCCTTCCGCGCCGAGCGCCTTCAGCGATTCCCCACATCATCTTCACCCCGCCCCGGGCGGCCCTCCGGGAGCCCCGACGACCTGGCCCGACCGGGCGTCGGGCCCGTCCGACCGGCCGGTGACAACCGAACGGCCCGCGAGGACCAGAGGTCCCCACGGGCCGTTCAGCGCTGTCCGGACAACCCTCCGGAGGGGGTTCACGACCTGACGGGCGACACCGCTCAGACGGCGGTGAAAGCGCCCTCCAGGATGTCCAGGCCCTCGGCCAGGAGATGCTCCGCGATGACCAGCGGCGGCAGGAAGCGCAGCACGTTGCCGTAGGTGCCGGCGGTCAGCACCACCAGGCCCTCGGCGTGGCAGGCCTTCGCGATGGCCGCGGTGGCCTCCGCGTTCGGCTCCTTGCCGCCCGGCTTCACGAGCTCGACGGCGATCATCGCGCCGCGGCCGCGGATCTCGCCGATGATGTCGAACTTCTCCTGCATCGCCCGCAGGCGGCCCAGCATGATCTCGCCGATCCGCTGCGCCTTGCCGTTGAGGTCCTGCTCCTTCATCGTCTCGATGGCGCCCAGCGCGGCCGCACAGGCCACCGGGTTGCCGCCGTAGGTGCCGCCCAGGCCGCCCGCGTGCGCGGCGTCCATGATCTCGGCGCGACCGGTCACCGCCGCCAGCGGCAGACCGCCGGCGATGCCCTTCGCGGTGGTGATCAGGTCCGGGACGATGCCCTCGTCCTCACAGGCGAACCACTGGCCGGTACGGCAGAAACCGGTCTGGATCTCGTCCGCGACGAACACGATGCCGTTCGCCTTCGCGTACTCCACGATCGCCGGCAGGAAGCCCTTGGCCGGCTCGATGAAGCCGCCCTCGCCCTGGATCGGCTCGATGATGATCGCGGCGACGTTCTCGGCGCCGATCTGCTTGTTGATGATCTCGATCGCCTGCGCGGCGGCCTCGGCGGCGCAGTTCTCCGCACCCGTCAGCCAGCGGTACGGGTAGGCCACCGGCACCCGGTAGATCTCCGGGGCGAACGGGCCGAAGCCCTGCTTGTACGGCATGTTCTTCGCCGTCAGGCCCATGGTCAGGTTCGTACGGCCGTGGTAGCCGTGGTCGAACACCACGACGGCGGTGCGCTTGGTGTAGGCGCGGGCCACCTTCACCGCGTTCTCGACCGCCTCGGCGCCCGAGTTGAACAGCGCGGTGCGCTTGTCGTGGTCACCCGGGGTCAGCTCGTTCAGCTGCTCGGCGACCGCCACGTAACCCTCGTACGGGGTCACCATGAAACAGGTGTGGGTGAAAGCGGCCAGCTGCTCGCTCGCCTTCGCCACCACGGCCTCGGCGCTGTTGCCGACGTTCGTCACGGCGATGCCGGAGCCGAAGTCGATCAGCGAGTTGCCGTCCACGTCCTCCAGCACGCCGCCATTGGCGCGGGACACGTACACCGGCAGGGTGGTGCCGACACCGGCCGCCACCGCACCCAGCTTGCGGGCCTGCAGCTCCTGCGACTTCGGACCGGGGATCGCAGTGACCAGGCGGCGCTCCTGCGGGAGCGGCGTTGCGGCGCTCATGGGGTTCTCCAGACTTCTCGGCTCGGTGCTTCGCAGGCTACGGCCGCCCTCCCCGGCCGGGCATGCGCCACTCGGTAGCACTGAGCCGTCCGACTTGTCCGGCACGGCCAGCGCGGGTAGTGCGACTGCCAGCAGGCCCCGCTCCACTACATTGAGCGCGGGCGTGTCGCCGGTACGGCGGCATGGGTATGGCGGCACCGACGGCGATCGGGCCGGGCGGGCGAGGGAGCGGGGCCGTACATGGCGCACGACGGGGCACACCACCACACCGATCGGACCACCACCGGACCCCCGGCCCCCATGCCCCGCCAACGGCCCGGCACCCGCACCGACGGGGCCCCCGCCTTCGACCTCCCCACCTGGGCCGCGGCCCCGCGCCCGGAAGCCGAACCCGGCGTCTACCGGCTGGGCTACCGCCCGCTCGACCCGGAACGGGCGGAGGCGGCCCAGGTCGCGGCCTGGCCGCTGCTCCTGCGGGCGGGACTCAACGCGGTGGTGGGGTGGTTCGCGTTTCTGTACGGGACCCAGTTGGTGCTTCGCCTGATCGTGCTGACGGTTTGGGTGAAGAATCCCACCGATACCGAAGTGACCGTGGTCGGCGTGTCCGTCAACCTCCTGGTGGCCGCGCTCGTCATCAAGCTCTTCGGCCGGATGGGCCGTTGGCCCGAGGTGTGGCGGCGGTACGTGTCGCCGTTGCTGTCGCGGGCGGTGACGCAGGAGCAGCCCGCCGAGGAGGGCGTGGCGGTGGCCCAGGTGGTGCGGCGGCTGGACCCGTGGGGCGGGCTGCGGCAGGGCGGGGCGGCCGAGGCGGCGGGGCGGCTGGAGCGGGAGGCGGTCGGGGACGTCGACTACGTGCGGATCCAGCGGGCGTGGGAGTCGGCGCAGGCGGATCCGGCGTTCGTGCCGGCCTTCGTCGAGCAGGTGGTGGCGCGCGGTGGGGCGGCCTTCGCGCACCCTTCGGAGTCGCGGGAGCTGGCGGACCGGGCTGAGCGGCACGATCTGCTGCTGGGCCAGGTCTGCCTGGGGACGGCCCAGGACGTGCCGAAGAACCCGCTGAGCCATCGGGCGGCCGGGTTCGCGCTGGATCCGGCGCTGCTGGGCACGTCGCTGCTGGCGGTGGGTCCGGCGGGGACGGGGAAGACGGCGCGGCTGGCGCGGCCGGTGGCGGAGGCGCTGTGTCTGCAGGCGCTGGCCGGTACCGCGTGTGTGGTGGTGGTGGGGGCGGCGGACGCGGATCTGGGCCCGGACGCCTGGTACGACGTGGTGATCGCGCCCGGTGATCCGGCGTCGGTGTACGGGCTGGACCTCTACGGTGCGGCGCAGGATCCGGACGAGGCGGCCGCCCGGCTGGCCGAGGCGCTGCTGCCGGACGAGTTGACGGCGCGCGCGGAGAACGCCCGGACGGCGCTGCAGCAGGTGGTGGGCCCGTTCCACGCCGCGTACGCCCGCTATCCGGGGGTGCGGGAGCTGCGGGCGCTGCTGGCCGGCGAGCCGGACGTGCTGGCGGCTCTGGTGAAGGCGCTCGGGGTGGCGGGCCGGCTGGCCGTGTACGAGCGGGACCTGGAGCACCGGGAGCGTCAGCGCGGCCGGGCGGACGATCCCGGGGCGCTGCTGGCGGACCGGCTGGCGCTGCTGGACCGGCCGGCCTTCGAGGGCGCCTTCGCGACGGACGGCACGGGGCGGCCCCCGTTCGCGATGCGGGTGCTGGACCATCCGTTGCGGGTGCGGGTGAAGCTGCCGGAGCGCAGCCATCCGGAGGCCGCGCGGATGCTGTCCCGGTTGGTGGTGGGTCAGTTCGTGCAGGCGGCGGGGGCCCGTACGGACCGTTCGCTGTTCGCCGGCCTGGTGGTGGACGACGCCTCGGCGGCGCTGGACGCGACCGCCGTGCGCGGGGTGCAGCGGATGCGGGGGGTGAACGCGGGCGCGGTGCTGCTGCTGCGCACGCTGGTGGATCTGCCGGAGGCGCTGCGGGCGCCGTTGTTCGGCGCGGTCGGCTGCCGGATGGCGTTCCCGGGGATCGCGCCGTGGGACGGCCGGCTGTTCTCGGAGGCCTGGGGGACGCACCTGGTGCAGGAGACCGCGGTGACCCACACGCCCGACACCTCGGGTGGCGTGGTGCGGCGGGCCGGGCGGTTGGGGCGGCGGGCGTTGTCGGGGACGGCGGCGCAGACGGAGTCGGTGACGACGCGGGACGTGGAGCGCCTGCGCTGGTCGCCGTCGGATCTGGCGCACGCGCTGCCGGCGGGGCATGCGGTGGTGTCGTTGACCGCGGTGTCGGGGGAGCAGGTGCCGCCGTTGCTGGTGGATCTTCGGGGCTGACGGGGCGCGGGGCGGAAGCTCGCCTTCACGGTGGATTCGGCAGTGCCGGTTGTCCGGAGCGTCCATAATGAGGGGGAGAGACTCTCACTTGTCCCATTGCCCTCTCCTCGCCCGGCCGCAACGGCGCGGTCAGGTCGATCCCCCGAAGGTGCCATGCCCCCCACACTCGCCTCCGTTGTCCGTAACAGTTCGCTCCATCTGACGGTCCTCGCCGGCGCGGACCACCTGGAGCGGCCGGTCCGCTGGGTGCACACCAGCGAGCTGGACGACCCGACGCCGTTCCTGGAGGGTGGCGAGCTGCTGCTCACCACCGGGATCAAGCTGGGCCGTACGGCGGCCCAGTTGCAGGCGTACGTGCACCGGCTGGCCGATGCCGGGGTGGTGGGGCTGGGCCTGGGGGTGGGGCTGTCGCACACGGAGGTGCCGCAGCCGCTGGTGGACGCGGCCGCGCAGCGGGGGCTGCCGCTGCTGCGGGTGCCGGAGCCGACGCCGTTCATCGCGATCAGCAAGGTGGTGTCGGCGGCGCTGGCCGCGGAGCAGTACGAGGCGGTGACGACCTCCTTCGAGGCGCAGGAGGAGCTGACCCGGGCCGCGCTGGGCAAGGACGGCACGACGGCGGTGGTGCGCCGGCTGGCGGCCCGGCTGGGCGGCTGGGCGGCGCTGTACGACGGGTCGGGGGCGCTGTCGGTGGTGGCGCCGGACTGGGCGGCGCGCCGGGCGGGGCGGCTGGCGGCGGAGGTGGACCGGCTGCGCCGGCGTCCGGCGCCGTCGAGCGCAGCGTTGCAGGGGCGGGCGCCGGGGATCGACACGGCGGACGAGGACTACGTGGTGGTCCAGTCGCTGGGGGCGGACCGGCGGGCCCGGGGCTTCCTGGCGGTGGGCACCGAGGACCGGATCACCCCGACCGAGCGGTACGTGCTGAACGCGGCGGTGGCGCTGCTGACCCTGACGCTGGAGCGTTCGCGCGAGCTGCGCCAGGCCGAGGAGCGGATGGGCGCGGCGCTGCTGCGGATGGTGCTGGCGGGCGAGGTGGCGACGGCCCGCCAGGTGGCGCTGGGGCTGTTCGGCGGTATGCCGGAGGGGACGATACGGGTTCTGGTGGCCGGGGCCGGGCCGAACGCGGAGGCCGCGGAGGCGCTCGGGGAGCTGGGCGACCGGGCCGAGCAGGCGGGCGCCCGGGTGGGCGAGAAGCTGCTGGTGGCGCGGGAGGACGGCGCGCACGGGGCGCGGCTGATGGTGTTGGCGCTGGACAACGGGGCGGTGCACCGGGCCTGTCTGGGCGTGGTGGAGGAGCACGAGGGCCTGTCGCTGGGCGTGTCGGCGCCGGCCGCGCTGGAGGATGCGGGGACGGCGCACGCGCAGGCCGAGCGGGCGCTGGCGGTGGCGCTGCGCGGTGGCCGGCGGTCGGTGGACCACGAGGAGGTCGGCGCGGGGTCGCTGCTGCCGCTGCTCGGCGAGGACGCGGTGACGGCGTTCGCCGAGGGGCTGCTGCGGCCGCTGCGCGAGCACGACCGGACGGCCCGCGGCGATCTGGTGGCCTCGCTGCGGGCGTGGCTGTCCCGGCACGGGCAGTGGGACGCGGCGGCGGCCGATCTCGGGGTGCACCGGCACACGCTGCGCTACCGGATGCGGCGGGTCGAGGAGCTGCTGGGGCGTTCGCTGGACGACACCGACGTGCGGATGGAGCTGTGGCTGGCGCTGCGCTCCGGCGAGGAGTAGGTCGCATCCGGGCCGCACCGAGCCGTACCGGGCAGGGCCCCGTCCGGGCTCGGCGCGGGAGGCCCTGGACGGGATGGAGCAGCGTCGGGGGCGAACGCTCCGAGTCGGCCAATCCGGTCGGTGCGCCGCCCCACCTACCCTCGGGTTCGGGTCCCACACCCGTGGGCCCGATGACGACGAGGAGAGGGCCGGTACCACGGTGACCACCACGTACGATTTCTGGCTGGCCGGCCGACGGGCGAGCGGCGACGCCGACTTCGAGGTGCACAACAGCTGGGACGGCCGTCTGGTCGGCAAGGTGAGCATCCCGACCGAGGCCCAGGTCGAGGAGGCGCTGGACGCCGCCGTCGCCGCGCTGCCGGTCTTCGCCGCCACCCCGGCGCACGTCCGCTCCGCCGCGCTGGACCACGTGGCCAAGCGCCTGGCCGAGCGCACCGAGGAGCTCGCCCAGCTGATCACCGCGGAGAACGGCAAGCCGATCAAGTGGGCCCGTGGTGAGGTCGGCCGCGCGGTGTCGGTCTTCCGCTGGGCGGCCGAGGAGGCCCGCCGGACCAACGGCGAGACGATGCGGCTGGACACCGACCCGGGCGGCGTGGGCCGTTTCGCGGTGGTGCGCCGCTTCCCGCGCGGTGTGGTGCTGGGGATCGCCCCGTTCAACTTCCCGCTGAACCTGGTCGCCCACAAGGTCGCCCCGGCGATCGCGGTCGGTGCCCCGATCATCCTGAAGCCGGCCCCGGCGACGCCGCTGTCGGCGATGGTGCTGGGCGAGATCCTGGCCGAGACCGACCTGCCGGCCGGTTCGTGGAGCATCCTGACGGTGCCGAACGACCGGATGCCGGCGCTGGTGCAGGACGAGCGCCTGCCGGTGATCTCGTTCACCGGTTCGGACAAGGTCGGCTACCAGATCATGGACTCGGTGCCGCGCAAGCACTGCACCCTGGAGCTGGGCGGCAACGCCGCGGCCGTGGTGCTCGCCGACTGGTCCTCGGAGGCCGACCTGGACTGGGCGGCCACCCGGATCGCGATGTTCGCCAACTACCAGGGCGGCCAGTCCTGCATCTCGGTGCAGCGCGTGATCGCCGACGCGTCGGTGTACGACGCGCTGGTGGAGAAGGTCGTGGCCAAGGTCAAGGCGCAGGTCACCGGTGACCCGAACGACGACGCGACGGACGTCGGCCCGCTGGTGGACGAGAACGCCGCGAAGCGGGTGGAGTCCTGGGTGGACGACGCGGTCGCCAAGGGCGCCAAGGTGCTCGCCGGCGGGGGCCGCGAGGGTGCGACCTACGCGCCGACCGTGCTGGCGGAGCTGCCCGCGGACGCGATCCTGGCCAAGGCCGAGGTGTTCGGCCCGGTCCTGTCGCTGCACCGGGTGGACGGCGTGGACGAGGCCTTCGCGGCCGTCAACGACTCGGCGTTCGGCCTGCAGGCGGGCGTGTTCACGCACGACCTGCAGACCGCCTTCCGCGCCCACCGGGAGCTGGAGGTCGGCGGTGTGATCATCGGCGACGCGCCGTCCTACCGCGCCGACCAGATGCCGTACGGCGGCGTCAAGGACTCCGGTGTCGGCCGTGAGGGCGTCCGGTACGCGATGGACGACTACACGGTCGAGAAGGTCCTGGTCCTCAGCGGCCTCGACCTCTGAGCGAACCCGTGAGTGAAGGGCCCGGTCCGGTGACCGGGCCCTTCGCCCGTTCCGGGGCCAGGTCGGCCCAGCCGCGCTGTCCGCCCGCGACGGAGACGGCCTCCTCGACCGTGGCGTCGCCGGCGAGCAGCCGTGCGAGCTTCGGCGCGATCTGTCCGTGGCCCCGGCGATGACGGTACGCATGGCTCCGACGGCAGCCCGGGGCGCGGGGCGGCGTCCTGCCGGGAGGCGTCCTGTGCAGGGCCCCGGGCAGGACACAATGGGCGCATGACTTCGCTCGCCCACCCGCAGCTGCGGTTCACGCCCACCGTGCAGGACCCTTCCGGCCCCCGGGAGCTGGTGATCCTCGGTTCGACCGGGTCGATCGGCACCCAGGCCATCGACGTGGTGCTCCGCAACCCGGACCGGTTCCGGGTGGTCGCCCTGTCGGCGGCCGGCGGCCGGGTGGAGCTGCTCGCCGAGCAGGCGCTGCGGCTGGGCGTGCACACGGTGGCGGTGGCGGACCCGGCGGCCGAGCCGGCGCTGCGCGCGGCGCTGGCGGCGAAGGCGGCGGGCGCTGCGCTGCCGACGGTGCTGGCGGGGCCGGACGCGGCGACCGAGCTGGCCGCGATGGAGTGCCACTCGGTGCTGAACGGCATCACCGGGTCGATCGGGCTGCGGCCGACGCTGGCCGCGCTGAGGGCGGGCCGGGTGCTGGTGCTGGCCAACAAGGAGTCGCTGATCGTCGGCGGCCCGCTGGTGAAGGCGGTGGCGCGGCCGGGGCAGATCGTGCCGGTGGACTCCGAGCACGCGGCGCTGTTCCAGGCGCTGGCGGGCGGCACCCGGGCCGAGGTCCGCAAGCTGGTGGTGACGGCCAGCGGCGGTCCGTTCCGCAACCGGACGCGTGAGCAGCTGGCCGGGGTGACGCCGCAGGACGCGCTGGCGCACCCGACCTGGGCGATGGGCCCGGTGGTCACGATCAACTCGGCGACCCTGGTGAACAAGGGCCTGGAGGTGATCGAGGCGCACCTGCTGTACGACGTGCCCTTCGACCGGATCGAGGTCGTGGTCCATCCGCAGTCGGTGGTGCACTCGATGGTGGAGTTCACCGACGGTTCGACGCTGGCGCAGGCCAGCCCGCCGGACATGCGGATGCCGATCGCGCTGGGTCTGGGCTGGCCGGAGCGGGTGCCGGACGCCGCCCCCGGCTGCGACTGGACCAAGGCCGCGACCTGGGAGTTCTTCCCGCTGGACGACGAGGCCTTCCCGGCGGTGGAGCTGGCCCGCGAGGTGGGCACCCTGGGCGGTACCGCGCCGGCGGTCTTCAACGCGGCCAACGAGGAGTGCGTGGAGGCGTTCCTGAAGGGGCGCCTCGCTTTCACGGGAATCGTGGACACTGTTGCCAAGGTCGTCGCCGAGCACGGCACGCCCGTGCCGGGAACTTCCCTGACGGTCGAGGACGTCCTGCACGCGGAGGACTGGGCCCGTGCCCGGGCCCGCGAGCTGGCGGCGGGCTGACGGCGGCGGGTTGACGGCGTGGGCCGTTTCCGGCCGGGTGCACCCGTACCGGGTGTCCGGCTGGGCGTGACTGCGGTAAGACAAGACGACGAGCAGAGCGGCATGACGGAGGGCCAGCGGTGGCAATGGTTTTGACGGTGGTCGGCATCCTGGTCTTCGCGGTCGGGTTGCTCGTCTCGATCGCCTGGCACGAGCTCGGCCACCTCTCGACGGCCAAGCTGTTCGGCATCCGGGTGCCGCAGTACATGGTCGGCTTCGGCCCGACGGTCTGGTCGCGGAAGAAGGGCGAGACCGAGTACGGCTTCAAGGCGATCCCGCTGGGCGGCTACATCCGGATGATCGGGATGTTCCCGCCGGGTGCGGACGGCCGGATCACCAAGCGCAGCAGTTCCCCCTGGCGCACCATGATCGAGGACGCCCGGGAAGCCTCCTACGAGGAGCTCCAGGAGGGCGACGAGCACCGGCTGTTCTACACCCGCAAGCCGTGGAAGCGCGTCATCGTCATGTTCGCCGGGCCGTTCATGAACCTGGTCCTGGCCTTCGGGCTGTTCCTGACGGTCATGATGGGCTTCGGCGTCTCGACGGCGGTGCCGACCATCGGCTCGGTCGCCCAGTGCGTGGTCAAGGCCGGCTCGCCGACCGACGTGTGCCCCGCGGACGCGCCCAAGACCCCCGCCAACGAGGTCGGGCTGCGGCAGGGGGACAAGGTCCTCTCCTTCGGCGGGGACCGGATCCGCGACTACGACCAGCTCCAGGCGGACATTCGGAAGTCGGCCGGCCAGCAGGTCGAGATCCTGGTCGACCGGGGCGGGCAGCAACTCGTCCTCAAGCCCGTCATCGCCGTCAACGACGTGCAGAAGTACGACGGCAACGGCGTGCCGCTCAAGGGCCAGACCGTGCAGGCGGGCTTCCTCGGCTTCACCCCCAAGCAGGGGGTCGTCCAGCAGAGCTTCGGGCAGTCCCTGGACCGGATGGTCGGCATGGCCGAGAACGGGGTGAAGTCGCTGGCCGCGCTGCCCGGCAAGATCCCCGGTCTGTGGAACGCCGTCGTCGGGGACTCCCCGCGTGACCCGGACTCGCCGATCGGCATGGTCGGCGCCGCCCGGGTCAGCGGTGAACTGGTGAGCATGGACCTGCCCGCCAGCCAGCGGGTGGCGATGTTCGTCAACCTCCTGGCCGGGATCAACCTCTCGCTCTTCCTGTTCAACATGCTGCCGCTGCTCCCGCTGGACGGCGGCCACATCGCGGGCGCGGTCTGGGAATCGGTCCGCCGCCGATTCGCTCAGCTGTTCAAGCGGCCCGATCCCGGCCCCTTCGACGTCGCCAAGCTGATGCCGGTGGCGTACGTCGTGGCCAGCGTCTTCATCGGTTTCACCCTGCTGGTGATGGTCGCCGACCTGGTGAACCCGGTGAAGATCAGCTAGAGCGTTCGGGTACGGCGGGTGTGCTGGGGTCCGGCGCCGTGCCGTACCGTGGAGGCCGGGTGCGCGATCCAGGCGCGCCCGGCCTCGGCCGTCCCACTGGCCGGGCGGTCGACCACACCTCAACCCCGGGGAACCCTGCGCACATGACCGCGATCTCGCTCGGTATTCCGTCCCTGCCGCTCAAGCCGCTCGCCAAGCGCCGTGTATCCCGGCAGATCATGGTCGGCAACGTACCGGTCGGCGGTGACGCTCCCGTCTCGGTGCAGTCGATGACCACCACCGTGACCGCGGACATCAACGCCACGCTGCAGCAGATCGCCGAGCTCACCGCGTCCGGGTGCCAGATCGTCCGGGTCGCCGTCCCCACCCAGGACGACGCCGACGCGCTGCCGATCATCGCCAAGAAGTCCCACATCCCGGTGATCGCCGACATCCACTTCCAGCCGAAGTACGTCTTCGCCGCGATCGACGCCGGCTGCGCCGCGGTCCGCGTCAACCCGGGCAACATCAAGGCCTTCGACGACAAGGTCGGCGAGATCGCCAAGGCCGCCCGGGGCGCCGGCGTGCCGATCCGGATCGGCGTCAACGCCGGCTCGCTCGACAAGCGCCTGCTGGAGAAGTACGGCCGTGCCACCCCCGAGGCCCTGGTCGAGTCCGCGCTCTGGGAGTGCTCGCTGTTCGAGGAGCACGACTTCCGCGACATCAAGATCTCGGTCAAGCACAACGACCCGGTCGTGATGATCAACGCCTACCGCCAGCTGGCCGCCGCCTGCGACTACCCGCTGCACCTCGGCGTCACCGAGGCCGGTCCGGCCTTCCAGGGCACCATCAAGTCCGCGGTGGCCTTCGGCGCGCTGCTCGCCGAGGGCATCGGCGACACCATCCGGGTTTCCCTCTCCGCCCCGCCGGCCGAGGAGATCAAGGTCGGCAACCAGATCCTGGAGTCGCTCGGCCTGCGCCAGCGCGGCCTGGAGATCGTCTCCTGCCCGTCCTGCGGCCGCGCCCAGGTCGACGTCTACAAGCTGGCCGAGGAGGTCACCGCCGGCCTGGAGGGCATGGAGGTGCCGCTGCGCGTCGCCGTCATGGGCTGCGTCGTGAACGGCCCGGGCGAGGCCCGCGAGGCCGACCTCGGCGTCGCCTCCGGCAACGGCAAGGGCCAGATCTTCGTCAAGGGCGAGGTCATCAAGACCGTCCCCGAGTCGAAGATCGTCGAGACCCTGATCGAGGAGGCGCTCAAGCTCGCCGAGCAGATGCAGGAGGCGGGCGTCGAGGCCGGTACGCCGACCGTCGTCGCCGCCGACTGACCACGCAGGGTCCGCGCGGTGCGCCGCGCGCAGTCTTCCGGAAGCGGGGGGGGCCGCTCTTTGCCGGCCCCCCCGCCCCCACCTCGTGGGGCCCCAACCGCCACCCGGGGGGGGCACAGAGAAGAGGGGGAGAAGACGCGTCTTCCTCGGGTGTGTT
>NZ_JBHVWW010000101.1:17595-24540 GCF_042882025.1 Kitasatospora sp. NPDC058243
GGGGGGGGGGGAGAGGGGCGGGGATGCCGGACAGCAGGATGCCGCCCGGGCCCGTGCGGGCATCGTCGGCGACGTCGTCACGCACCCCCCCCCCCCCCCCCGCGGCCGTAGTCGGGTGGGGCCACGGTCGTAGCCGGGTGGGGCCACGGAGTAGGGTGCGGCCAGATTCGTCTCAGTGAGGTGCTGTCTCGATGCTCGATCGAGGTGTGATGCTCCCCGGCTCGTTCCAGGCCGCCCGCGCCCTGGCCACCACCCGCGTGCTGGAGCCCCCCGACCTCGCGGACGCCTTGGAGATCCTCCACCGCGACCCGGTCGCCAACTCCTTCGTCGCCACCCGGGTCGAGGCCGTCGGCCTGGACCCCTGGCGGCTCGGCGGCGAGATGTGGGGCTGGTACGACGGGGACGGTGCCCTCGCCGCGCTCTGCTACGCCGGGGCCAACCTCGTCCTGGTCGACGCCGGGCCGGAGGCCGTCGCGGCCTTCGCCGAGCGGGCCCGTCGGCAGGGCCGCCGCTGCTCCTCGATCGTCGGCCCGGCCGGGGCCACCGCCGCCTTCTGGGCGCTGCTGGAGCGCAGTTGGGGCCCGGCCCGCGAAGTCCGCGCCCACCAGCCGCTGTTGGCCACCGCCGTGCCCTCCGCCGAGATCGCGCCGGACCCGCTGGTGCGGCGGGTGCGGCGGGAGGAGATCGACGCGCTGATGCCCGCCTGCGTGGCGATGTTCACCGAGGAGGTCGGGGTCTCCCCGCTGGCCGGCGACGGCGGCCTGCTCTACCAGGCCCGGGTCGCCGAACTCGTGTCCGCCGGGCGGTCGTTCGCGCGTTTCACCGAGGACGGCGAGGTCGTCTTCAAGGCCGAGATCGGCGCCGTCACCGAGGGCGCCTGCCAGGTCCAGGGCGTCTGGGTCGCCCCCGGGTACCGGGGCCGGGGCCTCTCCGAGACCGGCATGGCCGCCGTCCTCGACCTCGCGCTGCGCGAGATCGCCCCGGTGGTCTCGCTCTACGTCAACGACTTCAACCTGCGGGCCCGGGCCGCCTACCGGCGGGTCGGCTTCCGCGAGGTCGGCGCGTTCATGAGCGTGCTGTTCTGAGCCCGCCCCCCGGGAGTTCGGTTCCGATCTTCGCCCGCGCCGGCGGCCCACGGGTAGTAACGTCCGAGGCATGGATCAGCTGACCGGGGTGACGATCGAGGCCATCGACCTTGCGGCCTGGGCGCCGCAGGCGCTGGAGGTCCAGGCGGTGGCGTTCGGCCTGACGGCCGAGGAGGTCGCCGTCCGGCTGCACATCGTCGGCCGGCACGCCCACCAGCCCGGGGTGATCGCGCTCGGCGCGATGAGCGGCGGTCGGCTGGTCGGCTTCGGCTACGGGATGCCCAACCAGCGCGACCACTGGTGGAGCACGGTGATCGAGCCCTACCTGGACGCGCGCGGCCACGACGCCTGGCTGGACGACGTGTTCGCCGTCACCGAGCTGCACGTGCTGCCCGAGTACCAGGGCCAGGGCGTCGGCTCCCGGCTGATCCGCACCCTCTGCGAGCGCTCCGGGCTGGAGCGCAGCATCCTCTCCGCGATCGACGCGGAGACCCCCGCCCGGCGGCTCTACCGGGCGCTCGGCTACCAGGACCTCGCCCGTGCGGTGCGCTTTCCCGCCACGGACCGGCTGTACGCGGTGATGGGGGCCCGGCTTCCGCTGCGCGGGCCGGGCGAGGCGTAGGGCGTGCCCCGGGGCTCGCGCTACAGCGCCCCGGCGAACTCCAGGTAGAGCTCGGCGTCCTCCCTGCGGCCGGCCGCCAGGGCCCGCAGGGCGAGGTCGACGGCCCGGAACAGCGTCCAGCCGCGCAGCCGTTCCCGGTCCACCTCCAGCGCGTCCGCGAGCTGGTGCAGTCGGCGGCGGACGGCCGCGGCCACGCCGGGGGAGCCGACCAGGGTGTCCGCCCGGTCCAGCGCCAGCCGGGCCAGGTCGAAGGCGCGCTCGCCGGCCAGCGGGCGCGGGTCGATCGCCAGCCAGGGCGCCCGGTCGGCGGCGAGCACGTTGCCGTGGTGGAAGTCCCCGTGGAGCAGGAGGGTCTCGGCGGCGGAGCCGGCCAGGCCGTCGGCCGTGTCCAGCGCCTCGGCGATCAGGGGCTCGGCCTCGGCGGCTCCGGGCAGGGCGCGGTGCCCGCGCAGCCGTTCCGCGGTGTCGGCGGTCCGGGCCGCGAGGGTCGGGAACGGGTGGTCCTCGGGCAGGGCGCTCCAGAGCCGGTGCAGCAGGCTGGTCGCCTCCAGCATCGCCTTCGCCTCGGCGAGCGAGCGCAGCGGGATGTCCCCGTGCAGCCGCTCCAGCAGCAGGACGCCCTCGGCGGGGTCCGCGTCCAGCAGCAGGACGGCTCCGCGCCCGGCCCAGTGGGCGAGCGCCGCGTGCTCCAGCGCGGTCTCGGGGGTCCGCAGGCCGGTCTTGAGGACGGCGGGGGAGAGGTCGTCGCGGTGGACGTAGGCGACCAGGCTCAGGCTGCCGCCGGGGTCGAGCACCCGCTCCAGGGTGAGGTCCCAGCGCGCCAGGTGGGCGGCCACCCGCGCGGGCAGCCCGGCCAGCCACTGCCGGCCCGGTTCGCCCTCGCTCGTCGCGACGCCGCGCGCCAGCCAGGCGGGGACGGTGATCTGCGGTGCTGCTCCCGACATGCCGACCTTCCGGTTGACGCTCCCCCGTTGGTGTTACCCGTCCATTGTCGGCCATGAACGGGAAACCGCAGGTCAGCGCCGCGGGCCCTAGGGAATGGTGGCCGTGGGGGTGGGGAGGGGCTCGGGGATGCCGGGGAAGGCGGGGTCGGCCGCGCCCCAGCGGTGGGCGCGCAGGGCGCCGTCGCGCAGGGCGTCGGCGGCGGCGCCCCGCTGGGGGCCGGGGACGGCGGCGACCAGGTCGGCGTAGACGGTGGTGAGCCGGGTTTCGAGGTGGGCGGCGAGCTTGGTGGCGCCGGCCGCGTCGGTGACGGCGAACGGGAGCTGGTAGCCGGCGGCCGCGGCGGCCGGGGTGGCGCCGAGGGAACCGATCAGCCGCTGCCAGGCGTCCCGCCGGGCCTCGTGGGCGGCGTAGGCGGTGCGGGCGTCGGTGCGCTGCTGGTCCTCGGGGAGCCGGGCGCCGACCACGCCGTAGCCGTAGACGGCGGCGTGTTCGGCGCCGAGGGCGCCTTGGAGGGCGGTGACCGCTGCGGCGGCGACGGGGTCGGCCGACGGGCCGGCGGAGGGGGAGCCGGTGGGCTGGTCGCTCGGGGGCGCGGTCGGCGCCTCGGTGGGGGTGGCGGCCGGGGGCGGGGCGACCAGCGGGGTGGTGTCGCCGAGGGCGACGGCGTGCAGCACGTCGGAGGCGGCGACCGAGGCGAGCAGCCGGGCCAGCGGCGGCCGGGCTGCGGCCAGGTCGGCGAGGCGGGCCTGGGCGGTCTGCCGTTCGAGTGCGGCGAGCGCGGCGGGGGTGCCGACCGGCGTTCCGCTCGGTGTCCCGCTCGGGCTGGTCGAGGGCGTGGTGGAGGGCGCGGTGGGAGGCGTGGTGGAGGGCGTGGCCGGGGGCGCCGGGGGGATCGAGGCGGCCGGCAGCCCGTAGGCGAGGGCGGCGCGGTGCTGGGCCACCTCGGCCCGGAGCGGCTGCAGCACGGCGGCCTGGGCGCCGCCCGGGCCTGCGAGCAGGGCGTCGTAGCCGGCCAGCAGGGTGTCGGTGGCGGCGATGGAGCGCAGGATGACCGGTTCGTCCGGGTTCGGCAGCGGGCCGCGGTTGCCGGGCGCGGCGTCGTCGCCGCCGTGGGAGCCGGTGCAGGCGGTGAGGGTGGTGAGGGCGAGCAGCCCGAGAGCCAGGAGCGTGCGTCGGCTGGGCGGCTGCATGGGTGTCACTCCGGGGCGTGTGCGGGAGGGCGGCCTCCCCGCCTGCCCTTCGTAGGCGTGAATGATTACAGAATCCCCACGATTCCGGGCGCGGATTCGGATCTCGGGGCACTGCCGGGGCGGGTGTGAGCTTGCTCGCAGTGGGTGGCGTGCGCCCGGTCGGGGGTGGTCCGGAATCGGTGGTTCGCGGCTTCACCGGCTAGGCTTTGGGCCGAGCTGCCGTGACCCGGTGTGCGCCGGACCGGCGCCGGAGGGCGCGGAGCGACCTTCTGACAACAGCAGACGCGGCCGAGGAGTCCACCCGGATGAGCACCACCCACACCGACCGGCTGCGCGCGTTGCTGGAGCCGCTGGCCGTGCAGGCCGGTCTGGACCTGGAGGACGTCAAGGTCACCAAGGCCGGCAGCCGCCGCCAGGTGCAGATCGACGTCGACACCGACGGCGGCGTGGACATGGACGCCATCGCCGAGTTCAGCCGGGTGGTCGGTGAGGCTCTGGACGAGTCGGACCTGCTGGGCGACGAGCCCTACCTGCTGGAGGTCGGTTCGCCGGGCGCTGAGCGCTCGCTGGACCTGCCCCGGCACTGGCGTCGCGCGGAGGGCCGACTGGCCAAGATCCACCTGGTCGACGGCGGGGAGATCGTCGCCCGGGTGCTGGAGGCGGACGAGGACGGCGCGCTGGTCGAGGTGCAGCCGGTGAAGGGCCGTGGCCGTCCGAAGGAGCGCCGGCTGGCGTACGCCGAGGTGGATCGGGCGCGCGTGCAGGTCGAGTTCAACCGCAAGGACGACAAGCTCCTCGACGAGGCCGCGGACTACGCGGACGACGACGCCTCCGAGGAGGGGGACGACGGTGCGCTGTGACCTGCGCACCGCCCGGACCATGACGAACGTGACGAAAAAAGACGAGGAGGCGTAGCCGTGGACATCGACATGAGTGCCCTGCGCACGCTGGTCAACGAGAAGAACATCCCCTTCGACCTGCTGGTCGAGTCCATCGAGTCCGCCCTCCTCACCGCGTACCACCGCACCGAGGGCTCGCGCCGCCGCGCCCGGGTGCACCTGGACCGCAAGTCCGGCCACGTCACCGTGTGGGCGACGGAGGACCCGGCCGAGCTGGACGAGGGCGTCGAGCCCAAGGAGTTCGACGACACCCCGAACGGCTTCGGCCGGATCGCGTCCAGCATCGGCATCCAGGTGATGATGCAGCGTCTGCGCGACGCCGCCGACGACCAGACCTTCGGTGAGTACGCGGGCAAGGAGGGCGACATCGTCACCGGTGTCGTCCAGCAGGGCAACGACCCGAAGAACGTGCTGGTCGACATCGGCAAGCTGGAGGCCATCCTGCCGCCGCAGGAGCAGGTCCCGGGCGAGGACTACCGGCACGGCACCCGGCTGAAGTGCTACGTCGTGGCGGTGCGCCGCGGTGTGCGCGGGGCCTCGGTGACGCTGTCGCGGACGCACCCGAGCCTGGTGAAGAAGCTGTTCGCGCTGGAGGTCCCGGAGATCGCGGACGGCAGCGTGGAGATCGCGGCGATCGCCCGTGAGGCCGGCCACCGCACCAAGATCGCGGTCTGGTCGCGCCGGGCCGGGCTGAACGCCAAGGGCGCCTGCATCGGCCCGATGGGCAGCCGGGTGCGCGCGGTGATGGGCGAGCTGCACGGCGAGAAGATCGACATCGTCGACTGGTCGGAGGACCCCCGGGAGATGGTCGCCGCGGCGCTGTCCCCCGCACGGGTGACCAGCGTGGAGATCGTCGACCTGGCCCAGCGTTCCGCCCGGGTGATCGTGCCGGACTACCAGCTGTCGCTGGCGATCGGCAAGGAGGGGCAGAACGCCCGCCTCGCCGCCCGCCTCACCGGCTGGCGGATCGACATCCGTCCGGACACCGAGGGCCAGCCCGAGGACGGCGGTCGGGACACCGACCGCTGAGTGCGGCGCTGACCGGTCGTTCGCCCTGCCAAAGCCCCCCGTCGTTCCGCCCGGGATCGGTGGGGCGGCGCCATGTCCCTTCGGAGGGGTAGACTTGCCTTCGTCTGGCCGGACGCACGTCCGAGCACGCCCGGAACGCACCTGCGTGGGCTGCCGCAAGCGAGCGGCCAAGCACCAGCTGTTGCGTGTCACGGCGGTCGAGGGCGTCTGCGTCCCTGATCCCCGTGGTGCACTGCCGGGCCGGGGCGCTCACCTGCACCCCGATCCGGCCTGCCTCGACCTCGCGGTCCGCCGTCGGGCGTTTCCCCGGGCCTTCCGCCTCCAGGGGACGCTCGACACGGAGCGGCTCCGCGAGTTCATCGGGGAGCGGACCGTCGACACCCCGGCGCCCTGAGTCCATCAGGCCGCCCGGTGGGGCGACACCCGCTACGGCCGCCGCTCAGTGCGGCGGGAGAACCACCGCAACAAGCACGGTTCGCGGGCAGCCGCGTGCTGTGCCACCAGTCAGGTACCTCGCGATGTGGAAGTAGGTCGAGATTGCGATGAGCTCTCGATGAGTACGCGATGAGTACGCGATGGGTACGCCCATGAAGTAGCGACGGTCCGGCGGACGAGACACCCCGGACTCATAGACAGGAGTGAAGTGGCTAAGGTCCGGGTTTACGAACTCGCCAAGGAACTTGGCTTGGAGAGCAAGGCCGTCATGGCCAAGCTCACCGAGCTCGGTGAGTTCGTCCGTTCGGCGTCCTCGACGATTGAGGCGCCGGTCGTACGAAAGCTGACTGACGCGCTTGGTGTGGCCCCCACCGGTGGTGGTTCCGCTGCCAAGCCGGGCCCGCGCAAGAGCGCGGCGCCCCAGCCCGCGGGTGGCTCCGCCGCCGCGGGTGCACCCAAGCCGGGTGCTCCGACCCCGGGTCCGCGCCCCAGCGCGACCCCTGGTCCCCGTCCCACCCCGGCCGCGGCCCCTGCGGCCGAGGCCGCGCCCGCCGCCCCGGCGGCCCCCGCCGCCGCCAAGCCGGCGGGTGGCCCGACCCCGGGCCCGCGCCCGGCGGCGCGTCCCGCCGCTCCGGCGGCCCCGGGGAGTCCCCCGGCACAACCCCTCCCCCCCCCCCCCTACCAGGCAACCACCAACCCCGAACCTCAAAACACTCCAATACCGGAGGACCCAACAACAC
>NZ_JBHVWW010000102.1:0-24479 GCF_042882025.1 Kitasatospora sp. NPDC058243
GTGGTGGCTTCCGTCGTGACGACCGCCCCTCGGGCGGTGGTTTCAACCGTGACCGTGGCGACCGCCCCTCGGGTGGTTTCAACCGCGACGACCGCGGTGGCGACCGTGGTGGCTTCCGTCGTGACGACCGCCCCTCGGGCGGTGGTTTCAACCGCGACCGTGGCGACCGCCCCTCGGGTGGTGGTTTCAACCGCGACCGTGGCGACCGCCCCTCGGGTGGTTTCAACCGCGACGACCGCGGCGGCGACCGTGGCGGCTACCGCGGCAACCGCGACGACCGCCGTGACGACCGGGGTGGCTACGACGACCGTCGCGGCAACTACGAGCCCGTCAAGCGCCTGCCGATCCCGGAGGACGTCACCGGCTTCGAGCTGGACGGGGACGTGCGCCAGGAGCTCAAGAGCCTTCCCAAGACGCTCGCGGACGACGTCGCCCGCAACCTGGTGATGGTGGCCCGCCTGCTCGACACCGAGCCGGAGGAGGCCTACCAGTTCTCCCGCGTCGCGCTCCGTCTGGCCTCCCGCGTGGCTGCCGTCCGTGAGGCGGCCGGTTTCGCCTCCTACATGACGCAGCGGTACTCCGAGGCGCTGACCGAGTTCCGTGCCGCCCGTCGGATGACCGGCCGTGCGGACCTGTGGCCGGTGATGGCCGACTGCGAGCGCGGTCTGGGCCGTCCGGAGCGGGCCCTGGCGATGGCCGGTGAGCCCGAGGTGAAGCAGCTGGACAAGGCCGGCCAGGTCGAGATGCGTCTGGTCTCCGCCGGCGCCCGCTCCGACATGGAGCAGTTCGACGCGGCCGTGGTGACCCTGCAGAGCCCGGAGCTGGCCTCCAGCGCCGTGCACCCGTGGACCGCGCGTCTTCGGTACGCCTACGGCGAGGCGCTGATCGCGGCCGGCCGTGGCGACGAGGCCCGTGACTGGTTCGCGAAGGCGGCCGAGGCCGACACCGAGGGCACGACCAACGCGGCGGAGCGCCTGGCCGAGATCGACGGCGTGGAGTTCGTGGACGCGCTCGACCCGGAGATGGCCGAGGAGGAGTTCGAGCAGGCCGACGCCCCTGCGAAGAAGCGCGGCGGCGAGGCCTCCGACGACCGCGTGATCTTCGAGGACGAGGAGAACGTCGAGGAGTACTACGACGAGGACGACCTCGAGATCGACGAGGAGTTCGACGGCGTGGTGCCCGCGCGCGCCACCGAGGCCAAGGACGAGGCCAAGGACGAGGCGAAGGCTGACGCCGAGGCCAAGGGCGACGCCCGCAGCTGAGCGGTTCCGACCGACGAGTGAGGCCCTGCCCGCTTCCCCTGAAATTCAAGGGGAAGCGGGCAGGGCCTCTTCGCGTTCCGGCGGGGGAACCTAGCCCAGTTCGAGGTTGCGCAGCACCAGTCCGGTGGCCGGCTTCGGCCCGAAGGAGGTGGACTTGCGCGGCATGGTGACGCCCTGTTCGGCGAGTCTGCGGACCACGCTCTCCCGGACCGGGTGCAGCAGGACGGCGGTGCCGCCGGTGCGCGCGGCCTCCTGCTCGGCGGCTGCGGCGGTGTGCAGGTAGCCGATGTCGTCCGGGCCGTCGGGGACGTGCCAGGTGCGGTCGAGCAGGGTGGCGTGCAGGACGGTGGCGTCCAGATGGCGCCACTCCTCGGGCCGGTCGTGCGGCACGGTGGCGTCGAGCAGTGCCTCCTCGGGCTCGCCGAGCAGCCAGTACACGCCGTCCCCGCCGGTCAGTATGAAGCCGTTGCCGCCGTGCCGTTTCTGTTCGGCGAGGGCCTGGAGGGCGGCGGTCAGCGGGCCGGGGACCTCCTTGACCTTCCACTGGTCGCCGAGCCTCTCCAGCGCCTCGGCCACCGGCAGCCGGTACAGCACCCGGTGGATGGCCCGGACCCGCAGCGGGTAGCGGGCGGTGTCCACCAGGAGCACCAGGCCGCGGTCCCACGGGCTGCGCGGCAGGTGGCGGTGCTCGCGCTGGAGGCGGAGGTACATCTCCCAGCGGTGGTGGCCGTCGGCGATCAGGGCCCGGCAGGTGGCGAGGTCGCGGCTGATCTCGGCGATCTCGGCGGGGTCGGCGACGGCCCAGAGGCGGTGGTGGGTGCCGTCGCTGGTGGCCGTGGAGAGCAGTGGCTCGCCCTGGACGGTCCGCTCGATGACGCCGGAGGCGCCGCCGCTGCCGCGGTAGGTGAGCAGCAGCGGTTCGAGGTTGGCCCGGGTGGTGCGCATCAGGCCGACCCGGTCGGCGACCGGCCGCGGCATCACGTCCTCGTGGGGGAGGACCACGCCGGCCTCGCGACCGCTCACCGCGAGGGCGCCGATCAGCCCGCGTTGGAGCAGCTCGGGGGAGTCGCCGGTGGCTGGCACGCGCTGCTCGTAGACGTAGAGCGCGGGCGCCGGGTCGGCGGCGAGGATCCCCTCGCGCTGCCAGGCGGCCAGGAGCCGGGCGGCGTGCCGGTACTTGGTGTCGCGGTCGGGCCGGTCGCCGGCGTCCTCGGGCTCGGGCCTGGGCAGGATCAGCCGGACCACGTTGTGCGGGTCGGCGGTCTCCAGGTCGAGCCGACGGCCGGGGTCGACGACGTCGTACGGCGGTGACATGACCGCAGCCAGCGCGCCGACCCGATCGGGGACGTAGCGCAGGCCTTGGAAGGGTGACAGGGACAGGCCTGCGGTGGCGACGTGCCCGGGATCGCCGGGGCCGCCCTCGGGAGTCTCGACTCCGTCTTCTGCACTGGGTGTGCTCATTCTGGGCATCGTAACCGGGTACGCGTTGTTGAGAGATCGGAATACCCGTGCTGACCTGTGGGACGGGTGTGCGACCGAGGGCGAGGTACCGCATGGACGACGGGCAGGAACGGCTGGACGGCAGCGGCCCGGCCGAGCAGGGCGGGTTGGACGGCGCCGGTGGCGGGGGTGCGCAGGTGCACGGCGGCGTGCCGGCGCAGGGGCGTTCCGGCGAGCCGACCGGGGACGTGTACGACTGGTTCCGGCGCGGCGGGAGGCTGCTCGCCCAGGGCAACGCGGCGGCCGCCGAGCAGTTGCTGGTCCGGGCGGCGGCGGCCGAGCCGCAGTCGCGCAGCATCCGGGAGACGCTGGCGCGGGCCCAGTTCGACACCGGTTCGTACGCGGCGGCGCTGGAGAACTTCCGGGCCGTCGCGCTGGCCGATCCGTCGGACGACTACGCTCAGTTCGGGTGGGGCGTCGCGGCGGCCCGGCTGGGCGACTTCGAGACGTCCGCCGAGCACCTGGCGCTGGCCGTGGCCATGCGGCCGGGCACCGAGCACTACCAGGCGGCGCTGCGGCAGACCAGGGCGACCCTGGCGGCCCGCGCCGGGGCGTTCGGGCCGCTGCTGCCCGGGGCACCCGGGTACCTGGCGCCCCCGCCGGGCCCGGACGGGGCGCCGACGGGCGACGCCGGTGCGGACGACGAGGTCTGACCGGCTCGGGGCCCACCGGCTCAAGGGCCGACCCGCTCGGGGGCACCCGAGGAAGCGAACGACGCAGTGAATGAGGTAGCGCAGCCATGACCGCACCGACCACCACCGTGCGACGGACCGCCCCCGGCGGCAGCGAGCAGCCGTTGACCGAGGCGTACGACACGGCGCTGCTGGACCTGGACGGCGTGGTCTACGCGGGCCCGCACGCGATCGAGCACGCCGTGGACGCGCTGGCCGCCGCCCGGACGGCCGGGATGCGGCTCGCGTACGTGACCAACAACGCCTCCCGCCCGCCGCGGGTGGTGGCCGAGCACCTGACCGGGCTGGGCGTGCCGGCCGAGCCGGCCGACGTGATCAACTCGGCGCAGGCGGCCGCCCGGGTGGTCGCCGAGCAGGTGCCGGCCGGGGCGAAGGTGCTGGTCGTGGGCGGTCCGGGGCTGGAGGAAGCACTGGCCGAGCGCGGGCTGGTCGCCGTCCGCTCGCTGGCCGAGGAGCCGCTCGCGGTGGTCCAGGGCTACGACCCGTCGGTCGGCTGGGCGCAGCTGGCGGAGGCCGCGTACGCGGTGCAGCAGGGGCTGCCGTGGGTGGCCTCCAACACCGACCTGACCATCCCGACCGCGCGTGGCATCGCGCCCGGCAACGGGACGCTGGTGGCGGCGGTGCGGGCGGCCGCCGGGGTGGACCCGGTGGTGGCGGGCAAGCCGCAGCCGCCGATGCACCGGGAGACCGTGCTGCGGACCGGCGCGCGGCGGCCACTGGTGGTCGGCGACCGACTGGACACCGACATCGAGGGCGCGTTCAACGGCGGGGTGGACAGCCTGCTGGTGTTCACCGGGGTGACCACCCCGGCGCAGCTGCTGGCGGTCCCGGCCGAGCACCGGCCGACCTACCTGTCGGCGGACCTGCGCGGGCTGCTGGAGCCGCACCCGGCGGTCACGACCGGGGCGGACGGCTTCGGTTGCGGCGGCTGGGTCGCGTCGGCCGCCGGTGGCGTGCTGCGGCTGGACGGCGGCGGGGACCGCTGGGACGGTCTGCGGGCGCTGTGCGCGGCGGCGTGGACGGCGCTGGACGCGGACGGCGCACCGGCCGACGGGCGCAAGGCCCTGGCCGAGCTGGGGTTCTGAGCCGCCGCACGGCGCTCAAGGCGAGGGCGGTCGGGGCCAGGACGCTCAAGGCGAGGGCGGTCGGGTCCAAGAGGGAAGGACCACGGCGGCCGGGTTCAGAGCAGGGTGCGCAGCCGCAGCAGGTCGCGGAAGCCCGCCTCCAGCCGGATCCGGCCGCCCGCCCAGGCGGACGCGAAGTTGAGCCCGCCGAAGACCACGGCGACCAGGTCGTCGCTGCTCATGGTGAGCCGGATCGCCGCCTTCTCGGCCGGGGCGCCGGAGGCCGAGGCGAGGCCTTGGATCCGGCCGTCGCGCAGTTGGCCGGTGAAGGTCAGGTCGAGGTCGGTGATCCGGCAGCTGAGCGAGCGGTCGAGGGCGGCCGCCTTGCGGACGTCACCGGTGGACTTCGCCATGTTCCGGCTGAGCTGTTCCAGCGCCTCGCGGCACTCCTCGGCGTTGGCCATGGCGGTGGTTCCCCTCCCTGGGCTTCCTGGTGGTTGCGGCAGGTGACGGCGATGGTCCCTGCCGGGCCACGGTACCGCAGGCGGGTTTTGGCGGTAGCGTCGTCCGTGGGGTGCCCGGATCGGCCCGGGCACCGACGGCGACGGAGCGATGCGCGCAGGCGCTAAGGAGGCACCCGGATGCTGCCGAGGACGGTGCGGGGAGTGGTGGAGGTCGCCGCCGGGCTGGCGGAGGAGGTCGGCAAGCGGGTCGTCGGGACGGCGGCCGTGATCCTGGAGCGGACCGGGGTCGACGTCACCGAGGTCGAGCGTCGGCTCGGCGGGCAGTTCCCGCCGTCGGCGAAGACGCTGCAGACGCTGGCGGAGGAGGCGGTCACCGCCGGGCGGGCCGGGGTGGACCTGGCCGTCGGGGTGGCGCGCGGCGAGGTGGAGAAGGCCTTCGAGAAGGTCGGCGACCAGGTGATGAAGGTCGGCGTGGTGCTCGCCTACCTGGAGAGCAAGCTGCGCGAGGTCGAGGAGGAGGCCGAGCCCGCGGTGCGGTCGGCCGGGGCCGACGAGGCGGCGGAGCCGACGCCGGCGCCCCGGGCGGACGACCTGTTCGGGCGCGGCTGGGAGCGGGCGGACGAGCAGCCGGCGGCCCCGGTGGCGGGGGAGCCGATAGTGGCCGAACGGGTGGAGGTGGACGAGCCGGTCGAGGTCGACCCGCCCGTCCCGCCGGTACGGCCGTCGCTACCGGGGAAGGCCGCCGCGAAGCGGACCCCGGCGAAGAAGGCCCCGGCGACGGAGCAGACCTCGACGGAGAAGGTCCCGACGGAGAAGGCCCCGACGGAGCAGACCCCGGCGGCGGGCCGGGCCGGGGCGAAGAAGTCCCCGGCGAAGAAGGCGGCCGCCAAGAAGCCGGTGGCCAAGAAGACGGCCGCCAAGAAGACGACCGTGCGCAAGACGGCCGTCAAGAAGACCGCCACCGCGCAGCAGGCCGCCGCCGAGCCGGTCGCGCAGCCCAAGGCGCCCGCGAAGCGCACGGCGACGAAGAAGACCACCGTCCGCAAGGCCACCAGCACGAAGAAGCCCGATGACCGGACCAGCTGAAGCCGTCGAACCGCTCGGCGTGGAACAGACCCCGACCGGCCACCCCGTGGTGGACGCCGGGCTGGCCCGGCTGGAGGCCCTGGACGGGGTGCCGGCCGAGGCACACGTCGAGGTGTACGAAGATGTTCACCAGCGGCTGGCCGACACGCTGGCCGCGCTCGACCAGGAATGACCCTGGAACGACCCGCAGGACTCGTAGGAGCTGAAACACCAGTGGCAGTGGCACGACGCCGACTCGACGCGGAGCTGGTCCGCCGCAAGCTGGCCCGGTCGCGTGAGCACGCGTCCGAGCTGATCGCGGCCGGCCGGGTGACCGTCGGAGGCACCACCGCGACCAAGCCGGCCACCCAGGTGGAGACCTCGGCGGCGGTCGTGGTGGCCAAGGACGACAACGATCCCGACTACGTCTCGCGCGGCGGGCACAAGCTGGCCGGGGCGTTCGCCGCCTTCGTCCCGCAGGGCCTGGTGGTCGAGGGCCGCCGGGCGCTGGACGCGGGCGCCTCCACCGGCGGCTTCACCGACGTCCTGCTGCGGGCCGGCGCGGTCGGCGTGCTGGCGGTGGACGTCGGCTACGGGCAGCTCGCGTGGTCGCTGCAGAGCGACGAGCGGGTGACGGTGATGGACCGCACCAACGTCCGGGAGCTGACCCTGGAGCTGATCGGCGGCACCCCGGTCGACCTGGTGGTCGGCGACCTGTCGTTCATCTCGCTGGGCCTGGTGCTGCCCGCGCTGGCCGCCTGCGCGGCCGGGGACGCGGACCTGGTGCTGATGGTCAAGCCGCAGTTCGAGATCGGCAAGGAGCGTCTGGGCAGCGGCGGGGTGGTGCGCAGCCCGCAGCTGCGTGCCGAGATGGTGCGCCAGGTCGCCGGGCAGGCGTGGGGGCTCGGGCTGGGCGTGCGCGCCGTCACCGCGAGCCCGCTGCCGGGCCCGTCCGGGAACGTGGAGTACTTCCTGTGGCTGCGCCGGGACGCCCCGCAGCTGGATCCCGCCGAGGCGGACCGGGCCGTCGCGGAGGGGCCCCGATAGGGTGCTGTGGGGGCGTCCGGTCCGTCATGCTGTGTGACGCGGCCGTACCGGGGCCGAAGGCGACCCGGCAGGCGTGAGGGAGAGGGCAGCGGCATGAGCGATGAAGAACGTACGGTCTTCCTGATCGCGCACACCGGCCGGGCGGCGGCGCTGCGCAGCGTCGAGGCCCTGGTGCACGGGCTGCTGAAGGCGGGCATCCGGATCAGACTGCTCGCCTCCGAGGCGCTGGACCTGGACCTGCCGGACGGGGTCGAGAAGGTGGCCGGGGGGCCGGGCGCGGCGGACGGCTGCGAGCTGATCCTGGTCGCCGGCGGGGACGGGACGCTGCTGCGCGGGGCGGAGCTGGCCCGCGAGCACGGGCTGCCGATGCTCGGGATCAACCTGGGCCGGGTCGGGTTCCTCGCCGAGGCCGAGCGGGACGATCTGGCCGTGGTGGTCGAGCGGGTGGTCGACGCCGACTACGAGGTCGAGGAGCGGATGACGATCGACGTCATCGTCCGCACCAACGGCGATGTGGTGCACCAGGACTGGGCGTTGAACGAGGCGTCGATCGAGAAGGCGTCCCGGGAGCGGATGCTGGAGGTGGTGACGGAGGTGGACGGCCGCCCGGTCTCCAACTTCGGCTGCGACGGCGTGGTGTGCGCGACGCCGACCGGTTCCACCGCGTACGCGTTCTCCGGCGGCGGGCCGGTGGTGTGGCCGGAGGTGGAGGCGCTGCTGATGGTGCCGATCTCCGCGCACGCGCTGTTCGCCCGCCCGCTGGTGACCTCGCCGGATTCGGTGCTGGCCGTCGAGGTGCAGCCCAAGACCCCGCACGGCGTGCTCTGGTGCGACGGGCGACGCACGGTCGAACTGCCCGCCGGCGCACGGGTGGAGGTCCGCCGGGGGCAGACCCCGGTGCGCCTGGCCAGACTGCACCGGGCGCCGTTCACCGACCGGCTGGTGGCCAAGTTCGCGCTGCCGGTGACGGGTTGGCGCGGGCGGGCGAACACCCACTGCTGACGGCCCGTCGGGCCGCTGGTCAGATCGCCAGCGGCGGGGTGTCGCCGGGCGGCCCGTACCGGCCGCCCGCCGTCGCCCGGGCGGCGGTCTCGGCGAGCCGCTGCACGGCGGCGGGGACGGCCGGGGCCGGCACGGTGAGCGGGATCCGGACGTGGTGCTCGAACGCGCCGTCCGAGCCGAACCGGTTGCCCGAGGCGATCCTCACCCCGGCGCGTTCCCCGGACCGGGCCAGCGCCGCGCCGGACAGCCCGCCGGTGGACACCCAGAGCGAGAGCCCGCCGGGCGGCGGCGTGAACGACCAGCCCGGCAGGTGCTCGGGCAGTGCGGCGGCGAAGGCGTGCGCCGTCGCCCGCAGCCGGTCCAACTGGTGCGCCCGGACGGCGGGCAGCGGCTCGCCCAGCAGTTCGGCGGCGATCAGCTG
Organism: Kitasatospora sp. NPDC058243; assembly: GCF_042882025.1. NCBI lineage: Bacteria > Bacillati > Actinomycetota > Actinomycetes > Kitasatosporales > Streptomycetaceae > Kitasatospora > Kitasatospora sp. NPDC058243. Next base: position 8,518 of record NZ_JBHVWW010000102.1, read on the forward strand.
CTCCAGGACCGGCGTGCCGACGTCGCTGTAGACCCGGTCGGCGGCCAGCCGGCGCACCAGCGCGGGCGCGGCCCGGACCCAGCCGATCCGCAGGCCGCCCCAGAGCAGCTTGCTGGCCGAGCCGACGGTGACCACCTGGGCGGACCGGTCCAGCGCCGCCATCGGGCGCGGCAGCGGGACGGACTCCGGTACGCCCCAGCCGAGTTCGGCGGTGGTCTCGTCGACCAGGACGACGCTGCCGGCGGCCCGGGCGGCGGCCAGCAGCTCGCGGCGCTGCTCCTCGCCGATCAGTGCGCCGGTCGGGTTGTGGAAGTCCGGGATCACGTAGGCGACCTTGGGCGCGGCCCCGCGCAGCACCCCGCGCCACTCGGTGAGGTCCCACTCGGGCTGGGGGCGGTAGCCGTACGGCACCGGCACCAGGCGGGCGCCGGTGATCCGGAGCGCCTGGAGGGTGTGGGCGTAGCTGGGCGCCTCGACGGCGACGCGGTCGCCGCGGCCGATCAGCGCCCGCTGGACCAGGTGCAGCCCGCCCATCGCGCCGGTGGTGACGAGGATCTGGTCGGGGGTGGTGGGCAGGCCGCGCTGGGTGTAGCGGCGGGCGAGGGCCTCGCGCAGCACCGGGACGCCGGTGGGGTAGTGGCCGTGCCCGGCGGCGTAGCAGGGCAGCTGCTCGACGGCCCGGACGGCGGCCTCGCCGAGGAAGGGCTGCGGGGCCGGCAGGGCGGCGACGCCGAGGTCCAGGGTGCGGCCCTGCTCGTCCGGGGGGACGGGGTGCAGCGCGTCGCTGGGCGGCGGGGCGCCGTCGGGCAGGGTGGTCCAGCTGCCGGCGCCGCGGCGGCTGAGCAGGTAGCCGTCGGCGCGCAGGGTCTCGTAGGCGGTGGCGACGGTGGTGCGGCTCAGCTCCAGGGCGCCGGCGAGTTCGCGCTCGGCGGGCAGCCGGGCGCCGACCGGCAGGCGGCCCTCGGTGACCAGCAGCCGGATCTGCCCGGCGAGGGTCCGGTAGGCGGGGCGGCGGGCGGTGGCCGGCTCGGGCAGCCGGGCGGCGGCGAGCAGCCGGGCGAGCGCGGGCGGGGTGACGGTGGTGTGCCAGTCGGCCAAGGCTGATCAGTCCACTTGCTCGAAATTGGCCCTGGAGCGGGCTCTATTGGCCTGACCATCATGGCAGTGCGGCCGTCGAGTCCGCCACCGCCGGGGCCGCCCGGGGTGCAGCACCACCCGCAGGAGCGCCCGATGGCCACCACGACCACGCCCACGACCACGCCCGAACCCGCCCCGGAGGCCGCCCGGCCCCCGCTCGCCGCCCGGGTGCTCGGCGACACCCACGCCCTGGGCCGCCGGATCCCGCAGCTCGCCGTCGGCCTCTACCTGTACGGCGCGAGCATGGCGCTGATGCTGCGCTCCGGCCTCGGCCTCGACCCGTGGGACGTCTTCCACCAGGGCCTGCAACGCGTCGCCGGCCTCTCGGTGGGCACCTGGGTGACCATCTGCGGCGCCCTGGTCCTGCTGCTGTGGATCCCGATCCGCCAGCGCCCGGGCGTCGGCACCGTCGCCAACGTGCTGGTGCTGGGCGCCTCGATGGACCTCACGCTGCGGCTGGTCGACGGCCCGCACGGGCTGCCCGCCCGGATCGCGCTGATGGCCGCCGCGATCCTGCTCAACGGCCTGGCCACCGGCCTCTACATCGGTGCCCGCCTGGGCCCCGGCCCGCGCGACGGCCTGATGACCGGCCTGCACCGGCGCACCGGGCGTTCGCTGCGGCTGATCCGCACCGGCATCGAGGTGACGGTACTGGCCGCCGGCGTCCTGCTGGGCGGCACCGCCGGGGTCGGCACGGTCGCGTACGCACTGGCGATCGGCCCGCTGGTGCAGATCTTCCTGCCGTGGTGCACGGTGCCGGGACCCGGGCAAACGCCCCGGAAGGGGTGAACTTCCGGGCACGGAGTTGCCGCGCGGCGTTGCCGCTCGTCGCGCGCCGGGGGTGGAACCTCGTAAGGTCGTCTCCGTGTTGGACGAGATGCGGATACGGGATCTTGGGGTCATCGACGACGCGGTGGTCGAACTCGCCCCCGGCTTCACCGCCGTGACCGGTGAGACCGGCGCCGGAAAGACCATGGTCGTGACCAGCCTCGGCCTGCTGCTCGGCGGCCGCGCCGACCCGGGCCTGGTGCGCAACGGGGCCGGACGCGCCGTCGTCGAGGGCCGGCTGGAGCTGCCCCCCGGCTCCCCGGCGGCGATCCGCGCGGCCGAGGCCGGGGCCGAACTGGACGAGGGCGCCCTGCTGATCAGCCGGACCGTCTCCGCCGAGGGCCGCTCCCGGGCGTACGTCGGCGGTCGGGCCGTCCCGGTCGGGCTGCTCACCGAACTCGGCGAGGAACTGATCGCCGTGCACGGCCAGACCGACCAGCAGCGGCTGCTGCGCCCGGCCCGCCAGCGCGGCGCGCTGGACCGTTACGCGGGCGAGGCGGTGGCCGAGCCGCTGGCCCGCTACCGGGAGACCTACCGGAGCCTGCGCGAGGTCTCGGCCACCCTGGAGGAGCTGACCACCCGGGCCCGTGAGCGCGCGCAGGAGGCCGACCTGCTGCGCTTCGGCCTGGACGAGATCGCCGCCGCCGAGTCGGTGGCCGGCGAGGACACGGAGCTGGCCGCCGAGGCCGAGCGGCTGGGCCACGCCGACGCGCTGTCCTCCGCCGCGACCCTCGCCCACGCCGCCCTGGCCGGCGACCCGGCCGACCCGGAGGCACTGGACGCGGGCACCCTGCTCGCGCAGTCCCGCCGCGCCCTGGACGCCGTGCGCCACCACGACGAGCGCCTCGCCGGCCTCGCCGACCGCCTCAACGAGGTCGGCTACCTGCTCGCCGACGTGGCCGGCGACCTGGCCGGCTACGCGGACGACCTGGACGCCGACCCCGTCCGGCTCGCCGCCGTCGAGGACCGCCGGGCCGTCCTGGCCCAGCTGCTGCGCAAGTACGGCGGCCCGGAGAACTCCCTCGCCGAGGTGCTCGCCTGGGCCGAGGCCGGCTCCGCCCGGCTCGCCGAACTCGACGGCGACGACGACCGGATCGACCAGCTCGGCGCCCAGGAGACCGCGCTGCGGGCCGAGTTGGCCGAGCTGGCGGCCGAGGTGTCGGGCGCCCGGCAGGCCGCGGCCGGGCGTTTCGCCGACGCCGTCTCCGCCGAACTCGCCGAACTGGCGATGCCGCACGCCCGGGTGACCTTCTCGATCGCCCAGGTCGACGACCTGTCGGGGATCGAGGTCGACGGCCGCACCGTCGCCTACGGCCCGCACGGCGTGGACGAGGTCGAGGTGCTGCTCGCCCCGCACCCCGGCGCCCAGCCCCGCCCGATCGCCAAGGGCGCCTCCGGCGGTGAGCTGTCCCGCGTGATGCTCGCCGTCGAGGTGGTCTTCGCGGGCGCCGACCCCGTCCCCACCTACCTGTTCGACGAGGTGGACGCGGGCGTCGGCGGCAAGGCCGCGGTCGAGATCGGCCGCCGGCTGGCCAAACTGGCCGAATCCGCCCAGGTCGTGGTGGTCACCCACCTGCCGCAGGTCGCCGCCTTCGCGGACCGGCACCTGGTGGTGGAGAAGACCAACGACGGCACCGTGACCCGCAGCGGCGTCAAGGTGCTGAACGACGAGGAGCGGGTGCGCGAACTCTCCAGGATGCTGGCCGGCCTGGAGGACTCCGAGCTCGGCCGGGCCCACGCCGAGGAACTGCTGGCCGCCGCCCGGGCCCCGCGCCACCGCTAACGCGGGTCCGGCAACCCCCGGCCGGACCTGCTGCGACAGGCCCTGGCCGGGGCGTCCGACCCACCGACAGGGCCGGGTGGCCCTTGCGGACGGAAGGCGACGCGCCCCCGGTGGCGCCGACTGTCCAAGAGGGCCGCCGACCTGGCATGGTGGCGGCTGGACACTGGCTTTCCAGTCCCGAGCGCCGCCGACGGGCAACCCTCGCGAAGCGGCGCGCGAACCTGATCGAGTCGGATGCGAGAGAACGTGGACCATTCCGCCGCCCGGGCCGCCGCTGCCACCCCAGAACCGGGGCAGCTGCACGTGGTACTCGTCCTGGCCGCCAGCACCGGCGGTATCGGTGCCCACGTGCGCTCCCTGGCGCAGGGCCTCGTCGCGCACGGCGTGATCGTCACGGTGTGCGCCCCGGCCGGCACGGACGCGCTGTTCGGCTTCTCCCGCACCGGCGCCAGGTTCCACACCGTCGACATCACCCCCACCGCCGGCGCCCGCAGTGACGCCGCCGCGATCGGCGAGCTGCGCCGGGCCTTCACCGGCGCCGACGTGGTGCACGCGCACGGGCTGCGCGCCGGGCTGCTCGCCGACCTCGCCCTGCGCACCGCCGGCCGCTTCCCGGGCCTGCGCCCGGAGACCCCGCTGGTGGTCACCTCCCACCACGCGCTGCTGGCCACCGGCCTGGAGCGCCGCCTGCAGCGGCTGATGGAGCGCCGGGTCGCGCGCGCCGCCGACCTCGTCCTCGGCGCCTCCTCCGACCTGGTCGCCCGGGCCCGCGAGCTGGGCGCCACCGACGCCCGGCTCGGCCCGGTGGCCGCCCCGCCGATGCCCGAGGGCCGGCTCGACCGGGCCGCGGCGCGCGCCGCGCTGCTCGGCGACGGCCCGGACCGGCCGCTGGTGCTGGCGGTCGGCCGGCTCGTCCCGCAGAAGGCCTTCGGGCTGCTGCTGGACGCCACCCGCGAGCTGTCCGTGCTGGACCCGGAGCCGCTGCTGCTGCTCGCCGGGGACGGGCCGGAGGCGGCCGGGCTGCGCGAGCGGGTCGCCGCCGAGAAGCTGCCGGTGCGGCTGCTCGGCTTCCGCACCGACGTGCCCGACCTGCTGGCGGCCGCCGACGTGGTGGTGGTCGCCAGTCGTTGGGAGGCCCGCTCGCTGGTGGTGCAGGAGTCGATGCGGGCCGGCGTGCCGGTGGTCGCCACCGCCGTCGGCGGGATCCCCGAGCTGGTCGGCGACGCGGCCGTGCTGGTGCCGGCCGGCGACCCGGTCGCGATCGGCGGGGCGGTGCGCGGGCTGCTGGCCGACCCGGCGGGCCGCGAGCGGCTGGTGGCGGCCGGCCGGCAGCAGGCCGAGACCTGGCCGGACGAGGCCGCCACCGTCGCCCAGGTGCTCAGCACCTACGACGAGCTGGTCCAGCGGGACTAGGCCCGCCGGACCGCTAGACCGTCGCCTGTTCGACCCGCTCGGCCGCCAGGCCGTCCGGCTGGGCGGACAGGTAGGCGCCGCCGCAGGCGGTCAGCCGCAGTGCGGTGTCGATCAGCGGGACGTGGCTGAAGGCCTGCGGGAAGTTGCCGACCTGGCGCTTGAGCCGCGGGTCCCACTCCTCGGCGAGCAGGCCGAGGTCGTTGCGCAGCGCGAGCAGCCGGTCGAACAGCTCGCGCGCCTCCTGCACCCGGCCGATCATGGCGAGGTCGTCGGCCAGCCAGAACGAGCAGGCCAGGAAGGCGCCCTCGTGGCCGGAGAGGCCGTCGACGTTGTTGCCGCTCTCGTCGTGGGTCGGGTAGCGCAGCACGAAGCCGTCCTCGGTGGACAGCTCGCGCTGGATCGCCTCGATGGTGCCGATGACGCGCTTGTCGTCCGGCGGCAGGAAGCCGACCTGGGGGATGAGCAGCAGCGAGGCGTCCAGCTCCTTGCCGCCGTAGTACTGGGTGAAGGTGTTGCGCTCCGGGTCGTAGCCCTTCTCGCAGACGTCCCGGTGGATGGTCTCGCGCAGCTCGCGCCAGCGCTCCAGGTGGCCGTCGGAGGGGGCGTCCTCGGGGGTCTGCTCCAGCAGCTTGATCGTCCGGTCGACGGCGACCCAGGCCATCACCTTGGAGTGGACGAAGTGCCGGCGCGGGCCGCGGACCTCCCAGATGCCCTCGTCCGGCTCCTGCCAGTGGTCCTCCAGGTACTCGATCAGGCGCAGCTGGAGGTGGTGGGCGTGGTCGTTGCGGACCAGGCCGGTCATGTGGGCCAGGTGCAGGGCCTCGACGACCTCGCCGTAGACGTCCAGCTGGAGCTGGCCGGCCGCGCCGTTGCCGACCCGGACGGGCTGCGAGCCCTCGTAGCCGGGCAGCCAGTCCAGCGAGGACTCGGTGAGCTCGCGCTCGCCGGCGATGCCGTACATGATCTGGAGGTTCTCCGGGTCGCCGGCGACGGCGCGCAGCAGCCACTCGCGCCAGGCCTTGGCCTCGTCGCGGTAGCCGGTGCGCAGCAGCGAGGAGAGGGTGATCGCGGCGTCGCGCAGCCAGGTGTAGCGGTAGTCCCAGTTGCGCTCACCGCCGATGTCCTCGGGCAGCGAGGTGGTGGGGGCGGCGACGATGCCGCCGGTGGGGGCGTAGGTGAGGCCCTTGAGGGTGATCAGGGAGCGGATCACGGCCTCGCGGTAGGGGCCCTGGTAGGTGCACTGGGCGGCCCACTCGTGCCAGAAGTCGGTGGTGGCGTCGAGCATCTCCTCGGCGTCCGGGGCCTTCGGCGCGTCCAGGTGGGAGGCCTGCCAGGTGAGGGCGAAGGCGATCCGCTCGCCGGCGGTGACGGTGAAGTCGGCGTAGGTGGTCAGGTCGCGGCCGTAGGTCTCGGACTCGCCGTCCAGCCACACCGAGTCGGGCCCGGCCACGGCGACGGTGCGGTGGCCGCCTCCGGCCTGCTCGACCCGGTGCACCCAGGGCACGATGCGCCCGTACGAGAAGCGCATCCGCACCGCCGAGCGCATCCGGACGGTGCCGGCCACGCCCTCGACGATCCGGATCACCTGGGGGACGGCGTCGCGGCCGGCCAGCGGGCGCGGCGGCATGAAGTCGATCACCCGGACGGTGCCGCCCTGGGTGTCCCACTCCTGTTCCAGGACCAGCGAGTCGCCCCGGTAGCGGCGGCGGTCGGCGGGCACCGCGGGGGCGGCCGCGGTGGGCGGCGGGACCCTCAGATCGGCGGTGTCGGTGAAGCGGGGGAGGCCGAGGGCGGGGGCGGCCGGGGTGGGGGGTGCCGCGGGGGTGGGGACTTCGGTCGCGACGGCTTCGGCCGGACCGATCCGCCAGAAGCCGTGTTCATCGGTGCCGAGCAGGCCGGCGAACACGGCCGGAGAGTCGAAGCGGGGCAGGCAGAGCCAGTCCACCGCCCCGTCCCTGCTGACCAGGGCAGCGGTCTGCATGTCCCCGATGAGTGCGTAGTCCTCGATACGGCCGGCCACGTGGATCTCCAGTTCGCAATGTGGTCACGACGCATCGGCGATCTGGGGGAGCGAACGGTCTGCGGGGCCGGAGCCCACCCCGGGACGTCCGGCCCGCCGAAGGGTGGTGGCGGGCCTTGCTGGAGTGTCCGCGCGGGGCTCGGTCGAGCCCCTGGGGTGGGAGGGGAGGAGCTGGAATACGGGGAGGTCCGGTCGCGCATCGGGGACCGGGAGTGTCCTGACCTCCCACGCCCTCCGCGTGCTCGTGCTGTCGGCGATGCGTCCGTGCAGCTTACGACGGACGAAAGGGGCGAAGCACGCGGGCGCAGCCTCGTGTGGCGCCACAATTCGGCGGAAATGCCGTGCATCGCGAGGACGCCGGGCAGGATGGTCCGGACGGATCAGTTCCGCCTGGTCCCAGTGGAGGGGCTGTCATGGCCCGAATGGAGTGCTCCGAAGTGGCCCGGTCCGGCCGTGGTGCGACCGGTGTGACGGCTGCGCCGGATGATGCGCCGGTGGTGCGCCCCGCGCACGCCCCCGGGGCGCCGCGAGCGGGCCGGAAGGCGTCCGGGTCGGGTCACTGATACCCTGGTATCCCGTGGACCGGTGGGATCAAACGCCCCGGACCAGCCGAATCGACGACCCCCCGAGTGCCGTGCACCGCACCGCCTCCCGTCGTTCGGCGAGTCGAGAGCATCCCGCCCACGTCACCTTCGACACGCGACCCACGGGAGCCCCCTCTTGGCACAGCCCCATTCCGGCAAGGCAGCGAACGGCCGCGCCGTGACGACCAAGCACCTCTTCGTCACCGGGGGTGTCGCCTCTTCGCTCGGCAAGGGCCTCACCGCCTCCAGCCTCGGCGCGCTCCTCAAGGCCCGCGGCCTGCGCGTCACCATGCAGAAGCTCGACCCGTACCTCAACGTGGACCCGGGCACCATGAACCCGTTCCAGCACGGTGAGGTCTTCGTCACGGACGACGGCGCCGAGACCGACCTGGACATCGGCCACTACGAGCGGTTCCTGGACACCAACCTGCACGGTTCGGCGAACGTCACCACCGGCCAGGTCTACTCCACCGTCATCGCCAAGGAGCGACGCGGCGAGTACCTGGGCGACACCGTCCAGGTCATCCCCCACATCACCAACGAGATCAAGTCCCGGATCCGCCGGATGGCGACCGAGGACGTCGACGTGGTGATCACCGAGGTCGGCGGGACCGTCGGCGACATCGAGTCGCTGCCGTTCCTGGAGGCCGTCCGCCAGGTCCGCCACGAGGTCGGCCGGGACAACGTGTTCTTCGTGCACGTCTCCCTGCTGCCGTACATCGGCCCCTCGGGCGAGCTGAAGACCAAGCCCACCCAGCACTCCGTCGCCGCGCTGCGCAACATCGGCATCCAGCCCGACGCGATCGTGCTGCGCGCCGACCGCGAGGTCCCGCAGGCCATCAAGCGAAAGATCTCGCTGATGTGCGACGTGGACGAGGAGGCCGTGGTGGCGGCGATCGACGCCAAGTCGATCTACGACATCCCCAAGGTCCTGCACGGCGAGGGCCTGGACGCCTACGTGGTGCGCCGGCTCGACCTGCCGTTCCGCGACGTGGACTGGACCACCTGGGACGACCTGCTGCGCCGTGTCCACGAGCCGCAGCACATCGTCAAGGTCGCCCTGGTCGGCAAGTACATCGACCTGCCCGACGCCTACCTGTCGGTGACCGAGGCGCTGCGCGCCGGCGGCTTCGCCAACAACGCCCGGGTCGAGATCAAGTGGGTGACCTCGGACGACTGCGAGACCCCCGAGGGCGCCCGGGCGCAGCTCGGCGACGTGGACGCGATCTGCATCCCCGGCGGCTTCGGCGACCGCGGCGTCAACGGCAAGGTCGGCGCCATCACCTTCGCCCGCGAGAACCGCGTCCCGCTGCTCGGCCTGTGCCTGGGTCTGCAGTGCGTGGTCATCGAGGCGGCCCGCAACCTGGCCGGCCTGCCCGAGGCCAACTCCACCGAGTTCGACGCCGCCGCCAAGCACCCGGTCGTCTCCACGATGGCCGAGCAGCTGGCCATCGTCGACGGCAAGGGCGACCTGGGCGGCACCATGCGCCTGGGCCTGTACCCGGCCAAGCTCGCCGAGGGCTCGATCGTCCGTGAGGTCTACGGCGGCGAGCAGTACGTCGAGGAGCGCCACCGCCACCGCTACGAGGTCAACAACGCCTACCGCGCGGACCTGGAGAAGACCGGCCTGCAGTTCTCCGGCCTCTCCCCGAAGGGCGACCTGGTCGAGTACGTCGAGTACCCGCGCGAGGTGCACCCGTACCTGGTGGCCACCCAGGCCCACCCGGAGCTGAAGTCCCGCCCGACCCGCCCGCACCCGCTGTTCGCGGGCCTGGTCAAGGCCGCCATCGAGATCAAGACCACCGCGGCCGAGTAAGTCGTCGGTCGTTCACCGGACGGCGGGCCCGCGATTCCCCCGGGGGCACCGTCCGGGGTTCGATTTTTTTGCACCCAAAAAAAAGGGAGAGCGACGGGCGAGCAACGCGACCAAGGGAGCTTCCACGCGGCCGAGGAGTGGGAGGTCCGGGAGAGCCGGACGCCGTTCCAGGGCAAGGTCACCGGCGTGCGCAGCGAAGAGGTCCGGATGCCCGACGGCAGCTGGGCCCGCCGCGACTACCAGACCCACCCCGGCTCGGTCTCCGTGCTCGCCCTGGACGACAAGCAGCGGGTGCTGGTCCTGCGGCAGTACCGCCACCCCGTCCGCCAGCGCCTGTGGGAGCTGCCCGCCGGCCTGCTCGACGTGCCCGGCGAGAACCCGTGGCACGCCGCGCAGCGCGAGCTGTACGAGGAGGCGCATTGCAAGGCCGACACCTGGCGCATCCTCGCCGACTACTACACCTCCCCCGGCGGCACCGACGAGGCGCTGCGGATGTTCCTCGCCACCGACCTCGCGGAGGCCGAGGGCGAGCGCTACGCGGCGCAGGGCGAGGAGCAGGAGATCGAGGTCGCCTGGGTGCCGGTGTCCGACCTGATCCGGCTGATCCACGCCGGGCGGCTGCACAACCCGACCCTGATCACCGGCACGCTCGCCGTGCACGCCGCGCTCACCGGACCGGACGGGCTGGACGGGCTGCGCCCGGCGGACTCGCCCTGGCCGGCCCGGCCCTTCGAGGGGTGAGCGAACGGCCCGTACGCCTCCTGAGCACCCTGCTGTTGATCCGCGAGGGTGATTTACCGGTTCGTACGACCGGATGTCACCTCGGCTGAGCCGGACGGTCGAACTACGCTTCGCAGACAGGGCGCCCGTCCCGGGCCGCCTCCGCTGAGGCCGGATGACGTCGGGAGTGGCACGGGTGGCGAGGAAGACGGCGACGATGGACCCCGGCCCCGACGCGCCCGTCGGGGCCGTTCCGGGCCTCGACCGGCTGCCGGCCGGGCCCGCACTGTTCGTCGGGCGGCGCACCGAGCTGGCCGCGCTGCGGGCGGCCGCCGCGCGCCCGGCCACCGGCCGCAGCCCGGTGCTGGTGCTGGCCGGCCGCCCCGGCTCCGGCCGCACCACGCTGGCGGTCCGCTTCGCCCGCACCGCCGCCGCGGACCACCCCGACGGCGTGCTCTTCGCGCGCCTGTCCGCCCCCGACGGCGGCCGGGTGACGCCCGCCCGGGCCGCCCGGCTGCTGCTGGAGCAACTCGCCCCCGAGGCCCCGGTGCCGCTGCCCGGCGCCACCGGGGACGGTCGGGACGAGCCCGCCTGCGTCGCGCTGCGCGAGGCGCTCGTGGGCCGCCGGGTGCTGCTGGTGCTGGACGACGTCCGGGACGCCGGGCAGCTGTGGCCGCTGCTCGCCGACGAACCCGGCTGCCTGGTGCTCGCCACCACCGCCGGGCCGCTCACCGGCATCGAGGACATCGACCCGGTGATCCTCGGCGGGCTCGACCGGCAGGCCTCCGGCGAACTGCTCGCCGACCTGGTCGGCGGCACCCGGATCTCCTGCGACCCGGTCGGCGGCGCCGACCTGGCCGAGGCCTGCGCGGCCCGGCCGGCCGCGCTTCGGCTGATGGCCGGGTGGCTGCGCGGCGACCCGAAGGCGGCCGTCACCGAGGCGGCGCGCGAGCTCACCCGGGTGGTGGGCGAGGAGTCGGCGCGGTCGGCGGCGCCGAAGGGGGAGGGGGAGAAGGCGGAGAAGCCCGTCCAGGGGCCGAAGACCGCCCAGGCGCCGACGCCCGGGAAGGCGGCGAAGCCGGTACCGGGGGCGGCGTCGGGGAAGGCCGCGAAGCCCGTTCAGGGCGCGGCGCCGGGGAAGGCCGCGAAGCCCGTACAAGGGCTGAAGGCTGCCCAGGCGTCCACGCCCGGGAAGGCCGGGAAGGCCGCGACGCCCTCGCCACCGGGGGAGAAGCCGGCCGAGGGCCCGGCGCCGGAGCCCGCCGCCGCCGAGACGGCCGGGGAGCAAGCGGCCTGGGTGAAGCCCGGCCCGGAGCCGGCCGAGCCGGTGCCCGTCCCCGACAGCGACCCGCTGATCGGCGCGTTCACCCTGCTGTACGGCACCCTCCCGGCCGCCCAGGCGCGGATGCTGCGCACCCTCACCCTGGCCCCGGCGCAGACCGCCGACCCGCGCACCGCCTCCGCCCTGGTCGGCTGCCCGGCACCGGAGGCGGCTGTGACGCTCGCCGCACTGGCCGAACGGGAGCTGCTCGGCCAGGAGGCGCCGGCCGCCGACGGCAGCCCGCGCTACCGGGTGCCCGGCCGTCTCTACCCGAGGCTGGTCCGGCTGCGCGAGCAGGAGGACCGGCCCGCCGAGACCGAGCTCGCCCGGGCCCGGCTGCTGGAGCGGCTGGTCCGGCTCACCGAGTCGGCCCGCGCCCTGCTGGACCCGTCGGGCGGCCCCGGGCCGGACCCGCTGCCCGCCGCCCTGCGGCTGGGCTCGGCGGCGCACGCCCGGGAGTGGCTGCTCGGCGAGCGGGACCTGCTGCTCGGGGCGGTGGCCGACGCGATCGGCCAGGGCGACCTGGACGGTTCGGCGGGCCGGCTGGTCACCGCGCTGCTGCGGACCCTGCCGCTCACCGGCGCCGCCCCCGCCGACCTCTACCGGCTGCACGAACTGGTGCTGACCGTCGCCGAGCGGCACGGCCGACCCCGCCGGGCCTCGGCCGCGCTGCTCAACCTGGGCGACCTGCAGGCCGCCGCGGGCCGCTGGGAGCAGGCCGTTGCGCACTACCGGGCCGCCCTGGAGCACGCCCGCACGGCCGGGGACGAACCGCTCTGCGCCCGGGCCCTGGAGGGCGCCGCCGGCTGCCACCGCGCGCTCGGCGACGCGGTGCGCGCCGCCGACTGGTACGGGCGGGCGCTCGGCCTGCGGCAGTCGATGGGGGAGCCCGCCGCCGAGGCCCGGCTGCTCGCCCGGGTGGCCGAGGCGCACACCGCGCAGCGCCGTTTCGACGAGGCGGACCGCGAGTACCGGGCCGCGCTGGCGGTGCTGCGCAGGCTCGGCGACGAGCGCGGCCGGGAGGCCGTCGGGGCCGCCCTCGCGGACCTGCGGGAACGCGTCGACGCCGGGTGGTGAGGGGTATTTCGGAGGTATTGTCGAAGATGCCCGGTTAACACACCTTTGGTGGGAAGATCGCAAGGGAAGCCTACGAACCTGCCAATGTGTTCGGCAGATTTATTCACTTTGGAAGGCTGACACGCCGACTGGGCTTCATTACACTCGAACTCAGTCGCGCAGCGATCCCCGCCCCGGGCTGCCCCGGAGGCTTCCCCACGTGCGCGTCGCCCGCCGGTCTTCTCCGGTAGGGACCCCCATGGCAAGAGGACGTGTTTAGCCGTGAAGGTCGGCATCCCCCGCGAGGTCAAGAACCACGAGTACCGCGTGGCCATCACGCCCGCCGGCGTGCATGAGCTGGTCCGCAACGGACACTCGGTCTACATCGAGGACAACGCCGGTGTCGGCTCCTCGATCCCCAACGAGGAGTACGTGGCCGCCGGCGCCACCATCCTCCCCACCGCCGACGAGGTGTGGGCCACGGCCGACCTGCTGCTGAAGGTCAAGGAGCCCATCGCCTCCGAGTACCACCGGCTGCGCAAGGGCCAGACCCTCTTCACGTACCTGCACCTGGCGGCCGACCGCGCCGGCACCGACGCGCTGATCGCCTCGGGCACCACCGCCATCGCGTACGAGACCGTGCAGCTCGGCAACGGCGCGCTGCCGCTGCTCGCCCCGATGTCCGAGGTCGCGGGCCGTCTCGCCCCGCAGGTCGGCTCGTACCACCTGATGCGCCCGGCCGGCGGCCGCGGCGTGCTGCCCGGCGGCGTGCCCGGCACCCACCCGGCCAAGGCCGTCGTCATCGGCGGTGGCGTCTCCGGCTGGCACGCGGCCACCATCGCCATCGGCATGGGCTACGACGTGACCCTGCTCGACCGCGACATCAACAAGCTGCGCGAGGCCGACCGCATCTTCGGCACGAAGATCAAGGCCATCGTCTCCAACACCTTCGAGCTGGAGAAGGCCGTCATCGAGGCCGACCTGGTCATCGGCGCGGTGCTGATCCCGGGCGCCAAGGCCCCGAAGCTCGTCACCAACGAGCTGGTCTCCCGCATGAAGCCGGGCTCCGTGCTCGTCGACATCGCCATCGACCAGGGCGGCTGCTTCGAGGACTCGCACGCCACCACGCACGCCGAGCCGACCTTCCAGGTCCACAACTCGGTCTTCTACTGCGTGGCCAACATGCCGGGCGCCGTCCCGAACACCTCCACCTACGCGCTGACCAACGCGACGATGCCGTACGTCGTCGAGCTGGCCAACCGCGGTTGGAAGGAGGCGCTGCGCCGTGACCCGGCGCTCGCCAAGGGCCTGAACGTGCACGAGGGCCAGATCACCTTCCCGGCCGTGGCCGAGGCCTTCGGCCTGGAGTCGGTCTCGCTGGAGAGCGTGCTCGCCTGATCCGGTGATCCAGTGATCTGCTGATCCGGCGATCCGCTGATCTGGCGATCCAGTGATCCGGTAGGCCGCCCGGCGGTCGTTCGCCCCCGACCCGATCCCCTCGGGCCGGGGGCTTCGCCGTGCCCGTGAACGGGTGGTTGAGCGGGCGGGTCGCTCTGTCGTCAATTTCTGTCGGTCGTGTCACCCCACCGCAGAAACGTTAGGGTCAACGGCCTACTCATCCCTTGACATCGGCCCGCCCGATAGTCGACACATCCGGCCCACTACCGTGGATTGTGTTGCTGCGAACGCCTTGAACGGCCTAGAGTCGCAAACCGTCGGCATGCTGCCACGCTGACGAATCGACATAGAGTCCTGGATGCCCAAGGAGGTAAGACGACTTGTGAATGAGTCGACATTTGCTCCCGGGGGTGGTCAGCCAGGACTGGCGGAGCGCACCGCCGGCCAGCCGAGTGAGGAGCCCGGGGCCCGGCAGCCCTCCGTGGGCTCGGCCGAGGTCGGCTCGGTCGCACTCCGTACCTTCGAAGCACGCCAGAACACAGCGCAGGTGACCACGGTGACCGATCACGACGCCGACTTGGCGGCCTACGGCCTGGCCTACGGCGAGTTCGCCTACGGTGCCTACGACGACCCGGACGCCGAGTACGAGCCGGACCCGGAGTACGCCGCCACGCTGGCCCCCGACGCCGCGCGCCAGCGCCGCGAGCGGGTCGGCCCGACCGGCCGCCCGCTGCCGTACTTCCCGATCCCCGCCCCGGTCGCCGAGCACGGCCCCGCGCAGATCATCGCCATGTGCAACCAGAAGGGCGGCGTCGGCAAGACCACGTCGACCATCAACCTGGGCGCCGCGCTGGCCGAGTACGGCCGCCGGGTGCTGCTCGTCGACTTCGACCCGCAGGGCGCGCTCTCGGTCGGCCTCGGCGTCAACCCGATGGAGCTCGACGTCACCGTCTACAACCTGCTCATGGAGCGGGGCCTGACGGCCGATGAAGTGCTGCTCAAGACGGCCGTGCCGGGCATGGACCTGCTGCCGTCCAACATCGACCTCTCCGCCGCCGAGGTGCAGCTGGTCAGCGAGGTGGCCCGGGAGTCCGCGCTGGCCCGCGCGCTGAAGCCGCTGCTGCCCGACTACGACTTCGTCATCATCGACTGCCAGCCCTCGCTGGGCCTGCTGACGGTCAATGCGCTGACCGCCGCTCACAGCGTCATCGTCCCGCTGGAGTGCGAGTTCTTCGCGCTGCGCGGCGTCGCACTGCTGACCGAGACCATCGAGAAGGTGTGCGAGCGGCTTAACCCCGAGCTGCGCCTGGACGGCATCCTCGCGACCATGTACGACTCGCGCACCGTGCACAGCCGCGAGGTGCTGGCGCGCGTCGTCGAGGCGTTCGGCGAGCACGTCTTCCACACCGTCATCGGGCGGACCGTGCGCTTCCCGGAGACCACCGTCGCCGGCGAGCCCATCACCACGTACGCGACCAACTCGGTCGGTGCCGCCGCCTACCGCCAGCTCGCCAGGGAGGTGCTCGACCGGTGCCGCCCCGCCGAGTGAGTCTCCCGGGGGCCGACGAGCTGTTCCGGACCACCGGCGGGATGGCGCTGTCGCCCTCCCTCGCGCCGCGTCCGGCCGCCGAGGCAGCCAGAGCGGAGACCGCGCGGACCGTCCACGGCACGGACGGCGCCGAAGGCGCCGAGGACGCCCAGGACACCCAGCGCACCGGCGAGGCCGGGCGGCAGCCGTCCCAGGACCAGCAGCCGGCCGCCGGCGCACCGGCGGGCGCCCAGCCGCCCGCCCAGCGCTCCGCCTCGTCAGCCGGGCCCCAGGGCGCCGTGCCGGCCGGCCGCCAGCACCCCGGCGCCGCCGAGGAGCAGGCCGGCGGCACCGGGCG
>NZ_JBHVWW010000103.1:0-22989 GCF_042882025.1 Kitasatospora sp. NPDC058243
GCGTGTTGTTTTTTCTTTCTTTTTCTCTTCCCTGAGAAGGCCGCCCCCGGTCCTGTCCAGGTCTTTTTTGTGTAGGAAGTCGGCCTCACCGACTTCCTACGCACAAGGACGCTCCTACCTGCGGAGAGGGCCGGGCCTGCGCTCTCCGCACAGGCCCGGCCCGGTCATGACGTCGGCCCGCGCCCCAGGACACCTGGGACGCGGGCCGACGGATGGGGTGTTGCGCAAGAAGCTGGTGGGGCCGACTTCAGGTATTCGGAAAACGGCACGGAGTGAGCCAGGGCGATTCTTTTCCACTCGCGGTGGCGGCGCATGTCGCCGCTGACCAGCTCCCGGTTGATCTGGGTGCCGTCAGGTCGGAAGTTCAGGTGGACTGCCGAGGTGTCATCGAACAGCCACCAGTCCTGGTCGGGGATACCGAAGTTCCCTTCAGTGGTGTCCAGGATCCGGATGTCTTCTCCGGCGGCGATGTTGCCGGGGATACCCCAGGCGAACTGGTACCGCTGGTAGTCCGTGAGGGGGTGGCGCACCACCCGGACGCGGCCGATCTTCCGTCCCGAGGAAACGAAGCCGTGCACCCTCCGGTGCCACGCCGCGTTGTGATCGATCGGCTTCGGCTCGCCGCGCAGGAAGCGGGCGAGGCTCTCTGCTTCCCTGGGCATGGTGTAGGCGGGCTGCGCCTCGAACCGGAACGCTTCGTGCTGGTAGCTGTCGAAGTGGGCGCGCCACTGGTCACCATCCAGGAGCACGGATGGCCTCCTTCAGAACGTGTCGGGGAATCTCGACGGCGGACTCCCGATGGGTGCCTTCAGGGCCGTGAAGTGGTCGCTCTGGACCGCGAACGTCCCGCGATCGGTGGAGTACACGGTTGGGCAGTCGTCATCGTCGCAGCGTGGGCCGTTGAACTTGCTGGCAGGAGACAGTAGCTGCGGGGGCTCAGCCACGCTGACCTCGCTATGCCTCCCAACTCGTCAACGACGCTAGGGCTGCCTTCGATGCCTGTCCATGCAGTATCGGGCATATTCCGGGTCTGGGATAAGGACCTTGCCTGGGGCCTTCGCTCTGAGGAGCCGCCGGAACATACCGGGAGTCGTCAGCGAGGACATGGTCGAACGTGTCGGCAGTGCGGCAGCATGGTGAGGCCTGCCGCTCAGGATGCGGGTCAGCGGGTGCGGTGCCGCGTAAGAAGTCGGTGGAGTCGACTTCTTGTGCAACCCCCGCAGCAGGTTCGGTGGCGACGGAGCTGTTCGTCGCGATCGCCCGGGATGCCGACGGGGTCGACTTCCCGGGCGATCGAAACGTGGTGGGTGGCTCCAAGGCAAGATCATTAGTCGAACACGGGAATATCGCCGAGTCGGCATGGACACTCCTGCAAGGTGTCCCTAGCTTCGTATCTGCAAGGTCCAGCAGGGTTCGGCGGGTGGGAGGTTGGCATGGCAGGGAAACCGGTGCTTACGCGGCTGACGGGCAACGGCAACGGCAGCGGCAGCGGCTCGGGGGAGTGCGGCGGGGATGACTGCCCGAACGTGTATGCCACCGACCGTGGCTCGTTCGTGGTTCAGGGCGACCTGTTCGACGGCTTCACCGCGCCCGAAGGCGAGGGCCTGGTGGAGATTCCCGAGCACATTCTCAGGGAGGCCGTCCGTGCTCTTGGATGGTAAGGACTGGCGGGACTACTTCGACGCCATGGCGAGCGATGCCTGGCGACTGGAGACCCGTTCCGTCTACACCATGCCGCAGGAAGAGGACGCCATCCGGCGCTTCCTGGCGGGTGGACCGGTCACTGCGGAGGACACCGCGGCCTGGACCAGGCGCGTGAGGGGCTTCCGTGAGAGCGGTCGGACCGTCGGCCGCGTCCACGCGATCACCCGACCCCTGACGGACTATCTCCGCTTCGAGTTCGCGCACTACGCCCACAACGTCGCGGCCGGCGAGGACATCCGGATTCTCGACCTGACCGGCCGCGAGAATCCGGGCCTACCGGATCAGGATTTTTGGATGTTCGACGAGTCCAGGGTGGTCCTGATGAACTACCGCCCGGACGGGACGCAGATCAGCCGCGAGGCGTTCGACGGCGACCCGAGCCGATTCGTCGAGTGGAAGCGCTTGGCCGTATCCGAGTCCGTTCCTTTCTCGGAGTACGTGAGAGCAAGCGGCTGAGTGTCTCTGGATCCGGAACGGCTCGGACAGTCCAAGTCCGAGCTGGGGAAGAAGCTGCGAGAGCTGCGCAAGCGAGCCGGCCTTACGGGGGCCCGGCTCGCTGTGCGTTGTGCCATGACGCAGAGCACGATCAGCAAGATTGAGACGGGGAAGAAGATACCGACCCTTGTAGAGGTCGAGCGAATTCTTTTCGCGCTTGGCGTACCGTCGGAGATAGCCGAGGAAATCTCATCGCTCGCGCGGGTTGCTCATACGCAGTGGCAGGAGGTCCGGGCGTCCTGGAGGGTCGGGCTGGAGAAGCGGCAGGCGGAGCTCGCAGCGCTGGAGCAGGACGCCTCCGTCCTGCGGTATTTCCTTCCGGCGATGGTGACGGGGTTGCTGGCGACGCCCGAGTACGTCAGGGCCGGTCTTGCCTACTCGCCCGGTGATATCGGCAAAGCGGTGGCTCGGAAGTTGGAGCGGCAGGCGGTCCTCTATGACACGTCCAAGTCGTTCACGTTCCTTCTGACTGAGCAGGCCGTCAAGTGGGCGGTGGTCGGTCCGATGGCCATGTCGGTTCAGATCGAGCGTCTGGCCGCACTTTCCCGCCTGCCCAATATCCGAATCGGCGTGATTCCGTACGGGGTTGTCCTGCCGCAGGGCCCGATGAACACTTTCACGATTTACGATTTACGATTTACGATGAGCGGTTGGCCACGGTGGAGGTATTTACTGGGCGCATAGTTTTCCGGGACCCCAGGGACATCTCCGAGCATATTGGAGTTTTTTCCCGCTATGAGATGAATGCGTTGTTCGGGGATTGCGCAAGGCGGCAGCTCTACGAGTGGTCTGCGACATTCCGTGGAGATCTTTAGTCGGTCACTGGAATATTGTTGAAATTCTCGCAGGAATCCCCCTAGCGTGTTCTCGCCCGTCGATGTCGCTGGATGCCACTGTGGCCACCGGCACCGACTGACCGGTCTGACGGGCGGGAAGGAGCGCAGACATGGGGGAGCACGGAGACGGCAAGGGCGGCGAGGTCGGGGACAAGAAGCAGTCCCCGAAGGAGTCGGACGGCCAGTGGACCAAGCCCGTCACTCCGCCGAAGAAGTGAGCTTCAACTGATGGAGGAATTCGCACAGTTGATGTCCGGGCTGGGCGAGGAGTGGCGGGGCGCGTTCGAGCGTGCCCCGCGCTCTGCCTTCGTGCCGGAGAAGGTGTGGGCCCCGGACGGCGGCGCTCCGACCGGCTACCGGCGGATCAGCCGTGGCGACGACCCGGACGGCTGGTGGGCGCTGGTCGACGCCGACGCTGTGGTCGTCACGCAGGTGGACGACGGGATCGGTGGCGGGCCCGGCACCGCGACGTCGTCGGCCTCCATGCCGTCCCTGGTGGCGGACATGCTTCGTCACCTGGAGGTGAGCGACGGGCATGCCGTGCTCGACGTCGGTACCGGAACCGGTTGGACAAGTGCCCTGCTGTGCGCCCGACTCGGTGACGAGCAGGTGACCACTGTCGAGGTGGATCCGGTTCTGGCGGCAGAGGCGGCGCTGAGGTTGGGGGCCGCTGGATTCGCGCCGAACCGTGTGGTGGGCGATGGGTTGGCCGGGTGGCCCCACGCCGCTCCCTATGACCGCATCCACTCGACCGCAGCCGTCCGCAGGGTGCCCTGGGCATGGATCGAGCAGACCCGCCCCGGCGGTGTCATCGTCACCCCGTGGGGCACCTCCTACGCCAATGCCGGGCTCCTGCGCCTGGTGGTCGGCGAGAGGGGCCAGGCGTCGCACGGCCGGTTCGTCGGCAACGTCAGCTTCATGTGGATGCGAGCCCAGCGCCCGCATGCCGTGACCGGCCCGCTGTCTGATGCGCCGGACCATTACCGGCAGGGCCCTTCCGCAATGGACCCGGAGTTGGCGTTGGAGGACGTGCACGCAGCCTTCGCCATCGGCCTGCGAGTGCCCGGTGTCCGGTACGAACACGTCTGGGACGAGGCCGACCCCAGCGGCACCTTTCGCATGCAACTGTCCGACGGTGCCGGATCGTGGGCCTCGGTTCGCTACGCCAGGTGGAACGGCGAGGACGCTGTTCAGCAATGCGGGCCCCGCCGGCTGTGGGACGAGATCGTGGGCGCCCGCCGGTGGTGGTGGGGGGAGGAGGGGAGGCCGGACCTGGGCCGGTTCGGCGTGACCGTCGGTGTAGACGGTGCACAGTCCGTCTGGCTGGATGATCCTGGTAACACCGTCGCGGTCCGTTGACGACCGCTCCGTGCCGCTCTAGAACGGAGCACAGGCCCCGGACACGGACTGCCGGGGGCGCCCCCCGAGAGATCCTGAGGAGCAATGCCATGGCTCCAGACGACAACGGCTGCCCGGTGCTGGACATGACCGGCCGGGCCCTGCACCAGCAGAACGCGGAGCTCCGCGCCGCCGGGCCCGCCGTGCGGGTCGAACTCCCCGGCGGCATCGTCGCCTGGTCCGTGACCCGCAGCTCGGTGATCCGCGCCCTGACCGGTGATCCGCGGGTCTCCCGCGACCCGCGCAAGCACTGGCCCGGCCTGGCCGCGGTGCCCGAGGGGTGGCCGATGGGCCCGATCGCGTTCCAGCAGAACTTCTTCAACCGCTACGGCGACGAACACCGCTCGGCGCGACGACGGATGGCGCCCTCGTTCTCGCCCCGCCGGGTGTCCTCGCTGCGGCCCGGTATCGAGGCGACGACCGCCGCCCTGGTCGGCGCGTTCCGTGACCTCGCCCCCGGCGAGGCCGTGGACATCCGCCGGGCCCTCTCGCTCCCGCTCACCATGACGGTGATCTGCGACCTCTTCGGCGTACCCGCCGACATGCGGCCGCAGATCGGCCGGTCGATGGACACCCTGCTGACGACGACGGCGACGACCGAGCAGATGACGGTCGCGCGGGCGGAGATCAACGTGGTGCTGGTCGAACTGCTGGAGCTCAAACGGCGCGACCCCGGCCCCGACCTCGCCAGCGACGTGGCCGCCGTCAGCACCGGCGGCGACACGGGCCGCGCCGAGGAGGAGTCCCGCGACGAGCTCTTCCTGATGCTCGGCGCCGGGTACGAGACGGCGGTCAACCTCATCACCAGCGCCGTCCAGGCGCTCCTCACCCACCCCCGCTACCTGGCCCAGGTTCGCGAGGGCACCCTCGCGTGGGAGGACGTCATCGAGGAGACCCTGCGCCACGAGAGCCCGGTGATGCACATCCCGCTCCGCTACCCGCTGGAGGACATCGACCTCGGCGAGGGCGTGGTCATCCGGCAGGGCGAGCCGATCCTGCTCGGATTCGGCGCGGCCGGCCGGGACCCGGAGGTCCACCCGGACCGGCCGGACGACTTCGACCCGACCCGCCCCGACAAGGAGCACCTGTCCTTCGGCTACGGCCCGCACTTCTGCCTCGGCGCACCCCTGGCCCGGCTGGAGGCCGAAGTGGCCCTGGAAGGCCTCTTCGGCGCCTACCCCGGCAGCGCCCTGGACCCGGCCAGCCCGATGCCGGCCCGCCTGGAGTCCGTGATCATAAGCGGCCCGGCCGAGCTCTGGATCGTCCCGAGGCCTGCCGCAGTGTGACGGCGGTACCTGGGGGAAGGGCGGCTCCCGCGAGTTCGCGGGAGCCGCCCTTCCGCGCCGTGTGGGTCAGGCGGTGAAGTGGTCGAACTCGCCGGCCTTGGCGCCGAGGAGCCAGGCGTTGAGCTTGGCGCGGGTGGTGGTGACGATGTGGGCGGGGTCGTCGGACTCGCGGATGTAGACCAGCTCACCTGAAGAAGCGATTTCGACACAGTTCGCCTGGTCGCTGCTGAAGCTGGACTTCTGCCAGTTGAGCTGGTGCATGGCTATCTTCCCTGGACCTTGTAGCGGATGTGCTGGATCAAGCCCAACGAGTCGCGATGGCCTGACGATGGTGCGGACGTCGCGGCAAGCAGGGGTGGAAGGGCCAAACCCCTGAGCCGATCGAACTTCCGGTCAAATGTTGTCACGACCTCGGGATCTCCCACGAAGTCCGACCCATGTGGGTGTTCGAGCAGAACTGTGTCAAGCCGGTTGTGCGCGCCACGGATGAGCATGAACGGAGTGTCGTTCGAAGCGTATGTGGTGCAGTCGAACGGGAGGATCTGAATCGTCACGTTCGGAAGACTGCTCATCTCGATCAGATGATTCAGCTGATCGCGCATGACCGTTGGGCCCCCGTACATCATGTGCAAGGCGGCCTCGTGGATCACAGCACGGAACGGAGGCGCGTTCTTGCCTGCCAGCACCCTGTGGCGTTCTTGGCGGAACTCGACCTTCTTCTCGTTGTACCCCTGGATGACCTCGCCGTAGGCCTTGGTCTGCAAGAGTCCGGGAATGAGGAGAGACTCGTAGCTGTCCAAGGCCGTGGCGCTCGCCTCCGCCTCGGCGAGGTCGAGTGAACTGCGTGTCACGTGGTGCTTGAACTCGGTCCACCAGCCCTTCCCCGAGCTCTCGCTCATGGCGACGAGGCCGGCTCGGTACTCCGGGTCCGCGACGCTGCAGATGTCGAGCCAGGCGTTCAAGCGCTCAAGATTGAGGCCGAGCCTGCCAGCTTCGGTGTGGCTGATGTTTGGACCTTTGACGCCCAGGGCCTCGCCGATCTCCAGGGCCGAGATGCCTGCGGCGTCTCGAACACGGCGAAGCTCCTCGCCGAAGCGGCGCTGTCGTTCGCTGATACCAGTCCTGAACCCCATGGGCATGCCCTTCCCGCGATCTTCATCTACGCAGAGTGTACGTGCATGTTCGGAGTGTATTGCAGACTTGAGGGGTATTCGTCTACAGTCCACTCACCAATCACTTTGCACCGCTGGGAGATTCCCCATGTGTGACCCCAACCTCAACTCCCCCTCCCTCACCGTCTCTCGCGAGGCGTTGCGCGACACCATGGCGCGCGCCGGGTACCCCGACTCCTCCATCGGGGACGCCGAACTCGCGCTCGTGGAGCTGGTGGTGAACGCCTGGCGGCACGGGTTGACCGCCGCGCCCGTCGTCCTGGTCGCCGTCGTCCACGGGACGCTCCGCGTCACCGTCGCGGACCGCAGTCCCGTGCTGCCCGAGCAGCGGAAGCCCGACCCGTTCGCCCAGTCCGGGCGGGGGTTGATGCTGGTGGAGGGGCTCATGCACCGCTGGGGTGCGGAGCCGCAGAAGCTCGGCAAGCGCGTCTGGTTCGAGCTGGACGGCGCCGCGTGATCGCCCATCACCCGATCCACCCCGCCGACCCGGCCCTGCGGCAGCTCACCGGCCGGCAGATCACCGAACTGATCGTCGATCTCCGCACGGAGGGCCGAGAGTTCGGGCTCCTCTGGCCGTCCGCCCAGTCCGGAGAGGCCGATCTGAACGGCCGGGCGCTCGTCTCCATCGGCAACATCCCGGCCAGCACCTTGATCAACCTGCTGGCCCTGCTGCGCGAGTTCAAGCGCCGGCGGGGCCGGGCGTGACGGGCATGCTGGTTCTGATCCTGCTGGCGGCCGCCGTCGGCGGTGTGTGTCAGGCCCGGTCCGAGCGGCTGCGGGATCGACGGGATCGGACATAGGTGCCATGCATGGCACGCGGGTCCGCCTTCTCCGGGCGGGCCCGCGCCATGCCCGGCCGTGGAGGTCAGGCGATGAAGTGGTCGAACTCGCCGGCCTTGGCGCCGAGGAGCCAGGCGTTGAGCTTGGTGCGGGTGGTGGTGACGATGTGGCCGGGATTGTCGGACTCGCGGAGGTAGACGAAGTCGCCCTCGGAGGCGATCTCGATGCAGTCCGCCTGGTCACCGCTGAAGCTCGGCTTCTGCCAGTTGAGGTGGTCCATGGCTACCTTCCCTGTACTCCGTGTCGGGCGCGCTGGAGCAGGCCCCGGGAGCCACGATAAGCGGGCGCACAGCCGTGTCGTTTCGGTCATGTCAATTCGTGCGACTCGTTGTGCTATTCCCTTGGGTCCTCACTCGTTCCTACACTGAGACCCCGCCGCACGGGGGCTGCGGGAACCAGGTTGCCGACGGGCCCGGGGGAGGCGCGTGTGAACGACCGTGGCTGGGACGAGGATGATGCCCGGCCGTACTTCTTCCTCTCCTACGCGCACACCCCGAAGGCCGGCACGCGCGGCGCCGGTGATCCGAACCACTGGGTCCGCCAGCTGTACCGGGACCTGTGCGAGGCGGTGCTGCAGCTGACCACGGTCCCGGCCGGGGTGCCGGTCGGCTTCATGGACGAGTCCATGCACCAGGGGGAGTTGTGGGCGGAGCGGCTGTCGGAGGAGCTTGCGACGTGCCGGGTGTTCGTGCCGCTGTACTCGCCTCGGTACTTCAACAGCGTCCCGTGCGGGCAGGAGTGGCACGCCTTCACCCGCCGCCCGGTGTACCCGGCGACGATCGACGCGGAGCGCACCAGTGGCATCGTGCCGGTGCTGTGGGCGCCGATGAGCCGCTACCGGCTGCCCAAGGTCGCCAGTGAACTCCAGTTCAACCACGCCAGTTTCGGGCCGGACTACGCCACCGAGGGCCTGTACGCGCTGATGAAGCTCACCTACTTCCGCTCCGCCTACGAGCTGGCCGTGCACCGGCTGGCGGCGCGGATCGTGCAGGTGGCGGAGGAGACGGTGATCCCGGTCGGGCGGCGGCTGGACTTCAACGGGCTGCCCAGCGCCTTCAACGTGAGCGCGCCGACCAAGCAGCTGCGGATCTCCGTACTCTCCTACCACCAGGGCGAGTTGCCGCCCGACCGCAATCCCGACTTCTACGGCTCCCGGCGCACCGACTGGCACCCCTATCGCCCGGCCGGCTCGCCGATCGCCCAGCACGCGGTGCGGCTGGCCCGGCAGTTGGGGTTCCAGCCGACCGTGCACGAGTTCGACGACGAGGTCGAGTCGATCATCGAGGGGGAGGCGGCCGCCCCCGGCCTGCTCCTGCTCGACCGGTGGGCGCTGCGCGATCCGGACCGCCGGGAGCTCGTCCGCCGCTTCGACCGCTCGGACGCCACCTGGGTGAGCGTCCTGGAGCCGTGGAACACCGAGGACCCCGAGTGCGAGGAACGCGGCGGCGACCTCGGCGAGTTGAGCGACAAGGCGTTGCGCATCACCCGGCGGGCGAGCCGCCCCAGCTTCCTCGGGGTGAGCGGCCCGACCGGGCTGAACACCCTGGAGGACTTCGACGACGCGCTGCCCCGGGCCGCCATGAAGGCCAAGTACGCCTTCGAGGGCCGCACCAGGGCCGAGCCGGAGGATCCGCCGCCGCCCCGCCCGAACCTGCGGGACGCGTTCCGGCGCGGCCCGGGCGCGGCCCCGTTCGGCCGGGACGCCCCCCTCGGGCAGGACGGCTCCGGACCCGACGACCACCCAGACCGTGACGACGGCGATGACCCCGATGACGGGATGGCGCCCTTGGGAGGACGACCCAGATGAGCGAGAACCCCACCAGGAACTTCCGCGTCGGGGGCCTCACCGTGGCCGAACTGGCCGCCCAGCGGGAGGCCGAGCGACGGTCCGTGGAGCAGGACCGCAACGGCCGGATCATCACCTTCTACTCCTACAAGGGCGGCACCGGGCGCACCATGGCGCTCGCCAACACCGCCTGGATCCTGGCCGCCAACGGCTACCGGGTGCTCACCGTGGACTGGGACCTGGAGGCGCCGGGCCTGGCCAAGTTCTTCCACCCCTTCCTCGACCCGGCCTCGCTGGCCGGCACGACCGGGATGATGGACCTGATCGCCGAGTACCGCGAGGAGGCCCTGCGCCCGGTCGAGCACGCCGAGGGCTGGCACCTGGACTTCGCCAGGGTGCACCCGCACGCGCTGTCGCTGTCCTGGCCGCTGTTCCCGACCGGGGGCAGCCTGGACTTCCTGTCCGCCGGCCAGTTCAACCGGGACTACTCCGAGGCCGTCACCCACCTGGACTGGGACATCTTCTACGACCGCTTCGACGGCGGGCAGTTCTTCGACGCCCTCAAGGCCGACATGAGCAAGCGGTACGACTACGTGCTCATCGACTCGCGCACCGGCCTGTCCGACATCGCCGAGATCTGCACCGTCCAGATGCCCGACGACCTGGTCGTCTGCTTCACCCTGAGCGACCAGTCCATCGACGGCGCCTCCCGGATCGCCCAGCACATCCACGACCGCTACCGCGAGCGCGGCATCCGCATCCTGCCCGTCCCGATGCGCATCGACGAGGGCGAGAAGGAGAAGGCCGACGCCGGCCGCTCCCTCGCCCGGGTCCGCTTCGACGGGCTGCCGGCCGGCCTCAACGGCGAGGAACTCGCCTCCTACTGGGGGTCGGTGGAGATCCCTTACCGGCCGTTCTACGCCTACGAGGAGATCCTCGCCACCTTCGGCGACCAGACCGGCACCCCCACCTCGATGCTCGCCGCCTGCGAGCGCCTCACCGCGATGATCACCCAGCGCAAGGTCACCTCCCTGCCGGTCATGGACGAGGAACTGCGGCTGCGCTACGTGGACGCGTTCACCCGCCGCCGCCCGTCCGTCCCCGCCGACCTCTACCTCTCCTACGTCCCCGAGGACCGGATGTGGGCGGACTGGATCGAGTCCGTGCTCACCCGGGCCGGCTTCCGGGTGCTGCCCCGCGACCTCAGCGCCGGCACCGACCCGCGCGAGGAGACCGAACGCGGCATCGACGCCGCCTACCGGACCGTCGCCGTGCTCTCGCCCGCCTACCAGCGCTCCCCGCAGGCCCGGGCGCTGTGGGAGTCCGTGGTCAACTCCGACCCCGCCGGCACCCGGCGCCAGCTCGTCCCCGTCCGCGTCGGCGACGTCAGGCTCACCGCGCCCTTCAGCAACCGCAACCCCGTCGACCTCGTCGGCCGCGACGAGACGCAGTCCGTCCAGACCCTGCTGCGCGCCCTCGGCCGCGGCGACGTCGCCCTGACCGAGCCCAACGGCAGCGGACCGCGCTTCCCCGGCAGCAAGCCGACCGTGTGGGACGTCCCGCCGCGCAACCCCTCCTTCACCGGCCGCGCCGCCGTCCTGGAGCAGTTGCGCAACCAACTGCGCGGCGGCATGGCGGCCGTCCTGCCCACCCCCCAGACGCTGTACGGGCTCGGCGGCGTCGGCAAGACCCAGGTCGCGCTGGAGTACGCGCACCGGTTCATGTCCGACTACGACCTGGTCTGGTGGATCGACGCCGAACAGACCGAACTCGTCGCCCCCGCCCTCGCCGACCTCGCCCGCCGGCTCGGCCTGCGCGTGGGCGACTCCGTCACCGAAGCCGCCGAGGCCGCCCGGGAGGCGCTGCGCCGCGGCGTGCCCACCTCGCGCTGGCTGCTGATCTTCGACAACGCCGACGAACCGGCCGAGATCCGCCGCTTCTTCCCCGGCGGCTCCGGCCACATCCTGGTCACCTCCCGCAACCAGGCCTGGACCGGGCACGCCGAGGCGCTGGAGGTGGACGTCTTCACCCGCGGCGAGAGCGTCGAACACCTGTGCCGGCGCGCCCGCGGCCTGTCCCGCCCGGACGCCGACCGGGTCGCCGAAGCGGTCGGCGACCTGCCGCTCGCCGTCGAGGTCGCGGCCGCCTGGCTGGACACCACCGGCACCCCGGTGGAGACCTACGTCGCCCAACTGCACGCCGAGGCGGCCCGCGCGCTGGCCGTCGCCCGCCCCGCCGACTACCCGACCCCGGTCGGCGCGACCTGGAACGTGTCCATCGGCCGGCTGCGCCAGCAATCCCCGGCCGCCGTCCGGCTGTTGCAGCTCTGCGCGTTCTTCGCACCCGAGCCGATCTCGATGAACCTCTTCTACAGCGACCAGATGATCCGGGCGCTGGTGAAGTACGACGCCGACCTCAGCGACAAGTTCATGCTGGGCAAGGTGATCCAGGCGATCGGCCGGTACGCGCTGGCCAAGGTCGACGCCGGCAGCAACAGCTTCCAGGTGCACCGGCTCGTCCAGGCGGTGATCCGGGCCGAGATGACCGACGACGAACAGGAGATCGCCGTCCACGAGGTGCATCGCATCCTCACCGGCGCCCGGCCCGTCCTCGGCGACACCGACGACCCCGCCAACTGGCCCGCCTTCGACGAGATCTGGCCGCACCTGTCGCCCTCCAAGGCGCACAACTGCGACGAGGCGGACACCCGCCAACTGCTCATCGACCGCGTCCGCTACCTCTGGAAGCGCGGCGAACTCGACCGCGCCCGCGACCTCGGCCACGCCCTCGACACCGAGTGGACCAACAAGCTCGGCGAGAACGACCGGCAGACCCTGCTGCTGCGCTTCCAACTCGCCAACGTGCTGCGCTCCCAGGGCAACTACGCCGAAGCCCTGGCCCTGGACGAGGACACCCTGGAACGCCAGCGGGCCCTGCTCGGCGAGCACCACCCGTACACCCTGATGACGGCCGGCTCCCTCGGCGCCGACCGCCGGGCACTCGGCCGGTTCCAGGCCGCCCTCGACCTCGACCGCGAAATCCTCGACCAGTTCCGCGAGTTGTTCGGCGACGACAACCCGCGCACGCTCTCCATGGCCAACAACCTGGCCATCGACTACCGGCTCGTCGGCAACAGCGAGGCCGCCCGCGAACTCGACCAGGAAACCCTCGACCGGCGCACCGCCGTCCTCGGCCCCCGGCACCCCTACACCCTCTCCACCAAGTCCAACCTCGCCCGCGACCTGCGCGAACTCGGCGACTACCGCGGCTCGGTGGACCTGCTCCAGGAAGTCACCTCCGACCTCGGCGACGTCCTCGACCCCGACCTGCCGGAGAACCTGCGCAACGCCAAGTCCCTGGCCGTCTCGCTGCGCCGCATCGGCGCGCTCGCCGAAGCCCGCCGGATCACCAAGGAGACCTACGAGCGCTACCTGGAGCGCTACGGCGCCGACGCCCCCGACGCGCTCGCCTGCGCGCTCAACCTGGCCGCCGACCACAGCGCCTCCGGCGACAAGGAGGCCGCCCGCGACCTCTGCTCCACCGTCTTCGAAGGCCACCGCCGCCTCTTCGGCGACGAACACCCCTTCACCCTGGCCTGCGCCAACAACCTCGGCATCTACCTGCGCGGCAGCGGCGACATCCAGGGCGCCATCGAACGCGGCCGGCTCACCGTCGAAGGGCTGACCGACTCCGTCGGGCCGGACCACCCGTACACCCTCAACGCGGTGATCAACCTGGCCAACGCCTACGGCGACGACGGCCAGATCGGCCTCGCCGAGGAACTCGGCCGGGCCGCCTACCAGGGCCTGTGCGAGCGCTACACGCCCCGGCACCCGGATGCCGTCGCCTGCGAGGCCAACCTGTCGATCACCCTGCGCTCGGCCGGCCGGCACACCCAGGCCGCCGAACTGCGGGCCCGCGCGATCGGCGAGCTGATCCGCCAGTTCGGCGAGGAGCACCCCAACACGGTCGCGGCGCGCGGCTGGAAGCGGATCAACCGGGACTTGGAGCCGCAGCCGGTGTAAGCGGCGGTGTGAGCGGTGGTGTGAGCGGTGGTGCAGGCGCCGGTGAGAGCACGGCCTCCGGCCGGGGGCGGCGGGTACGCTGCGGGACCATGAGCAAGCAGACCCCGCCCCCGGTCCTGGTCACCCGGCGCCTCGCGCCCGGGGTGATCGAACGGCTCACCGCGCGCCACGCCGTCACCTGCCACGACTCCGACCAGGCGATGGCCCGGGCCGACCTGCTGGCCGCCGTCCGCGGCCGCCGCGCCGTGCTCACCACCCTGGACGACCGGGTCGACGGCGAGTTCCTGGACGCGGCCGGGCCGTCCCTGGAGATCGTCGCCAACCACGCCGTGGGGCACCACAACATCGACCTGGCCGCCTGCGCCGACCGCGGCGTGCTGGTCTCCAACACCCCCGGCGTGCTCACCACCGCCACCGCCGACATGGCCTGGGCGCTGCTGCTGGCCGCCACCCGCCGCCTCGGCGAGGGCGAGCGCCTGCTGCGCTCCGGCAGCCCCTGGACCTGGGCACCGAACTTCCTGCTGGGCATGGAGCTGGCCGGCACCCCGCTGGGCGTGCTCGGCATGGGCCGGATCGGGCAGGCGGTGGCCCGCCGGGCCCGCGCCTTCGACATGCCGGTCAGCTACCACAACCGCCGCGAGCTGCCGCCCGAGCAGGCCGACGGCGCCACCTGGCGGCCGCTGGAGGACCTGCTCGCCCACTCCACGGTGCTGGTCGTCACCGCCCCGCTCAGCGCCGCCACCCGGCACCTGCTGGACGCCCGCCGCCTCGACCTGCTGCCGCGCGGGGCGGTGGTGGTCAGCATGACCGCCGGAGTGGTGGACGAGGAGGCGCTGGCCGCCGCGCTGGAGTCCGGCGCGCTGTTCGCCGCCGCCGTGGACAACTTCGAGCACGAGCCGGCCGTCCCGCCCGCGCTGCTCGCCCAGGAACGCGCCGTCCTGGCCCCGCACCTGGGCAGTGCCACCGTCGCCACCCGGCAGGCGATGGGCGGCCTGGCGGTGGACAACGTCCTGGCCGTGCTGGGCGGGGGAGCGCCGGTCACCCCGGTGACAGCCTGAGGCCTCATGACAGCCTGAGGCCTCAGCCCGCCGCCCAGGCCAGGGCGGTGGTCAGCACCCGGAACGCGCCGAAGTGCGCTGCGCCGGGCTCCAGGAAGAGCTCGGCGCCGGGGATGTGGTCGCCCAGCCAGCGGGAGTGCTCGACCGGGGAGAACTGGTCGTCGGTGCCGTGCCACAGCCAGCTCGGCACCGCGATGTCCTCGACCTTGAACCCCCAGTCGGCGGTGAACGCCAGCACGTCGTCGATCCAGCCGTCCGCGCCGTGCCGGAACGCCTCCCGGTAGTTGCTCTGCAGCATCCGCCGCAGCCCGTTGTCGGCCACCACCTCCCGGTCGGCGGGCGACAGTTCGGGCCGCAGCCCGTTCAACAGCCGGACCGGGTCGTCCTTGATCTGCCGGGAGCGGAACTCCATCGCGTCGGCGATCCGGCCGTGCCCGCGCTCGGCCTCCTGGTAGGCGTGCACGTTCGACGGGGTCATCCCGGCGTACCAGTCCAGGCCGGCCGCGTTGCGCGGCGCCAGGCCGACCAGCACCGCCACCCGGCTGACCCGCTGCGGCAGCAGCGCCGCGCAGGCCAGCGCGTGCGGGCCGCCGCCGGAGCGGCCGAGCACCGCGAAGCCGTCCAGCTTGAGGTCGTCCGCGATGGCCCGCACGTCGGCCGCCGCCGCGCTCACCCGGCGGCCGAACTGCCGGGTCGAGTCGCCGTAGCCCGGCCGGTCGTAGGAGATCAGCCGCACCCCCAGCCGGTACAGCACGGTGCTGCGCGGGTGCGGGCCCACCCGGCTGCCGGGCATGCCGTGCAGCAGGAACACCGGGCGGCCGCGCGGGTCGCCCAGGGATTCGACGGCGAGGGCGCGACCGTCCGGGGCCTTGACCATCCGTAACGACACCTGCGGCCTCCTCAGTGGTCCCGGTCGGTGGTGGTGCGGATCTCCCGGCGGGCCTGCCAGGTGGTGTGCTCGCGGGAGACCGCGTCCTCGGCGTCCCGGGCCAGCCGGGCCCAGAGCTCCTCGGCATCCGCCGACTCCACGTCCAGCCGGGCCAGTTGGCACCGGATGAGCTCCAGCTCGTCGGCGGCCAGCCCGTACGCGGCGGCCAGCGGGCGGTACTGGCGCAGCTGCGCCCACGCGGTGATCGAGGCGGCCACTGCCGAGACGGTGCCCAGCGCGTCGTAGGTGAACGCGCCGAGCGCCCGCAGCACCGCGAGCACCAGCCCGAGCGCCGGGAGCACCACGCCCAGCACCCCCGCCAGGGCCCCGGCCCGGGCGCAGTACCGGGACTTGGCGCGGTACCAGTCGTGCTGCACCTGGATCCGCTCCCGCAGGTACACCTCGCGCCGCACCGCGAGCGGCTGCTCGCGCAGGTCGCGCATCGCCGCCGTGATCCCGGCGAGCTCCGCCCCGGCGCCCGGTGCGACCACCCGGCCGTCCCGGAAGGCGCCCAGCACCCCGCCGAGCTGGACGCGGTACAGGCCCTCCGCGTCCGGCAGGGTGTGCGGCGGCGGCTGGTAGGCGTCCGCCCGGACGGCGAACTTCCAGGCCAGCGTCTTGACCGACTCGGCGGCGGCCCGGCCCTCGTACCAGAGCCCCTGCGGGTTCTGCCGGCTGATCACCACCGCGAGGACGATCGCGCCGAGGTAGGCGGCGGCCGCCGGCCAGGCCCACGGCTCGCCGTCGGCCGAGCCGGTCGCGGCGGCGACCACCAGCAGGAGCAGCTCCCAGGCGGAGAGCAGCACCGAACGCCGCTGGCCGCGCAGCGAGGCCGCGTCGGCGGCCCAGAAGAACCCGGGCAGCAGCTCCCGCTCGCGCATCCACCCCGTCCGTCCCGCCCCAGACGCCATGTTCGGCCCCCACCCGTCGCTCCGGTCGCACCGCTCTCCTGCCCCGGGCGGCTTCCCGGTACGCCTGGCCCACCCCCGGGCCGCCCGCAATGGCCGGGATGCCCCGGTGGATTGTCCGGCCCGGGTACGTTCGGTGGGCGGGCGGACACCCTGCGTGGAGAGGCGGCACCCGCGGGCGCGACCGGTGGGCGTCAGTAGGTGTAGAGGATCCGGTCGGCGTTGTCGGCCATCTGCTTGGCGTTCCACTCGGTGCCGCCGGGGACGTTGCCGGAGCGGAACAGCGGCGGGGCCGCGGTGGTGCCGTCGGCCGCCGCGTCGGCCAGCCGGCCGACCGCCGAGGCGACCACGGCCTGCATGAGCGCGCTGGTCACGATGGTGGAGACCGGGCCGAAGGTGGTCTCGGCGGCCGGGTGGGTCAGCTCGCCGTCCCCGACCGCGATCTTGCTGTCCAGCACCACGTCGCAGTTGTCCTTCAGGTACGTGCCGGACGGGTGCGCCGGGGGCACCTCGCCCGGGTACGCCAGCGACGTCACGCCGATCACCTTCAGGCCGCGGTCCCGGGCGTACCGGGCCAGCTCGACCGGCATCACCTGGCGGCCGGACAGCGAGATCACGAACAGGAGGTCGCCGGAGGCGGCCGGGGTCAGGTCCAGGGTGGTGGTGGCCAGGCCGGACACCCGCTCCAGCGCGCTGGACAGCGGCGCGGGCATCACCGTCACCCCCGCCATCCCGGGGACGTTCAGCAGGTTCATCGGGACCAGCCCGCCGGCCCGGTAGACCACGTCCTGGGCCGGCAGCGCGGAGTGCCCGGCACCGAAGGTGAACACCCGGCGGCCCTCGGCGATCGCCTCGGCGAGCAGCGCCGCGGCGGCCTCGATGGCGTCGGCCTCCTCCTCCCGGACCCGCTGGAGATGGGCGATCGCGGCGTCGAAGTACCGGCCGACCAGGTCGTTCATCTGTTGCCTTCGCTCTCTGCCGGTGGGGGCGCCGGCCGGGTGGGGCGGGCCGGGAGGGTCCGGGCCGCCAGTGGAGAAAGCTACGGCGAGCACCGTGGCGCCCCGGCGGCACCGCTGTCAACAGGAACGAAAACCGGGACCCGGGGCCCTTGCGCGGGCCCGGTTGTCGGTGCAGTACGTCAGAATTGGCGGTGAGGACACCGAGGAACGGAGCCAGCGGCGATGTCTGGGCTGATCGACACCACTGAGATGTACCTTCGCACCATCCTGGAGCTGGAGGAGGAAGGCATCGTCCCGATGCGCGCCCGGATCGCCGAGCGACTGGAGCAGAGCGGCCCGACGGTCAGCCAGACGGTCGGCCGGATGGAGCGCGACGGGTTGTTGCAGGTCGCGGGGGACCGCCACCTCGAACTGACCGATGACGGGCGCCGGCTCGCCGTACGCGTCATGCGCAAGCACCGCATCGCCGAGTGCCTGCTCGTCGACGTGATCGGCCTGGAGTGGGAGCAGGTCCACGAGGAGGCCTGCCGCTGGGAGCACGTGATGAGCGAGACGGTCGAGCGCAAGGTGCTCGCCATGCTCGGCCACCCGACCCAGTCCCCGTACGGCAACCCGATCCCGGGCCTGGACGAGCTGGGCGACGCCAAGGCCGAGGGCGAGGGCTTCGACGCCGCGCTCGTCCCGCTGGACACCGTCAAGCCGGGCGACGGCGGTGCCAGCGTGGTGGTCCGCCGGATCGGCGAGCCGATCCAGACCGACGGCGAGCTGATGCGCACGCTGCGCCGGGCCGGGATCCGGCCGGGCTCCACCGTGCGGGTCAGCGCCGGCGTCGCCGGCGTGCTGGTCGGCACCGGGGAGAACGCGGCGGAGCTGGGCAAGGACATCGCCCAGCACGTCTTCGTCGCCCAGGCCTGAGGAACGCGCCCCCCGGGCCCGGAACGCTTCCGGGCCCGGGGAACGCGCTTCCAGGAACGATGCGAAGGGCCCGCTGCTCCCCGT
Source organism: Kitasatospora sp. NPDC058243 (assembly GCF_042882025.1). Taxonomy (NCBI): domain Bacteria; kingdom Bacillati; phylum Actinomycetota; class Actinomycetes; order Kitasatosporales; family Streptomycetaceae; genus Kitasatospora; species Kitasatospora sp. NPDC058243. Next base: position 18,395 of record NZ_JBHVWW010000103.1, read on the forward strand.
GCAGCGGGCCCTTTCGCCTCCCCGTTCCCTCCCTGTCCCCTCCGTCCCCTCCATCCCCTCCGTTCCCTCCCGGCCCCTCCACCGCCTCGCCCGGCTTCCCCGTCCGAGCGCTCCCTCCGGCGTCCCCTCGCACCGCAATTCCTCCCCTCGGCCGATCATGGCAATCCTTGAGCGTTGTCACTCGTCCGGGGGGCTTTCGTCCATGATCAGCGGGTACACGGAGGCCTTATCCGCACATGCGTGTGACGGGCCCCGCCTCCGGTGGGAGACAAGGCCCGTCAGCCGTGCGCGGGGTGTCGCGCGCTGCGCGCCCTCACCCGATAGGCGGAGGGCGGCCGTTCACGGGGCGGTGAATCGAGGCGGTGAACCGGGTTGGTGAACCGGAGCGGTTAACCGGGGTGGTGAATCGTTGCTGCGCCCGTTCAGCGCACCGCTGCCGCCGGCTGGGCGGGCTGGGGGTGGGCGGCCGCGGGCGCCTCGCGCCCGCAGGCGTAGGCGAGCGGGCTGATCAGCTCGGCGGCGTCGGGCAGCCAGCGGTTGAGCGCCGAGGGGGAGCGGGCCCACTGGGCGTAGCCGGTGCCGCCGATCCGGGACGGCGGGGCGACCGTCCAGTCCCCTTCGCCGCGGGCCACCAGGTCCAGCCGGCCGGGCGGCCAGCCGAGCTTGCGGAGCATCTCCGGCAGCTTGGCCGCGACCCCGGGCAGCACCAGGAAGTGCAGCCGCCGGCCGATCCGGCCGGGCGAGGCGGGCAGCACCGCGACCGGGCCCAGCTGGAGGTCCATCCGCTCCATCCGCGCCAGCGCCAGGCATCCGGCCGTCTCCGGGACGTCCAGGACGTCGAAGGACCGGCCGGTGGGCAGCAGGATCGAGGCCTGCGGCCGCTCGGTCCACCAGCGCCGTACCGCCCCCGGCCCGGCGCTCGCCTTGCGGGCCCAGTCCGCGTCGAGCGGGTGGGCCCCCGGCAGCAGGCAGCGCCGGTCGCCGCAGGAGCAGCGGGCGGGCCCGTCGCCGTCGATCAGCCAGGCGCCGGGAGCGACCTCCCAGTGGCGGTTCTCGGCGTAGCCGACGGCTTCGATGAGCAGCGGGGGCAGTGCGGCGTTCTTGCCCTGGTCGGGGGAGTCGGGGATGTCTTCCACGCGAAGCTCAACTACCGTGTGTGAGGCTGGTTACGGCCCGGCGCAAGCCGGTTGGGCGCATACCGGCAATGTCACTCGAACCGGTTACTCGACCGAGTTGAGGCGGGCGGGGGCAGGCGCAGTGGGGGCGCACAGGAGCATTTCCCAGGGCGCGTGGGGGGTGCGGATCGTCACCGTGGGTATCCCGCTGGCGTTGCTGATCGCTAACCTGGTGTCAGATTCCTTGGACGGTCGGACAGTCGGCAACAGATCAGCAGAATCGTCGCCCGCCGGCCGGGACCGGAGGGTGTGGGGAGGCGAAACCCAATGGCCGCAAGACCACTCGTCGCACGACAGCCCAACGAGCGTCTGCAGCAACTGATCCAGGAGGCCAGCTGCTCCAACGCCGGCCTGGCCCGGAGGGTCAACCTCTGCGGCGCCGAGCACGGTCTGGACCTGCGGTACGACAAGACCTCCGTCGCCCGCTGGCTGCGCGGGCAGCAGCCGCGCGGGCAGGCGCCGGCCGTGATCGCCGAGGCCCTCGGCCGCAAGCTCGGCCGCAGCGTGTCGGTCGAGGAGATCGGCATGGCCGACGGCAAGAACCTCAGCTCCGGCATCGGGCTCCAGTTCGCGCCGACCCTGAACGCCGCCCTGGAGCAGGTCTGCGAGCTCTGGCGCAGCGACGTCGGCCGACGGGACTTCCTGACCGGGGCCACGGTCGCCGCCTCCGCGCTGGTGGAACCCAGCCGGGACTGGCTGATCACCCCGCCCGACCCGGTGGTGGCCCGCACCGGCGGTCCCCGGGTCGGCCCGACCGACGTGGCCGCGATCAAGGCCACCACCGCGATGCTGGTCGACCTGGACCACCGCTTCGGCAGCGGTCACGTGCGCCCGGTGGTCGTGCACTACCTCAACTCGGTGGTCTCCAGCCTGCTCGGCGGGGCGTACCGGGACGAGACCGGGCGCCAACTCTTCGCCGCAGTGGCCCGGTTGACCGAACTGGCCGGATACATGGCGGTGGACACCGGCCAGCCCGGCCTGGCCCAGCGCTACTACATCCAGGCGCTCCGGCTCGCCCAGGCGGCCGACGACCGCGGCTACGGCGGCTACGTGCTGGCGGCGTCGATGAGCCACCTGGCGGCGACGCTCGGCAACCCGCGGGAGATCGCCCAGCTCGCCCGCGCCGCGCAGGAGGGCGCCCGGACGGTCGCCACCCCGACGGCGATGGCGATGTTCTACGCCGCCGAGGCCCGCGGCCACGCCCTGCTGGGGGATGCCCGCTCCTGCGAGGCGGTGTCGGCCAAGGCGCTGGAGATGATGGAGAAGCGCCGCCCGGAGGACGACCCGGACTGGATCGCTCACTTCGACGACGCCTATCTGTCGGACGAACTGGCCCACTGTCACCGGGACTTGGAGCAGGCTGGCCAGGCCGAGCACTACGCCCGCCGGGCGCTCGACCTGCACCCGCCGACCCGGGTCCGCCGCCGCGCGGTGGACCTCGTCCTGCTCGCCACCGCCCAGTTGCAGCAGCGGGACCTCGAACGCGCCTGTGAGACGGGCGCGCAGGCGGTCCGGCTGCTGAGCGGGCTGCGGTCCAACCGGGGCGTGGAGTACCTGGACGAGTTCCGGCGCCGGCTGGAGCCGTACCGGGAGCAGCGGGTGGTCCGCGAGTTCCACGCCAGGGCGGATGCGGAGGCTGCCTAGAAGGCTGATGAAGATGTTGGGTTCTGGCCCCGCCGCGTGAGCGGCGGGGCCAGACTTGTGTTGTGGCGATGGGGGAATGGTCCGGAGAGACTGTCGGGCCGGATGTCTGGGAGACCTGCGGGGACCTGATTCCGGCAGGGAGTGTGTTCGCGTTCCTGGCCGAGCATCGCGGCCGGCTGTTTCCTGCGGTGATGTTCACGGACATGTACCCGTCGGTGAACGGCCGCCCGAGCATGCCGCCCCAGATCCTGGCAGCCGCGATCACTCTTCAGGCCCTGCACGGGCTCTCGGACTTCGAGACGGTCCAGGAACTGCGCTGCGACCTGCGGTGGAAGGCAGCGTGCGGACTCGGCCTGCACGACACCGCGTTCGATTCCTCACTCCTGGCCTACTTCCGCCGCCGCCTGGCCCGCTCCGCCCGACCGAACCGCGTGTTCGAGGCCGTGCGGGAGGTGGTGAAGGCGACCGGGGTCCTCAAGGGCAAGCACCGCCGGGCGCTGGATTCCACCGTGCTGGACGACGCGGTCGCCACCCAGGACACCGTGACCCAGCTGATCGCCGCCGTGCGGGCGGTGATCCGCGAGGTCCCCGGCGCCGACGAGGTCGCCACCCGCCACTGCACCGCACACGACTACGCCGACCCGGGCAAGCCCCGCATCGCCTGGAACGACGCCCAGGCCCGCGCCGACCTCGTGGACGCCCTGGTCGGCGACGCGCTGTTGCTGCTCGGGCACCTGCCCGAGCAGCAACTCGGCGAGAAGGCCGCCACCGCGGTCGGCCTGCTGGCCCTGGTCGCCGGACAGGACGTCGAGCCCGCCGACGACTCCGACGGCCGTGACGGCCGCTGGCGCATCACCCGGGGCACCGCACCCGACCGGATCGTCTCCACCGTCGACCCCGACGCCCGACACGTCCACAAGACCCGCACCCACTACCAGGACGGATACAAGGCCCACCTCGCCATCGAGCCCGAGACCACGATCTACACCGAGGTCGAGCTCACCCCGGGCGCAGGACCCCGGCACCACGAAGCCGCCGTCGCCGAGAGCCTGCTCGCGGGCGAGGACGAGCCGGTGGACGCGTTCGGCGACACCGCCTACTCCACCGGGGGCGCCCGCCAGGCCCTCGGCGACGCAGGACACCGCCTGTTCTTCAAGCCCGCCCCTCAACGACCCGCCATCGCGGGCGGTTTCGTCCTCGACGACTTCCGGATCGACACCGCCGGCGGGACGGTCACCTGCCCCGCCGGCCGCGCCGTCCCGCTCTCACCCGACCGCGGCCCCGACACACCCCGCTCGGCGGCCTTCGGTGACCGCTGCACCGGCTGCCAGCTCCGCGAGCGGTGCACCGCCTCCAAGACCGGCAGGACCCTTCGGATCCAACCCGGCTACGACCTCCAGCACACCGCCCGCCGACAAGCCGCCGACCCCGCCTGGCAAGCCGCCTACCGCCGATGGCGGCCCCCGGTCGAACGAGCCGTGGCCTGGCTCGTCGGACACCGAAGCCGCCGCCTGCGCTACCGAGGAACCATCAAGAACAACACCTGGCTCCACACCCGCGCAGCCGCCCTCAACCTGCGAACCCTGCTCAACCTCGGACTCGCCCACAACGGCACGACCTGGCAAATCCAGGCCACCACCTGACAGCACGGCCCGGATCAACCCAAGATCTTCATCAGCCTTCTAGTAGGGCTTTGTTAGGTCCTATGGTGGGGGTCGGGGGTTGGTGCGGGTTGGCCGCATATCGAGCAGGCGCCGGTCCAGGTGGCCAGGAGGG
>NZ_JBHVWW010000104.1:0-22844 GCF_042882025.1 Kitasatospora sp. NPDC058243
TGCCTGGACAAGTCACCCGAGCTGATCGTCGTCCTGCTGGCGATCTGGCGGGCCGGCGCCGCCTACCTGCCGCTCGACCCCGGCCACCCGGCCGACCGGCTCGCCTACCAGGTGACCGACGCCGGAGCCGCCCTCGTCGTGGTCGCCGAACGGAACCCGTTCGGCACCGAAGCGCCCGTCCGCCCCGTCACCCTGGACGAACTCGACCGGCCGGCCGCCGAGAGCGGCCCGCTGCCCGCCGCCGACCCGGACCGCCCCGCCTACGTCATCCACACCTCCGGCTCCACCGGCCGCCCGAAGGCCGTGCGGGTCGACCACCGCAACCTCGCCGCCGTCACCGCGGGCTGGCGCGCCGAGTACCGCCTCGACACCGAGGCCCGGGTGCACCTCCAGATGGCCGGGACCGCCTTCGACGTGTTCTCCGGCGACCTCGCCCGGGCGCTGAGCACCGGCGGCACCCTCGTCCTGGTCGACCGCGACCTGCTGTTCGACACCGCCCGGCTGTACCGCACCATGCGCGAGGAGGCCGTCGACTGCGGCGAGTTCGTGCCCGCCGTCGCCCGCGGCCTGCTGGCCCACTGCGAACGCGAGGGCCTGCGGCTGGACTTCCTGCGGCTGCTGGTCGTCGGCTCCGACTCCTGGAAGGCCGCCGAGCACCGGCGGCTGCGCGCCCTGTGCGGGCCGGACACCCGGCTGGTCAACTCCTACGGCCTGACCGAGGCCACCATCGACACCAGCTACTACGAGGGCGGCGCGGACGCCCTGGAGCCCGGCCGGATGGTGCCGATCGGCCGGCCCTTCCCCAACAGCGCGCTGTACATCCTCGACCACTACGGCGAGCCGGTACCGCCCGGCGTGCCCGGCGAGCTGTGGATCGGCGGCGCCGGTGTCGCCGCCGGCTACCCGAACGACCCGGAGCAGACCACCCGGCGCTTCACCACCCTGGAGCTCGACGGCCCGCCCGTCCGGCTCTACCGCACCGGCGACCTCGGCCACTGGGACGCCCACGGCACCGCCCACCTGCTCGGGCGGATCGACAACCAGGTCAAGGTGCGCGGCCACCGGATCGAGATCGGCGAGATCGAGGCCCACCTCACCGCCCGCCCCGAACTCGCCCAGGCATGTGTGACGATCCGTCAGGACATCGCCGGCGAAGCCGTGCTGGCCGCCTACCTGGTCCCCGCCGAGGGGACCACCCTGGACCGCCGGGAACTGCGCCGCCACCTGGCCGAGCACCTGCCCACCGTGATGATCCCCTCCCACCTCACCGAACTGCCCGCCCTGCCGCTCACCCCCAACGGCAAGGTCGACCTGGCCGCCCTGCCCGAGCCCCGGGTCGACACCGGCGACGCGCAGCACGAACCGCCCGTCACCCTCTACGAGATCCGCACCGCCGAGCACTGGAGCAACCTGCTCGGCGTGGCGGAGGTCGGCCTCCAGCACGACTTCTTCGAACTCGGCGGCAGCTCCATCCGGCTGATCGAGCTGATCCACCACCTGCAGACCGAGTTCAACATCAGCATTCCGGTCGGCCTGCTCTTCAAGGTCACCACCCTGCACGGGATGGCCCGCACGCTGGAGCAGATCATCACCGGCGAAGTCGCCGGCGGCCAGCCGTACCTCTGGTTCAACCCCGGGGCGCCCGAGGGGCGGACGGTGTTCTGCTTCCCGCCGGCCGGCGGCCACGGCCTGGTCTACCGCCAGCTCGCCGCCCACCTGCCCGACCACCGGCTCGCCGCCTTCAACTACCTCACCGGCGACGACAAGACCGCCCGCTACGCCGACCTGGTCGAGGAGCTGGAGGAGTCGGGGCCGTACGTCCTGCTCGGCTACTCGCTCGGCGGCAACCTCGCCTTCGAGGTGGCCCGGGAGCTCGAACGCCGAGGCCGTACGGTCAGTTCCGTCCTGGTGGTGGACTCCTACCGGATCCCCGAGCCCTTCGAACTCGGCGAGGAGCACCTGGCCGTCTTCGAGCGCGAACTCCACGAGCACCTGCACCGGCACACCGGCTCCCGGATCGTCGCCCAGGAGACCCTCGAACAGGCCCGGGACTACCTGGCGTTCTGCAGCCGTACCCCCAACCTGGGCGTCCTGAAGGCCCCGCTCAACGTCGTCTGCGAACGGGACCGGCTGGCGCTGCACGCGGGCGGCGAGCACGGCTCCTGGCACGGCGCCTCCAGCGCCGGCACCGCCGTCCACGCCGGGCACGGCAGCCACGCCGAGATGCTCGACGCCGAATTCGCCGCCCGCAACGCCGAACTGGCGGGCGCCATCCTGGCCGGAGGCACCGCCGATGGCCGGGCCTGAGCGCGGGCCGGACTGGTCGAGCCGGGAGCGGGCCCCCGGCGGCCCGCCCCGGGTCATCGTGATCGGCGCGGGCATCGGCGGGCTCTCCACCGGCTGCTACGCGCAGATGAGCGGGCTGGAGACCCGGATCTTCGAAAAGCACGTGCTGCCCGGCGGCTGCTGCACCGCGTGGTCCCGGCACGGCTACCTGTTCGACTACTGCATCGACTGGCTGATCGGCACCGCCGAGGGCACCGGGGCGAACCAGGTGTGGCGCGAACTCGGCGCCCTCGACGGCAAGTCGATCACCCGCTTCGACGTCTTCAACCGCGTCGTCGACGAACACGGCCGCGCCGTCACCTTCTACGGGGACCCGGACCGGCTGGAACGGCACCTGCTGGCCACCGCCCCCGGCGACGCCAAGCCGATCCGCGCCTTCTGCCGGGACCTGCGCCGCTTCGCCGCCATCGACCTGCCCTGGGACCTCACCCCGCCGCCGCTGCGCGGCCCGGCCGAGCGGCTGCGCACCCTGCGCACCGTGCTGCCCGCGTTCCGGCTCTTCTGGCGGACCGCGACGACCCCGATGAGCGGCTTCGCCGAGCGCTTCCAGGACCCCCTGCTGCGGCGGGCACTGCCCAACATGTTCCTCCAGGAACCGGCCGGCTTCCCGCTGCTGCCGTACCTGTACACCCTGGCCGCCGCGCACAACGGCAACGCGGGCTTCCCGCAGGGCGGTTCACTCGGGCTGGCCCGCTCGGTGGAGGAGCGCTACACCTCGCTCGGCGGGGTGATCGGCTACCGCTGCCGGGTGGAGCGGATCCTGGTCGAGGGGGACCGCGCCGTCGGCGTCCAACTCCGGGACGGCTCCCGGCACTTCGCCGACCACGTGGTGGCCGCCTGCGACGGGCCGACGGTGCTCGACCGGCTGCTCGAAGGCCGCTGGTCCAGCCCCGCCACCGACCGGCTGTACGGCGAGCTGCTGGACAAGCCCGGCAACCTGTACCCGGCCGTGGTCTCGGCCTTCGTCGGCGTGGACGGCCCGCTGCCCGAGGGCGAACCGCACAGCACCACCTACCTGCTGACCCCCGAGCAGGGCGCCCGGCTGCCCGGCTCGCTCCAGCACAGCCTGGTCGTCCAGATGCGGTCGGACTACGCGGAGGGCTTCGCGCCGCCCGGCAAGTCGGTGCTGCACTGCACCTACTTCAGCGACTACCGCTCCTGGAAGGACCTGCGGGTCAGCGACCGCCGTGCCTACCGGGCGCGCAAGCAGGAAGTCGCCGCGTTCGTCCGGGAGTTCCTGGAGCGGACGTACCCGGGGCTCGGCCGCCGGATCGAACTCGTCGACGTCGCCTCCCCGGTGACCACCGAGCGGTTCACCGGCAACACCTACGGCAGCATCCTCGCCTGGCAGGCCTTCTCCGAGGCCGAGGACGCCGCCAACCGGCTGGTCAACCGGGACCGGATGCGGCTGCCCGGGCTGCGCGGCTTCTCGATGGCCGGCCAGTGGGCCGGCCTCGGCGGCCTGATCCGCGCCGCCACCAGCGGCCGGTACGCCGCGCAGTACCTCTGCCGGGAGCTCGGCCGGCCGTTCCTGGCCTGGCCCAGCGACAACCAGGAACCTTGGCACACGGGCAAGTTGGGCAAACTGCCGCAACTCGACCGGGCCACCGTGGGAGTGCCGGAATGACCGGAACGAGTACCAGCAGGCAGACCATGGTGATCGTCGGGGGCGGGCTGGGCGGTCTGTCGACCGGCTGCTACGCGCAGATGAACGGCTACCGCACCACCGTCCTGGAGATGCACGAACTCCCCGGCGGCTGCTGCACGGCCTGGGACCGCGGCGAGTTCACCTTCGACTGCTGCGTGAGCTGGCTGCTCGGCAGCGGCCCGGGCAACGAGATGCACCAGATCTGGCTCGAACTCGGCGCGCTGCAGGGCAAGGTGATGCGCAACTTCGACGTCTTCAACGTGGTGCGCACCCGGGACGGCCGCGCTGTCTACTTCTACTCCGACCCCGACCGCCTCGAAGCGCACCTGCTCGACCTCGCCCCGGAGGACGCCCGGCGGATCCGGCAGTTCTGCGAAGGGCTGCGCAAGTTCCGCCGCGCCCTGGTCCGTTACCCCTTCCTCAAGCCGGTCGGACTGATGGGCCGGGCCGAACGCTGGCGGATGCTCGCCTCCTTCCTGCCGTACTTCAACGTCATCCGGCGCTCGATCACGGTGCTGATGAGCGACTACTCGGCGCGTTTCCGGAGCCCGCTGCTGCGCGAGGCGTTCAACTTCGTCCTCTACGAGCAGCACCCCAACTTCCCGGTGCTGCCCACCTACTTCCAACTCGCCTCGCACGCCGGGCAGTCGGCCGGGGTGCCGGAGGGCGGCTCGCTCGGGCTGGCCCGCTCGATCGAGCAGCGCTACCGGCGGCTCGGCGGCGAGATCAGCTACAACACCAAGGTGGCCGAGATCCTGGTCGAGCAGGACCGGGCCGTCGGGGTGCGGCTGAGCGACGGCCGGGAGATCCGGGCGGACATCGTGGTCGCCGCCTGCGACGGACGCACCACCATGCTGGACCTGCTCAAGGGCCGCTACCTGAACGACACCTACCGCCGGCTGTACACCCGGACCATCACCGAACCCGGCATGGTCTTCCCCGGCTACCTCACCGTCTTCCTGGGCCTGCGCCGCCCCTTCCCGGCCGGGGACCCGTGCACCACCTACCTGCTGGAGGACAAGGTCGCCGACCGGCTCACCGGCATCCGCCACCCCAGCATCAACGTCCAGTTCCGCAGCCGCCACTACCCCGAGCTGTCGCCCGCCGCGACGACCGTCGTCTACGCCAGCTACTTCTGCGACATCGCCCCCTGGCGGGAGTTGAGCACCGGCCCGGAGCAGGCGCCGCGGCTGCGGCGGGGCGAGGAGCTGCACACCCTGCCGGTGGGGCGCGGCCGCGAGTACCAGCGCGAGAAGCGCCGGGTGCGGGACGCCATCGTGGAGTTCCTGGACGGGCACCACCCCGGTCTGCGGGACGCCGTCGCGGTCAAGGACGTGTCCACCCCGCTCACCCAGGTCCGCTACACCGGCAACTACGACGGCACGGTGCTCGGCTGGCAGCCGTTCGTGGAGAGCGGCGAGACCCTGGAGGAGGAGATCAAGCGCAACGGGCCCGGGCTGCCCGGCCTGGCGAACTTCTACCTCTCCGGCGTGTGGGCGACCACCGGGGGACTGATCCGGGCGGCCGCCGCTGGCCGGCACGTCGTCCAGTTCATCTGCCGCGACGACGGCCGGCCGTTCACCGCCGCCGTGGACGACAGCGCGCCGCCGCCCACCCTGGTCATCGAACCGGTCGGGCCCGCCGACCGGCGGTTTGGAGTCACCTCATGAGGGTCGAGAAGTGGGTCGTCCGCGAGCACGTGGACGGCGTGCCGGACGTCGAGCGGATGTACCGGAAGGTGGTCGAGGAGGTGGACGTCCGCCTCGCCGCGGACGAGATGCTGCTGCGGACCAGGTACGTCTCGGTCGACCCGTACCTCCAGGGGATCGCCCTGGACACCCCGATCGGCGACCACATGGGCGCGGACTCCATCATGGAGGTGGTGGAGGCCGGGCCGGACGCCGCCTTCGCCGTCGGTGACCTCGTGCAGGGCTTCGGCGGCTGGCGCAGCCACGTGATCAGCAACGGCGCCCCGGCGCTCTGGCAGACCGGCACCTTCCCGATGGTCTTCCCCGCCTACCGGCGGCTGGACCGGGGCGACTACGACGACGCCCTGCCGCTCTCCACCGCCCTCGGCGTCCTCGGCGGCCCGGGGATGACCGCCTGGGGCACGGTCGAGAAGTTCCTGAAGGTCCGGCCGGGGGACACCGTGCTGGTCAGCGGGGCGTCCGGGGCGGTCGGCTCGGTGGTCGGACAGCTGGCCCGGCACCGGGGGGCCCGGGTCATCGGCACCACGGCCACCCCGGCCAAGGCCGCCCGGCTGCGTGAGCTGGGCTTCGACGCGGTCCTGCTCTACCGCGACGGCGACGACCCCGAGCGGCTGCGGGAGGAAATCGCCAAGCTCGCCCCGGCCGGCATCGACCGCTACTTCGACAGCCTCGGCGGGGCGCTCACCGACGCGGTCTTCTCCCAGCTCGCCGTGGACAGCCGGGTCGCGGTCTGCTGGCAGTGGGGCAGCCAGGTCGGCGGCGACTGGGCGGGCCCGCGACTGCTGCCGATGATCATGTTCCCGCGCACCACCATCCGCGGCATCTTCTCGCTGGAGTGGTTCACCGAGGAGAACTGGTCGGCGCTGCGGCAGGAACTGGGCGCCCTCGTCCGCAGCGGCGACCTCGGCTACCAGCAGACCGTCCACCGGGGCTTCGACAACATCCCGGCCGCCTACCGCAGCCTGTACGTGGACCGCTCCGCGAACCGGGGCAAGGTGCTCGTCGAACTCTGAGCCGGGCGGTCCGCGGGGCCGGCCGGGGCGGGCGGTTCGTGGGCCCGCCCCGGCCGGGCGCAGGTCAGTTCAGGGTGAACCAGGTGGAGCGGGACTTCTTCCACTCCGGCTGGGCGAGGTCCTTGGCGGCGGTGCCGTCGCCGTACAGGTCGGCGGAGCCGTCGTCGGTGATCAGCTGGGCCCGGGCGCCGGGGGCGTCCAGGTTCGGCACGTCCGGGACGGCCTCCCAGGCGCCGGCGTCGCTGGTCGGCAGGTCGACCAGCTTGACCGGCTGGGAGCCCGGCTGCCCGTTCCAGCGGTAGAGGGCGTACGGGGCGGAGTTGTCCTCGGCGGACCAGGAGCCGGCCACGATCAGGTACTGGCCGAGGTCGTTGCGGCGCAGGTCGCGGATGGAGAGCCCGCCGAGGTCCAGCTCGACCGGCTCGCCGAACGTCGCGTGCGAGGCCGAACCGGACAGCAGCGACGGGAGGTTGGTGACCGGGACGAGCAGCGCGCGGCCGCCGGTGACCGCCGGGGTCAGCGGCGCGCGGAAGCCGATGTACGCGGTGGTGGTGCTGCCCGGGGCGAACTCCAGCCCCTCGACGTTGAATCCGTCGATCTGCTTGGGCGCCTGGCCGTCCGCCGCGCCCGCCGCGAAGCCGTAGCGGTCGCCGTGGGCGCCGTCCCAGGCGATCAGGTCGTCGCGCAGGCCGTGGTACGAACCGGCCAGCGACAGCTGGGTGTTGGCGCCCGAGCCGGTGACCTTCGTGGTGAACACGGTGTGCCGGTCCGGCTTGACCTTGCCGTCCTTGTTGTTGCCGAGCGAGCCCGTCCAGTAGATCGTGTCGCCGACCCGGGCCGCGGCCTCGATGTCGATCTCCTTGGAGACGCCGAGCGCGGAGCTGAAGTCCCAGGTGCGGACCGGCGCGCCGGAGGCGTTGCGGTCGTACAGCCGCAGCACGTTGGACTCGTCGTCGCCCACCAGGATGTAGCCGCCGCCCGCGTCCACCGCGGCCGAGGCGTCGCTGGAACCGGTCAGGTAGCGGCTGGCGGCCGGGAACTGGACGGCGGGGGAGGCCGCGTAGTGCAGGGTGCGGGTCGCGGTCTTGCCGCCCAGGCCGGTCACCTTGATGGTGAGGTCGGTGTAGCCGACGCCCTGCGCGGCGACCGCCAGGGTGCGGGTGCCGCCGGTGCCCGTCACCGCCACGTCGCCGGTCCGCGCGACGGCGCTGCGGGTGCTCGCCGAGGCGGCGACGGTCAGCGCCGAGGCCGCGGCCCCGCTCTGCGCCACCGCCACGGACACCGTCGGATCGCCGGTGGCGCCGACCGCGCCGGACAGGTAGCCGGCCGAGAAGGTGATCGTCGGAGTGCCGTACGAGGCCGCGGAGGCCGGGACGACCGGCAGGGCGAGTACGGGCACCGCCGCGACGGCGACGGCCAGCGGCAGCAGACGGCGGGGGGAACGGGACACGGTGACAGCCCTTCGACGCACGGGGAGGAGCGGGGGCGGTGCGGATCCGGACCAGCCTGGGCGGCCGCGGCGAACGCCAACCCTACGCCGGAGAACCGGACGGCGAACAGCAGGCCTCCAACGGCGGGCGGGAGTTGGGGGAGAGGCCCGCTAGCCGCGGATTCCGGCCGTGTGCAGGCGGCGGCGGACCTCGTCCCACTCCGGGGCGACCGGCGCGGTCGACCGCGCGCCGACGCCCCGGTCCTTGAAACCGCTGGACGTCGACACGCACACCACCGGCCCCTCGGCCTCCCCGAGGCCCTCGACGCCGCCGAGGCTGCGCAGCCCCGCGAGCCCGGCCGCCGCGGACAGCTCCGTCCAGAGCCCGGAGCGGGCCAGTTCGGCCTGGGCGGCCGCGAGTTGGCCGTCGTCCAGGGTCAGCACCCGGCCGCCGCTCTCGCGGACCGCGACCACGCCCCGGTAACCGCCGACCGGGGAGGCGATCGAGTACGCCTCGCTCGGCCCCACCGTCACCCGGGCCGCCGGCAGGCCCTGGCGGACGGCCAGGGCGAGCGGCGCGCCGGACGCGGACTCGCAGGCGACGATGCGCGGCACCCGGTCGGCCAGGCCGAGCCGGTGCAGTTCGCTGAAGCCCTTCCAGACGCCGAAGAGCAACTCCCCGTAGCCGGTGGGCACGAACACCGCGGCCGGCACGCCGATGTCCCGGAAGATCTCGTACGCCACCGTCTTGTAGCCCTCGGGGCCGTACGCGTGGCCGGTGTGGGTGGTGGTGAGATTGCTGACCGGGTGCAGGCCCAGCCGGTCCACGACCTGGCGCAGCAGCGGCCAGCGGGCCTCCCACGGCACCGGCAGCACGACGGCGCCGTAGGCGTTGAGGAACGCGTCGACGGCCGGCGGCAGGTCGGGCCCGGTGAACACCACGCAGCGCAGCCCGGCCCGGGCGGCGTAGGCGGCGGCGGACGCGCCGTGGTTGCCGGAGGAGGCCACCGCGATCCCGGGCGCGCCGACGCCCACGGCGGCGCTGGTGGTGCAGCGGTTCAACCGGTCCTTGTGGCTCCAGGTCGGGTTGCGGGCCTCGTCCTTGACGTACACCCCCGGTTCGAGCTCGACCAGCGGCGTGCCGCCCTCGCCCAGGCCCGGCGCGAGCAGCGGCGGCAACAGGGGGGCCCACCGCTCCAGCCCGCCGCGCGGCGCCCCGGCGTCCGCCCCCGGGGCGAACAGGGCGGCCGCGTCGGCCTTGAGATAGGCGTAGTCGACCTCGACGGGGTAGGACACGTCCTCGGTGCCGGTGCGGGGACAGCCCGCGGTGAGCGGGGGCCACAACGGGTAGTCGAGGGTGGGATCGCCGAGGGAGCGCTGGCCGGTTGCGAGGGAGCCGTCTGTCGCCATGTCAGGAGCCTAACCGGACCTGCGGCGCCCGGTCCGGCGGATTTCGGGGCTCCTGCGGGGCCTTTGGGGATCCTGCGGGCCGCTCCTGGCTCCTGCGGCCGCTACTGGCCCTGCCGGACGGCCGAGATGTCGAACTCCAGGACGACCTTGTCGCCGACCAGGACGCCGCCGCCCTCCAGGGCCGCGTTCCAGGTCACCCCGAAGTCCTTGCGGCTGATCGTCACCGAACCCTCCAGGCCCACCCGCAGGTTGCCCTGGGGGTCGACGGCATTGCCGGTGTACTCGACGTCGATGGCGACCGGGCGGGTGACGTCCTTGACGGTGAGGTCGCCCGTCACCCGGAACTCGCCGTCCCCGCGCGGCTCGACCGCCGTCGTGGCGAAGGCGATGGTCGGGAACTTCGGCACGTCCAGGAAGTCGTTGGTGCGCAGGTGCTGGTCGCGCTGCTCGACGCCGGTGTCGATGCTGTCGGTCCGGATCGTCACCCGGGCGGTGGAACGGCCCGGGTCGGCGCCGTCCAGGTGGGCGCTGCCCTCGAAGGCGGTGAAGGAGCCGCGGACCTTGGTCACCATGGCGTGGCGTGCCACGAAGCCGATCCGGGTGTGGGCGGGGTCGAGGACGTAGTCCCCGGTGAGATCGGACAGGGAGACGGTCATGGTCGGCTTACCTCCTGGGCCTGTGCGGGGCCTCTCCGGGAAATCGCGGGGGTCGGGTCCTCGGGGGTCGCCGACCTCGGCGGCGGTGCCGCCCCGGTCGCCCCGGACCACGCTAGGTGCTGCGCCCCGTCCCCGCCCGTCGGGCCCGGGCCGCTGTCTTCCACGCGGGTGCCCCCGCCCGGGTGGAAGACAGCGGCATGGGTTCAGCGGTGGCTCGGGAACTGCACCACCTGCTGGTAGGTCGGACGGTTCTGCCAGGTGGTCTTGTCGTCCGTGACACCGCCGAGCGGGCGCTGGATGATCGTGTCGGCGCACCACTGGTCGCCGGCGGAGCAGTCCGCGTCGCCCGGGTAGACCTGGGCCGGGGTCTGGGCGGCCGCCCGCTTCAGGGTGTCCAGCAGCACGCCCCGGCAGGCCGCAAGATCGCCCCCGCCGCAGTACGGGCGGGCCAGCGGGCCGGCCACCTGGTCGCCCAGGACGGACCGCAGGTCCTTGTCCAGGTAGCTCCACCAGCCGTACTGGAAGGCCGAACCCTTGTGCGGGATACCCTCGTTGGCGCTCACGGGGCCGCCACCGGGACCGGTCTGGCCGCCGGAGGGCGACTCGTTGATCTGCAGGGCGCCGGTCAGGGCCGCGAACAGCTGGTCCCCGAGGCCGGGTCGCATGACGCCCTCCGCGACCAGCGGCCACCAGGCGTCCAGGACGCGGATCGCGGCGGCGTCCGCGTAGCCGTGGCTGTCGGGCGACGTCTCCTTCCGCTGGGCGCCGCCGGCCAGCCAGGCCTCCAGCTGCTGGAGCGCGGTGGCGGCGGCCGGATCGGTGACGGGGGCGCTGCGTAGCACCCGGATCAGGTCCGGCAGGACGTCCTCGGCGCGCAGGTCGGCCAGGGCGGCGCCGGCCATGGCCTGGGTGAGCGAGACCCGGCTCGCCTTGCCACCGTTGCGCAGCAGCGTCTTGACCCGGTCGTCGAGCAGGTTGCCGCGGTGCACCGAGCCGTTGCCGAACCCGGCCGAGGTGAAGCCGTCGGCCTGCTTGTTGTTCCAGGAGATGTAGTAGTCCTGGTTGACGGACTGCGGGTGCTCGGCCGCCGGGGTGTACCGGGCGGTGTTGGTGGCGGGGTCGAAGTCGGCCCACTCGTAGGCCGGTTCGGCGCGCAGCGGCAGGCCGGCGTCGACCCCGGGGGCGCGTACGGGGTTGCTGCCGGAGTTGTAGTACGCGATGTCGCGGGAGTCGGCGTAGAACCAGTTGAAGGTGTAGTTGATGTCCTGCGCGGCCTGCTGGAAGCCCGCCGCGTCGTGCACCGCGCCGGGGTCGTTGAGCTCCTGGAAGCCGATGATGGAGTCCGCCTCGTGCCGGTAGGTGGAGCGCAGCGAGGTGAAGGCCACGGGGGCGCCGCCGACCGTGCCGCGGGCGGTCACCAGGCCGTACCTGCTGCGGTACATCACCAGGGTGTAGGAGCCGGCGGCGGTGGAGTCGGCGGTGGTCGGGTTCCAGGTGTTCTTGCGTTCCAGCCGGTCGAAGGGGACGCACTGGCCGTGCCAGAGGTAGGAGTCGGCGGCGGTGGTGGCCGGGGAGCCGTCGGTGGTGCAGAGCGGGACGGCGTAGGTGTCGGTGATGTCCTGCCCGGCGGAGGTGGCGCTCCAGGCGTAGTCCTGGCCGCGGCCGAGCTGCACGTAGAAGCTCAGGCCGGCGAAGGCCGCGCCGCGTGCGCTGATGCCGGGGCCCTGGATCTCCTCCAGCATCAGCAGCTGCGGGGCGAAGTAGCCGGTCTGCGGGCCGAACACGGCGACCGGGTGGCCGTCGTCGGTGTGGGCGCCGGAGACCAGCAGGGCGTTGGACATGCCGTGCTTGGCGGTGAGCAGGTTGCCGGGCAGCACACCCGGGGCGGCGGTCTTCGCGGCGCCGGCGCCCGTGCCGGTGGCGTCGTAGATCATCCGCTCGGGCACCACCGAGCCGGGGTCGGGCAGCGCCTCGCCCTGCGGGGCGTCGGGGACCGGGGCGTAGGGGAAGCGCTGGCCGTCGTGCAGGGTCTGGACGGCCTCCGGGTCGTCGGCCTCGCGCAGCGACTTCCAGACCGCGTCCCCGGCGTCCTTGCCGTAGCGGGCCTCGGCGGCCGACTTGACCTGGGCGGAGGCGAGTTCACCGCCGCCGCCGGAGCCGAACAGGGCGCCGACCACGGAGGCCAGGGCGACCAGGTCGGTCAGCTTGAACGGCTCGATCGACCCGGCGTTGGTGATCGGGTCGATGTGCCCGGTCAGGTCGTACTCGCCGGGGAAGGTGCGGGCGTTGTACGACTCCTTGGCGTACTGGTTGATGCCGTCGAGGTAGGCGTTCGCGTCGGTGAGGGCCTGGGCGGCCCGGCCGCCGCGGGCCGCCAGGGCGTCGATCTGCTGCTGCAGTTCCGCCTCGGTGTACGGCGCGGCCTGCCAGAAGCTCTGCTCCAGCTGGCGGTTGGCGGCGGCGCCGCCGGCGAAGCCGGACAGCTGGCCGCGGCCCACGTGCCGGAACAGGTCCATCACCCACAGCCGGTCCTGGGCGGCGGCGTAGCCCGCGCCGTACTCGGTGCCGTAGCGGGTGGTGCCGGTGATGTGCGGGACGCCGGTGGCCTTGTCGCGGACGATGGTGACGTCGGCGCGCGGGCTGATGGTGCTGGCCACCTGGTCGGCGGGGACGCCGAAGGAGGCGTCGTTGAAGAAGTCGCGCAGCTTGGCCTCGGTCAGGCCCGGGTAGCCGGAGGCGAGGGCGGCGTACGGGCCGAGCTGGTCGTCGGTGTGGGCGGGGCGGCTGCCGAACATCCGGTTGAGCAGGATCTCGGCGAGCGTGGCGTTGCCGTTCTCGCCGGGCGGCAGGATGTCCCGGCAGTGGCCGCCGCAGTAGTCGGCCGCGGTGGCGGTCGGGGCGGCGGGGGCGGCGGCGGTGGGGGTGGTGGTCAGGGCGGCGGTGACGAGCAGGGCCGACGCGGCGGCGGCGGCCGGGAAGCGCAGGGGGTGGGGGCGTAGGCGCAAGGGGAGCTCCTCCGTCGAAGCCACGGGAGCTCGACGGTAGGGGCGTTACTGACCGGTTGGCTAGTGGCGTGCATGCCATTTCCGGTGGGGCGCGGCCGAGTTGGTGATCCGTCGGGACCGTCTACCGCCTACCGTCTGCCGCCCGGAGGCGAGGCGAGGCGGGTGGCGAGGTGGGCGGCGGCGGTGGCGGCGTCGGTGCGGGGGAGGCGGGGGTGGAGGTCGGCGAGGAGGCGGTGGAGGCGGTCGCGGATCGGGCCGGGGGCGGTGGCCACCGAGCCGGTGAGGACCAGGGGTTCGGCGGGGGCGGCGGTGGCGCGGGCGAGGTCGGCCAGGTGGTCGGCGGCGGTGTCGGCGATGGCGCGGGCGGCCGGGTCGCCCTGCTCGGCGAGCCGGGAGACCAGCGGGGCGAGACCAGCGAGCCGGCGGGGCGGGCCGGCGTAGGCCCAGTGGAGCAGGGCGTCGGGGGAGTCGGCGGCGCAGTGGGCGCGGACGGCGGTGCCGAGCGGGCCGGCCGGGTCGGCGTGGGCGTGGCGCAGGGCCTCGCGGCCGAGCCAGAAGCCGCCGCCCTCGTCGCCGAGCAGCCAGCCGAGCCCGCCGCTGCGCGCGAGCGTGCGGGCGCCGGCGAGCCGAACGCAGATCGCGCCGGTGCCCGCGATCAGGACGGTGCCGTGGCCGTCGGTGACGCCGCCGGAGGCCAGGGCCGGGACGGTGTCGGGGACGAGCCGCACCGGGTGGCGGAGGCCGAGGGCGGCCCGGCAGCGCTCGGCGAACGCGTCCGGGTCCGGTAGGGAGCGGTACCCGGCGAGGCCGATCAGGCAGGCGGCGATCCGGTCCGGGCCGCGCCCGTCGAGGGCGGCCGTGACCGCCGCCGCCAGCCGGCCGAGCGCCGGCTCCGGCCCCTCTCCGGCGGGGTTGGCGCCGGGGCTCTCGCCGCGGCCCCGGACGGCGCCCGCGGCGTCCAGGAGGACGGCGCGGGTGTGACTGCCGCCGGCGTCGACGCCGAGGTGGAGGGTGGTCATCGGGCGCCTCCGGTGCGGGCTCGGCGGGTGGCCGGGGTGGTGCTGAGCGGCATCAGGTCGGCGGGGCGGGCGCCGCGGACCTGCGCGAGCGGCTGCCGCCGGCCCTCGGGGCTCCGGAGGGGGCGCCCGTGGGCCGACCGGTCCTCAGCGTAGAGGGACCGCGGCGGAAGGGCGGGCGGTCGTCGCCGTGACGGCCGCGTGGGCGGCCTTGACCAGTGCGGGGAGGTGCTGTTCATCGGTGAGCCAGGCCAGGTGCCCGTCGGGCCGGACCAGAGCGGCGGTGACACCGCGCCAGGCGGGCCGTGACGTGCCGAGCGGCGCGCTGTGCACGGTGACGCCCGGGCTGGTGGCGTGGGCGAGGGCGGCGAACTCGGCGCCGGCCCGGCCGGTGAGGTCGAGCAGGACGTGGCGGCCTCCTCGCATCAGCGTGAACAGGCCGTTGCCGTCCGCGGGCCCGGCGAGCCTCAGGTCCGGCGCCCGGGAGCCGGTCAGCGGGTGCGCCCCGCTGCCGGGGTCGGCCGGGTAGGCGGTCGCGAGGCCGGCCGCGCGACCGGCCAGTTCGTCCGAGAACTCGTCGACGCCGGTGATGAGTTCGGCGAGCAGACCGCGCAGGGCCAGCGTCGTCGGCGAGTGGTCGGTCATCAGCCCGGACTGGGCGTGGGTGGAGCGCAGCAGCTCCACGCCGACCGGGTGGCGCTCGGCGTGGTAGCTGTCGAGCAGGCCGTAGGGGGCGGCGCCGGTGATGGTGCGGGCGAGCTTCCAGCCGAGGTTGGCGGCGTCCTGCATGCCGACGTTGAGTCCGGGCCCGCCGGCCGGGAAGTGCGAGTGCGCGGCGTCGCCCGCCACCAGGACCCGCCCGTGCCGGTACCGGTCGGCCTGGCGGGAGGCGTTGCCGAAGGTGGAGATCCAGCCGGCCTCGCGCATCCCGAAGTCCGTCCCGGTGATCCCGCGGACCTTGGCGCGCAGCTGCTCGAAGGTCAGCGGGCCGGGCTTGGTGTGGACGGTCGCCGTGTCGTTGCCGACCACCCGGTGCACCCCGCTGGGCAGCGGGAAGACCATCACGGTGCCCTGCTCGTTGGAGACGGAGCGCCAGCGCGGCGGTGCGTCGAGCACGGCGTCCGCCATCCAGGCCCAGGCGGTGGCCGGGGTGCCGGGGAAGCCGATGCCCGCCGCCTCGCGCACGGTGCTGCGGGTGCCGTCGCAGCCGACCAGGTAGGCGGTGCGCAGCCGGTAGGGGCCGTCCGGGCCGTGGACGTGAATGGTGACCGCGTCGTCGCCCTGGTCCAGCCCGGTGACGCGGTGTCCGCGCAGCAGCCGGGCGCCGGTCGAGCGGAGGTGTTCGGCCAGCAGCTCCTCGGTGCGCACCTGGGGGAGCGCGAGCGTGAACGGGTACGGCGTGTCCAGCCGGCTGAAGTCCAGCCGGGGCGGCAGGGCGGCGAAGTGCCCGCCGGGGATGCGGACGCCCTCGGCGAGGAAGGGCTCCACCAGGCCGCGGGAGGCCAGCAGTTCCAGGGTGCGCGGGTGCACGGTGGTGGCCCGCGAGTGCGGGTCGGGTTCGGCGCGGCTCTCCAGCACGGTGACCTCGATGCCCTGCAGCCGGAGTTCGGCGGCGAGCCAGAGCCCGACCGGGCCCCCGCCGGCGATGACGACCTGTTCCATGACTCATCCCTCTCTTGGTCAGTGACCAATGACTTGGCTCCAGTAGACTAGGTCAGTGACCAAGAAGCAAGCCCCGGATGCCCCCCGGACCCGACTCGACGCCGACACGGTGGTCCGCGCCGCCCTCGACCTGCTGGACGACAAGGGCGCCGCCGCCGTCTCCGTGCGCGGCGTCGCCGAACGGCTCGGCGTCCGGATGAACACCGTGCTCTGGCACGCCAAGACCAAGGGCCGCCTGCTGGGAATCCTGGTGGGAGCGATCGTCGGCGAGATCCCGCTCGACGACCTGCCCGCGCCCTGGCACGAGCGGGCCCGCGAACTCGCCCACCGCTACCGCCGGTGCCTGCTGGCCCACCGCGACGGCGCGGTCATCGTCGCCGGCACCTATGCCGCCGAGCCCGGCACCCTGCGCTTCGCCGACGCGATGATCGCCGCGCTCCTCGACGGCGGCCTGGACGAGCGCCGCGCGTCCTGGGTGTTCTGGACCATCCAGTACCTGACCCTCGGCCTGACCCAGGAGGAGCAGGCCCTGGCCGCCCAGGGCGGCGTGCACACCCTCGGCCCGGCCCTCGCCGGCGGCGACTACCCGGCGCTCGTCCGGGTCGTCCCGCACATGGAGGACGCCGCCTTCGCCGAGCGCTTCGATTTCGGCCTCTCCCGGATCCTCTCCCCGTCCGGCCCCACCGCCCCCTGAATTCCCAACAGCCGCCCCCTCGTTGCCCCGGCCGCTCCACACGCCCCCCCTCGGGACCGCCTTTACCGGTGCTCGGCGAGCGGCGGGTGGGGCGGCCGATCGGCTCTGTGACAGCAGGTATTCCGCCGACCGGCGGCGATTTTCGGCCCTCCTCCCACATCGGGCGATCCCGGCCGCGCCGCCCCGCCGGATCGGCCCCCGCCGTTCCCCGGCCCGGGAACCCGCTGGGCAGGCGCGAGATCACCGTTTGTGAGGCTTGCCTAACCTGCGCCCCGCTCCGACCGGAGGGCGCTGTCCGCTTCGCGGTGTTGGCCGGATCGGGCGGCACGCGGACTTCTTGACAGGCGGGAGCCCATACGCCGAAGCTCATCGCAGTTGGCGAATTTCTCACCGAACTCCCGCTCCGCTTCGGCCTCTTCGCGAGGCGTTTTTCTCAGCAGTGGCTTCGTCATGAGGGAAAGTGAGATCCGCTTGACGTTCGTGACCGCGGAAACCCGCGCGGAACCGGCCCGCCCGGTGAAAGCGAGAAACCGGGACAGTGGGGTTCCGGGCCACGGGCGGATGTACGGGCGGATGTACGGGCGGGCCGATGTCGAATTCCGCACTGCAGTGCGGGAATTCGGGTTGCCCGACCGCGCCGCCCCGGCGCGCCCCGTCCTGGCGTGCCCCGCGCACGTGACCGCACCTCCTCCGGCGACGGCCTGATCCGGAGGGCCCGCCCGGTGCGGACGACCGCGCCGGGCCGTCCGGGATCTACCCGTCCGGCCCCGATCCGTCCGGCCCCGACCCGTCGCCGCCGCACCACCGCCGCTGCACCACCGCCTCCGTACCACCGTGTCCGTACCACCGCACGGAAGGAACAGCCATGTCGCAGAACACCTGGGACAAGGAACCACGCCCCGCCAGGCTGGAGGAACGCCTGGACGACGGCGTGGTCCGATGTCATCTCAGCCCCCGGAACTGCCGGATCCGCCCCGGCCAGCACGGATTCTGCATGGTCCGGGCCAACCGGGACGGCCGCCTGGTGACCCTGAACTACGGGCGCTCGGTCCACGCCACCGAGGAGACCATCGAGACCGAGGCGGTGTTCCACTACGCGCCCGGCGCCCGGATCCTCTCGATGGGGAACGTCGGCTGCATGCTCAACTGCGACTACTGCCACAACTGGAAGACGTCGCAGGCGCGCCACGT
This sequence comes from Kitasatospora sp. NPDC058243, assembly GCF_042882025.1. Lineage (NCBI taxonomy): Bacteria > Bacillati > Actinomycetota > Actinomycetes > Kitasatosporales > Streptomycetaceae > Kitasatospora > Kitasatospora sp. NPDC058243. The sequence continues at coordinate 17,780 of NZ_JBHVWW010000104.1, forward strand.
GGAGGACAAGGACGTCTACCACTACACGCCCGAGGAGGTCGTGGACATCGCCGTCCGGCACGGCGTGAAGGTGATCTCCTGGACCTACAACGACCCGGTGGTGTGGCACGAGTTCGTGGTGGAGACGGCCGCCCTCGCCAAGGCGGCGGGAATCGTCAACCTCTACAAGTCCGCGTTCTTCATCAGCGGCGAGGCGATCGAGGAACTGATCCCGGTGATCGACATCTTCTCGGTGTCGATCAAGTCCCTGGACCCGAAGTACTACCGGAAGATCACCAAGGGCTGGCTGGAACCGGTCCTGGAGGGCACCGAGCAGGTGTTCCGGGCCGGGAAGCACGTCGAGGTCTCCACGCTGATGGTCACCGACCTCAGCGACGACGAGGCGACCGCCCGGGACATGGCGAGGTTCGTCGGCGAGCGGCTCAGCCCCGACGTGCCCACGCACTTCGTGCGCTTCCACCCGGACTACAAGATGACCAACACCATCCGCACCCCCGTCGACCGGCTGGAACGGGCCCGCAAGGTCGCCATGGACATGGGGCTCAACCACGTCTACCTGGGGAACGTGTACGACACGGAGTCGACCAACACCTGGTGCCACCGGTGCGGACAGCTCCAGATCACCCGCTACGGCCTGAACGCCGACCTGGTCGGCCTGGACGCGGCCGGCGCCTGCATCGGCTGCGGCGCCCGCTCGCCGATCGTCCTGCTGCCCGACGCCCGCCCGCGCGCCCGGGTGCCGGAACTCCCCGCCGCCGAGGGCCTGGACCTGGCCCGCTTCGACTGGCACGGCGACGTCCGCGCCCTGCACGTCCAGGTGCGCAACACCTCCGCCGCGCCGGTGCGGGCCTACCACCGCCGCTACGGCGACCCGGCCGCCGACCAGGGCTGGCAGGTCATCGACCTGGCCCCGCAGGAGAGCTTCCGGTACATCGCGGCCAAGAGCACGGCGGGCGAGGTCGGCGTCCAGGTGGCCGTACCGCCGCAGTGCACCTCCAGCCTCCACCAGGTCTTCGACCGCGCGCACTTCCCGACCGTGGAGGCCTCCGCCGGAACGCTGAACGAGGACGTCTCGCCGCTGCCGCTCTTCCAGCCCCGCGCCAGGTCATGACCGGGCCCGCGAGCACGACGGAGCAGGCGGGTCCGATGCGGCACGGGACCGACTACCGCGTCCTGCCGTTCAGCGACGACCTGTCGGCCGTCCTCATCACCGGGAGCCACCGGCTGCTGCTCGCCCCGGCGGACACCGCCGAGCGGCTGGCCTCCGGCGTCGACCACCTGCGGCTGGACGAGCGGCGGGCGTGGGAGCGGCTGCAGGCCGGCGCCGCCACCGGCCGGGAGGCCAACCGCATCCGGCTCCGGGAGAGCGCGCTCTCCGACGGCGCCGACTTCGCGGTCAACGTCAACCTGACGAACGTGTGCAACCTCGCCTGCACGTACTGCTTCGCCGAGGGCGGGGACTACGGCCGGATCACCGAGGCGATGGGCGAGCACTCGATCGCCTGGATCTTCGACTTCATCCACCGCTACGCCGCGCCCGGGCAGCGGGTCCGCTTCGAGTTCTTCGGCGGGGAGCCGCTGGCGAACTTCACGGTGATCCGCAAGATCTGCGAACGCGCCCGCGACCTCACCGGGCGCTCGGGCACCGAGTTCGTCCACCGGATCTCGACCAACCTCACCCTGATGCCCCAGGGTGTCGAGGAGTTGTTCCGCGACCACCGGTTCATCGTCTCGGTCTCGATCGACGGCGGCCGCGAGGTCCAGGACGCCAACCGCCCGTCCAAGAACGGGAAGGGATCCTACGACCGGATCATCCGCAACCTGTTCCGGCTGCGCGAGGCGTGCGGCGACGACGTCACCCTGGTGGCCCGGATGACCATCGCGTCGGCGGCGCCCAGCCTCACCGAGAGCGTGCTCGACCTGTGGGGGCTCGACCTCTTCGACTACTTCCAGATCTATCCGGGCGTCTACCCGGTGGAGCAGGGCACGACGGTACCGATCGCCCTCACGCTGGGGGACCGGAAGCTGTCCGAGCCGAAGGGCATCCAGTACATCAACCACTTCCTCCAGCCCGGCATCGTGGAGCAGTTCAAGGACTTCCTGGTCCACTACCCGCGGCTGTTCGCCCCCGACAACCGGTTCAAGGGCGTGCTGGAGTACGAGCGCGCCGTGCAGATGGTCACCGAGGGCGCGGCGGCGCTGGCGTTCTGCTCGGGCGGCCGGACGTACTACACGCACTCCCCGGACGGCAGCGTCAGCCCCTGCCACCGCCTGGTCGGCGACCAGGGCTTCGACGTGGGCACCGGGGCCGAGGGCCTCACCCGGGACCACCCCGAGTGGCGGCGCACCGTCGACGAGCACCGGGTGTGCGGGTCCTGCTGGGCCCGCTACCTGTGCGGCGGGGGCTGCCGGCAGGAGAACCACGTGGCCTCGGGCGACGTGAACGTCCTCAACACCGAGTCCTGCCAGTACCAGTTGATGCTCGCGGAGGAGGTCGTCAAGATGCTGGCCCGCTCCGCCGCCGACTACCGCGAGCGGTCGCGGGCGCGCTACGACGACCTCTTCGTCTCGTGCGGGCGCCCGGTGGTCCCCAACGACCGGCCGGCCCTCGACGAGGCCGCCGACGTCCGCCCGTTCCAGGTCCTCTGCTGACGGCCTCCGCCCCCGGACCCGTCCACCACCACGCCAGGCCGGCCCCGACGAAGGAGTGACAGCAGATGGCCGAGAAGATCATCCGACGGAACATCCACACGTACCCGTTCAAATACCGGCACCACGAGTACGACGAGTACTTCCGCCCCGAGAACGCGGTGCTCTACCTGCACGTCCCGTTCTGCATCACCAAGTGCGGATTCTGCGACTACACCGTCTACATCAACCGGAACGAGCAGCACTTCGCCCAGTACGTCGACGTGCTCGAACGCGAGATCCGAGCCTTCGCCGCCAATCGGGCCTTCCCCGCGTTCCGGGTCGACGCGGTGTATTTCGGCGGCGGGACGCCGGGCATCCTCACCGGCGACCAGACGGCCCGGCTGCTGGACGCCTGCCGGGAATCGTTCGAATTCAACGAGGGCGCGGAGATCGGCCTGGAATTCGACCCCTCGACGGTCGACGAGGCCAAGATCGCGCGCATGCGGGAGGCCGGATTCACCCGGCTCAGCGTCGGCGTCCAGGCATTCGACGACCGGCTGCTGGAGATCTGCAACCGCTCGCACGACCTGGCCACCGCCGAACGCGCCTTCCGCACCGTCGTCGACGGCGGTTTCACGCACACCAACATCGACCTGATCTTCCCGCTGCCCGGCCAGTCCGTGGACGACTGGAAGCGCAGCGTCGACCGGGCCATCGAACTCGAACCGGCCTGCATCACGGCCTACGGCCTGGAGATCTGGCCCAAGACGGCGTTCCACTCGCTCATCACGTCCGGGAAGATGGCGCTCCCCTCGGCGCAGGACGAGCGCCGGATGTACGAGTACGCCATCGACGCGCTGGAGGCGGCGGGCTTCGCCCGGCGCAGCTCGACGGGGTACTACCACCCCGACCGCTGCGCCGACTACTCGCGCTTCCTGGAGTACTACTGGCGGACCTGGCCGATGATCGGATTCGGCGTCTCGTCGAAGAGCGTGATCCACGACCGGCTGTTCGTCAACGTCAAGCCGCTCAAGAAGTACTACGAGATGGTCGGAAGTGGTCAAATTCCGCTGGATTTCGCCACGTACCTCACCAAGGAACAGGAAATGCGCCGCGTCATGATCCGCGGCCTCAAGATGTGCGAGGTCAACCGGCCGGACTTCCACGACCGGTTCGGCGTCACCATGGAGGCCGTCTTCGGGGCGGAGATCGAGCAGCTCGTCGACAAGGGCTGGCTGGAGGAACGGGGCACGGACGTGTATGCGCTGACCAGGCTCGGTCAGTTGTTGTCGACCAATGTGTACGAGCTGTTCTACGCGCCGGAAGATCTCAGTCCCGCCGAAGGGGATGAGGTACGGTTCGGCATATCGGAGCTCGTCGAGTGACCTGATCGGCGGGTGTTGTGACGAGGGGCAGAGCGAATTGTCGCGCACGTGCTCGCACCAGGCCTTCCGCCGGGCCTTGAGCCGGGACCTGAGCCGGGACTTTCACCGGGACTTTCATCGGACCGGAATGATCGCGGTGACCTGCGGGGGACCGCGGTGAACATCCTCCCCGCGTGGTTCGCCGGGCTCAGCCTCGGCTTCCTGGTCGCCCTGCCCCTCGGCCCCATCGGCCTGCTGTGCGTGCGCAGCGTCCTGCGCGACGGCTTCCCGACCGGCTGGGCGATCGGCCTGGGCGCGGCCCTGGTGGACATCGCCTACGCCGGCCTGGGCCTCGCCGGGGTCGGCAGGCTGCTGGACGTCCCCGCGCTGCGCACGGCCCTGGGGCTGGCCGGGGCCGCCGTGCTGGTGTACATCGGCGCGCGCTCGCTGCGCTCCGCCTTCCGGGTCCAGACGGCCACCGACGACGAGCGGAACCCCGAAGTGGTCCGCCCGCTGGCGGCGTTCCGCACCGCGCTGGCGGCCACCGCCTCCAACCCGGCGACGATCGGCTACTGGGCCGCCGCCTTCGCCGCGGCCACGGCGGCGAACGTCACCGGGACGCTGCCCGCCTCGGTGTCCATGCTGGTCGGCGTCGGCTGCGGCACGCTCCTGTGGTTCACCCTGCTGAGCACGGGCGTCGTGGTGTTCCGCCGGCGCTTCAGCGCCCGGCTGCTGAAGGGCGTCGACCTGGTCGCCGGGATCGGGGTCATCCTCTTCGGCGGCTTCCTGGCCTACCAGTCGCTCGCCTGAACCGGCCGCGGTGACGGCGTCGGGCGGCGGCCGACCGAGGCCCTTCGTCGAACTCCCAGCTGTGTGACGGGAGTTCGGTGGCGGGGCCCCGGCTTCCGAACAGCCCGGTGTTCGCGCCGCTGCCCGCCTCCGCGTCTCTGGGGACGGCAACGGGCCGGACGCCCGTCCCCCTGGAGTCTCAATGATGAAGTCAAGATGCCTGCGCGACCGGTGGGGCGGAGGTGAAGATCCGGTTGTCGCGCAGGAGCGCCCACAGCACG
>NZ_JBHVWW010000105.1:0-8787 GCF_042882025.1 Kitasatospora sp. NPDC058243
ACCTTCGAAACCAAGAAGCGAGACCGGCCACGCACTCCCGGTCACGTTCAGTACACCCTCAAAGTGGCCTGGCACCCGCCCCTACCTGCGGAAACGCCCTAACTCACCGGCATTGCAGGTCAGGGGAACTTTTCACCCCGAAGGCCCAAAGATTCCACAGCGCCTACGAGGAGGGGCTGCCGGCCGTCCGCTACCTCATACGCGAACTCGAACTCCTGCGTGAGCACTTCTCCCCCCACGGGGTGGAGCTGCTGGCCGGACTGCGCCACCAGACCGACCAGCTGTAGTGCCACGCTGAGCGGAACCGAACCACGGAGGGTCACGTGCTTGATCACCTCATCACTCACAACGGCAACCTGCGGATGGTCCCCACCGACCGGAACGAGCTGACCACCGCGGTCGGCCAACTCCACGAGGAACTGCGGGCCTTGCCCGAGGAGGCAGACCCCGCTCGTACTCAGGTCCTGACCAGATGGATCGGCATCGGCCAGATGTGCCTGGGCCACCATGAGGAGGCCCGGACGTTCCTCCGGCAGTCGCTCGACCTCGCCGCAGCGATCGGCAACACCCGGGCCGTCCTCGCCACCGGGCTCAACCTCGGCGACGCGCACCGCTACGCCGGTGACGTGCAGGGTGCGGACGCGCTCTACCGCAGCGCGCTGAACACCGCGCGGAGCCAGCACCCGGAGCTCCTTGACTTCGCGCTCCAGCACACCGGCAAGCACCTCATGGAGCGTGGCGATCTCGCAGGCGCCCAGGCCCGTCTGCAAGAAGCGCTGCGCCTGCGGATCGCCAAGGGGGACACCGGGCTGGTCGATTCCACACAGGCCGCACTCGACCGGGTCGAGCTGCTGATCGGCCAGGCCGACGCGTCGGCGGCAGACAACGCGGCACCGCGCCAGCGGAGCGGCCAGTGGACCGCATAGCTCCAGTCCCGCACCACGGCCCGGACGCCGGCCCGGTGGGCACTCGAATGCGACCTCGCCGCAGGTGACTGCGCCGTATTCGACGGCGCGCTCACGCCGCACGGCCGGACGCCGCTCAGCGCCGGAGAGCGCGTCATCCTCATCTCCTTCGGGTTCCGCGCGCGCGACCAGGCTTCGCGCACGGTCACGAACCTTCCGCCGGCCCCTGCGTAGCGCCGGTGCGCCCTACGCCTTCCGCCCGCCGCTGACCATCTCGCACCCCCACCGCCCTCAACCCCCAGCGGCGGGCCCGCCTCCGCCCTGCGACTGCTCCCGCTGCCGCAGGGCGGACGACGATGCCCTGAGAACACGCGCCGCAGGGCGGTAGAAGGGGCCACGCCAGGGTCGTGACCCCCACCACCTCGGTCTGTTTCCACAGGTCGGGAACAAGGTGCAAGGGTGGTACGTCTTTCCGGAATGCGGCTCAGACGAGCACGACCCGGCGCCCGCGGGTGTGGCCGGCGTGGCTGTCGATGTGCGCTGCCGCGGCCTCGGCGAGCGTGTACGACTTCTCGACCGGAATGTGGAGCCTGCCCCGCGCGATGAGGTCGACGGCCTCGGCGAGCGCCTCCGTCATGCTCCCGGCCACGCCGGAGAACCGGACGCCGAGCTGCGGCGCCCCGAGATCGGCGATGGAGACCACCTTCTGCGGATCCCCGGTCAGCTCGACGAGTTCGCGGATCACGCCCGAACCGGCCAGGTCGAGCGCCGCGTCGACCTGGCCGAGTTGCCGCACCCGCTCGACCCAGCCCTCGCCGTACGTCGTGGCGACGGCACCCAGGCTGCGCAGGTAGTCCTGGTTCGCGGCGCCGGCCGTGCCGATCACCGTGATGCCGCGGTCGCGGGCGATCTGCAGCACTGCCGAGCCGACTCCCCCGGACGCGCCGCTGGCCAGCAGCGTCTGCCCGGGCCGCACGCCGACCTGGCGGATGATGCGCAGCGCGGTCTCCACCACGGACGGGTACCCGGCGGCCTCTTCGAACGTCAGTCCTTCGGGCATCCGGGCCCAGGCCGACAGCACGGCGAACTCGGCGTAGGTACTTGAGCCCTCGCCGAACACGTGGTCGCCGGCCTCGATCCCTTCGACGCCCTCGCCGACCTCGTCGACCACCCCCGAGGCGTCCTGCCCGACGCCGGAGGGCAACTCGATCGGATGGGCCTGGAGGAACTGGCCTTCGCGGATCCTCCAGTCGACGGGGTTGACGCCCGCCGCCCGTACGGCGATGCGGATCTGACCGGGGCCCGGGTGGGGCTCCTCGGCGTCGACGAGCTGCAGAACGTCCGGCCCGCCGAACTCGGCGAAGCTCACCTTCTTCATGTTCTTCATGCGATCGACCGTAGCACTAACGGTTAGTGTTTCGGAACTGTTCCACCTTCGTATCTGCTAGCGTGAGCGCATGACCGTGCCGCCCGGACGCCGCGAACGCAAGAAGGCCGCGACCCGCCAGAAGATCGCCGACACCGCCCTGCGGCTCTTCCTGGAACGCGGGTACGACGCGGTGGGAATCCGGGACGTGGCCGCCGAGGCCGACGTGGCCGTCACCACGCTCTTCTCCCACTTCGCCTCGAAAGAGGCCCTGGTGTTCGAACGGGACGACGACTTCGAGCAACGCCTCACCCAGGCGGCCACCGGCCGGGCACCGCACGAGCCGCTCATCCCCGCGCTGCGCCGCGAGATCCACGCCCTGGTGCGCCATTGCACGGCGGACGCCGCCGCCCCGATCTGGCGCATGATCGAGGAATCACCTGCCCTGCGGGAGTACGAGGATTCGATGAGGCTGCGCCACGCGGACTCGCTGGCAACGGCCATCGCCACCGACCTCGGCCTGCCGCAGACCACGACGGCCTGCCGGGCGATCGCGAGGTTCGCGATCGACGCCTACACGCTGGCCCGCGAGGCGGCCGATCCGGAGGCCGCGGTGGACGAGATCTTCCGGATGATCGAGGCGGCCTGGGAGGTCACCGGCCCTGCTCGACGCGCGTGAAACGTCGCGGAGCAGCCCTACGCTCGACGCGCGTGAAGCATCGCGGAGCAGCCCCACAACCGCACTGAAGGTCCCTTCGACAAATCGGAGGGACCTTCTTGTCTGCAACACATCTACTGCGGTTATTTGTGTTCAGGATCCGGGGCTGCAAGGGTGTTGCACCATGAGGATCACGATCACCGTGGAGAATCCGACCCCCGAGGCGCTGGAGAAGCTGCTCGCCTTCGCCACCATGCCGGACGCCGTCGTGACGGCGCTGCCCGACGACCGCTGGACACCGGAGCGGGCCCGCTCGTACTACGACCGCCTGCCGCCCCGGGCGCAGCAGATCCTGCTTCAGGTCGTCGAGGGCGACGGCGAGTGCGCCGCAGAGGAGTTGAAGGCGAACGGCCGTAGCCTGCGGGGATCCACCGGCGCGTTCCGCCGCGTCCTCTCCGAGGGCAAGCGGACCGGCCTCTGGCCGGACGCCCTGCCCGTGCCGCTGGTGTCCCACGTCGTCGGCGGGCAGCTCAAGAAGCTCGAAATGCCCGGATTCGGCACCGACCAGTACCCGTACTCGGCCTTCGAGGAGGGACTGCGTGACGCGCCGGCCCGCGATCGCTGACCGCTGACCGCTGACCGCTGACCGCCCGGGAAACCGCTCAGGCACGCACCCCCATCAGTCAGTTGTCGCTGTTGACGTTGGTGAGGGCGGCGCTGTAGCCCGTGGAACAGTACAGGGTGTCGGAGCCGTCGCCGGTGTGCCAGCGGCCGTTGATCGTCTGCCGGATGCCCTTGACGCTGTCGCTTTCACAGATCAGGACGAGTTGCCAGTGGTTCTTCGGGGCGCTGGTCTGGCAGTTGACGGAGCCCCAGTTCTGGCCCTGGTTGGTGACGCAGTAGGAGATCGCCGAGGCTGACGGCGCGGCGATCAGCCCCGCTCCCATGAGCAGTGCCGCCCCGGTGCCGATGGCTGCGATTCGACGCATGACCTTCTCCTTGTCGTAGATCCGACACAGCATGTGCGGTCAGCATTCCGAAGATGTGAATGCGTGTATACATGAACAGCACAACTGGCCGAAACCGACCCTTCCGCTTCGGTCCGGTGGCGCGCCGGCCTGCGGTGCAGGTGAGGGCTCGGGGAGGGCGTAGCAGTCTGGTGACATAGCAGGGCCTGTTTCGTCGACTGCTCACACTAACTTCGTTCCTGTACGCAGCCACGTTGCTCCTGGCCCCCGCAGGAGAGGCCACGGGCAACGCGCTGTTCCTCACCCGTACTTCGCCCAGGAGCACCGCATGTCGACCTTAACGAACCGTCGCTCGTCCGCTGTCCGTACGCTGGCCGGTTCCGCCTTGGCGGCCGCCCTGCTGGTGTCCACCGCGACAGCGTGTTCCAGCCCGTCCCCCGCGAACCAGACCGCCGCGCCGGCCGCCGCGCCCACCACGCCCAGCGCGCAGGGCACCACCCCGCCGGCCGCCGCGCCCAGCGCTCCCACCACGCCCGACGCCGCCGCGCCGGCCAGCACTCCGGCCGCGCCTCCCGCGCCCGGCACCGCCGCTCCGGCCGCCACGCCCACCGCGCGCCACACCACCACCACGCCGGCGGCCGCCCCGCCCAAGGGGACGTCCCCGGTCCGCACCCAGAAGCTGGTGGACGGCAGCACGGCCGAGATCCGCGCGACCGGCAACCAGAACTACACCGCGAAGATCGTCAACAACGGTACGGAGTACGGCACGTTGGAGACGCACGACTCCGACGCCGGGGTCGACTTCAACGACATGTTCATCGTGCTCTCGCTGGACGGCACGGCCCACTCCTGGATGGGCGGCGGGCACCAGGGGCCGGGCACGTTCAAGCTCGCGGGCGGCTGGACGGCCAAGGTCACGAAGATCGGCGAACTCCACTACCGCGCGCAGATCCTCGGCAACGACGGCGCGGTGAACGGCACGCTGGAGGCGAACCAGCAGGACGCCGGAGCCGTCGCCAACGGCGTGTACATGGTACTCAGCACCGGCGGCGAGATCAGCGCCAACATGTGAACATGAACAAGATCGTGCTATGAACGCCCAGGAACCCGTCGGCGGGCCGCCGGCGGAAACCTCTTGGACCGCCCGGCCAGCCGAACGAGTGAAGCCGGCGGCGACTGCTCCCCGCGCGGCCTCGCCGCCCACGCGGGCGTCAGCAGCAGGCTCGAAGCCCGCCTGACGACCGTGCTCGAACAGGCTCTCGCCGCCCGTGCGCTGGGCTCCGCCACCCTGCCGACCGCCGTTCGCGACCGACTGGAGGGCGTACCCGACACGGCGGCGCGGTGCTCGAAAACTCCCCGTTCGCCCCGGGCGCGCCCGGAGGTGGCCTGCTTGAACCCCGCGCGCGAACAGCGCCATCATCTGTCCCCTGCCGACCGCACGGCCGCCCCAACTCGGCTTCCCTGAGGCTGATTCGGCCCGCCCCGGCGCGCCGGCAGGAGGAGCGCCCCGGCGCCCCCGCTCAGCAGCCCCGTCGGCCCGAGGGAACGAGGAGTCCGCACAGTGATCGACTTCAAGGTGCTGACCGCACTGGCCGCCCACGAGGACATCGAGCGGATCGGCGTCGGCGTGGTGGTCCGCGACGCCTCCGGCCGGATCCTGATGATCCGCCGGGCCGTGCACGACGCCCTCCCCGGCCTGTGGGAGTACCCGGGCGGCGGCCGGGAGGACGGCGAGGGGATCGGCGGCCGGGAGAGCGGCGAGGGGATCGAGGCGGGCGCGGCCCGGGAACTGGCCGAGCAGACCGGGCTCGCCGGGCTGCCGCTGGAGTACGCGCGAAGCCTGGACCTCACCGACCGGAACGGCCGGCGGGTACGGCAGTTCGTGTTCACCGCCGTCGTGCCGGACGGCACCCCGGTCACGCTGTCGGCCGAGCACGACGACCACCAGTGGGCCCGTCCCGACCAGCTGCCGCAGGCCGGCGACGGAGAGCGCGAGGTGATCGGGTGGCTCACCCGCCGCCTGGCGATCCCGGGCTGGCGGCCGGTCGGCAGCTACCTCACCACCGTCGCGCGGCCCACGGTCTACGGATGCTTCCTGGTCACCGACCCGGACGACCGCATCCTCGGGATGCGCTCGACCATCAACCCGGCCGTGTGGAGCCTCCCCGGCGGCAACGTCGAACACGGCGAGGCCCCGTTCGGCACGGCGCTGCGCGAGGCTCAGGAGGAACTCGGCCTCGACCTCGCCGCGGAGAACCCCGAGGTGATCGCCCGGCGGCGCCTGGTCGCGGTCGTCCACGAGCAGGCCGGCACGGAGTACCCGGTGCCGGTGTGCGGATACGTCTTCGACGGCGGCGTCCTGACCCCGGAGCAGCAGGCCCGCATCCGGCTCGACCCGGCCGAGCACACCGAGTGGCGCTTCGAGACCGCCCACGACTGGTGCGACCTGATGCCACCGGACCGCTACCAGCGGCTCCTCCAGGTGCTGCGCGCCCACCGCTGCGGCACCCCGATGTATCTGGAACGCCCGTCCCCGGAGGGCGAGTTCGAAGGAATCATGGTCCTCGTCACCGACCGGCACGGCCGGCTGCTGATGCACCACCGCGACGACAAGCCGGGCATCGCCTGGCCGGGCTACTGGACCCCCATCGGCGGCTGGCGCGAGGGCGTCGAGACCCCGCAGGAGAACGCGGCGCGCGAGGTCCGCGAGGAAGCCGGCATCGAGATCACGGGGCTCCGGATCCTGCCCGGCCCGCACCACGAGCTGGTCTCCCCGCTCATCCACGTCCTGCACGCCGCCTGGGACGGCCCGGAGGAGGACCTCCGGCTCGGCGACGAGGGCCTGGCCGTCCGCATGGTCCCTCTGGCCGAGGTGCTCGACCTCAACGTCCCGCCGTACCTTCAGCACTACCTGCCGCTGTTGGCCGACGGGACCGACAGGGCCGACCAGCCCCGCGAGGAGGACCTCGTGAACCAGCCCGGGCGCAACGGAACCGGCCAGAGTGAAACCGGCCGGTCGGGCCGCCCGGCCCCGTCGCAACCGTCGGCCTGAGGATGGCCGGCCGCCACCGCCGCCCGCCCGAGCCGCAGCTGCCGGCCGACACCGATGCCCGGCTGCGGGCCATCGCCGACCAGCGGCCCGTCGTGGAGGAAGGCATCGTCACCTTCCCCGCCAGCACCGTCCCGTACGCCTACCGCACCGTGCACCGGCCCGACGGCGGCACCGACCGGCACCTCGTCCGCCTCGACCTGCCCCGGCGACCACCCGGGTGACCGGCGCGGCAGCCCGTTCCTGACGATCCATCACCACGGGTGGACCGCCATCCAGGACCCGCCCCCGCCCCGAACGGCTACCTCTGTCCGACCCGCTGTCGGCCGGTTCGCCGGGAGGCGGCCACGACGGAGAAGGCGTACTCCCGCATCCGGAGCTCGTAGGCGCGTACGCCGTCCACCAGCGGCGCGCCGGAGGCCGCGGCCCCGGCCAGGGCCCGCGTCAGCTCGGCGGCGTCGCGGATCGCGGTGTTCGCGCCCATCGCCAGCACCGGGCTCATGGCGTGGATCGCGTCCCCGAGCAGGGTGACGGGGCCCGGCTCCCACGGCGGTACGGGGCTCGCCGTGGAGATGCGCAGCGGGAACAGCGAGTCGGTCTCCCAGCGGTCCAGGAGGCGGTGCACGTCGGGGTGCCAGTCGTCGCCCACCAGGCGTCCGGCCAGCTCGCGCAGGGCGGGGCCGTCGAGACCGCGCAGCGCCTCGAACGAGGGCATGGCGGGGTGGTCCACCGGTGCTCCCACCAGGCAGGCGACGTAGTCGCCGACGGGGGTGAGGGGGACGGGCGGTGTGTGTGCCGGGCCGGCGGCGCCGGGAGGGCGGGCGAACCGCACGGGCCCGAACCCGACGTGCGGACTTCCCTGCCCACCGGTCACCACGGTGAAGATGCTGTCGAACACCCATGGCGGCAGCGCGGCCGCCTCCGCCCCTCCGGCCTCTCCGACCCCGGTATCCGGCGCATCCGGCGCGTCCAGCGGGATCCTGCCGTAGATCAGGCGCAGTCCGGCGTCCTCGACCCGGGCGTGCGGCAGCAGCTGCCGGCGTACTGCCGATCCGACCCCGTCGGCGCCGACCAGGAGGTCGGCGCTCGCGCTGCGGCCGTCGGCGAACCGCGCGGTGACCGTTCCGTCCTGCTCCCTCTGCCAGCTCAGCAGTTCCGCGCCGTAGCGCACGGTGTCCGCCAGGCCGGAGAGCAGGATCTGGCGCAGCGTCGGCCGGTTGAACGCGTACGAGCGGTACGGGCGGGCCGCGCCGCCGGCGGGGTCGGGGTCCGGCGCGGTGGGCCGGTCCGCGAGCGTGCCCAGGTGGCGGTCGCGGACGGAGACCCGGGCGGGCGGCGAGGCCGCGGTCGCCAGGCCCAGCCGGAAGAGGTGCTCCGGCAGGCAGTGTTCCAGGCCCGCGAGCCCGGGTTCGTCGAGCTGGACGCGGTAGCCCTGCGGCCTCACGTCCGGGTGCGGGTCCCGCTCGTACACGGCGACGTCGAAGCCGCGGGCGCGCAGCCCGTGGGCGAGGGTGAGGCCGCCGAGTCCGGCGCCGGCGATGATGACACGGTGCTGGTGCACAGTCTTCTGCCTTCGTTGTGGTCACGAAGGAAGCACTGGGGTTCCCCGAAGGGAACAAACACCGCGAGGGCGCCGCTCAGAAACACCATTCAGGAGCGATTTTTCGCGCATTCCGTTGAATCTGGACCCACAGTAGCAGTGAGCCGCGGGGTGGGGGATCGGCAAGCGGGGACCCGGCAACAAACCCAGGGCCCCCTTTGATGTTGCGGTCCCCCCACCCAGCACTGCGGTTGCGCCAACAGAAGACCCAAAGCCCAGTGGAACCACGGTCACTAGCATA
>NZ_JBHVWW010000105.1:8797-22300 GCF_042882025.1 Kitasatospora sp. NPDC058243
GATCATCAGGTGGCCCCTTGGCAGCGGGCTGGGGTCCCGCTTGGCTGTGGCAGTCCCCCGCCAGGCCGCTGCGGGTGCGCCGACGGCCGCCTCGGCGCACCGTGGACCCATGGCCCTCATCGGGCCGCCGGGGCCTGCGGACGCCTGGGTGATCTCGGGGCGCGAAGAGCCGGTGGAGCCGCCAGGCCCCGCCCCGCAGGGCGCTTCGGACGTGCTCGGCGCCCTCGGGCCGAACGCCGCCGCCCTGTCCGGCACCGTCGGCAGCCGGCCGGGCACACGTCGTATGCGTCGCCGGGGCGACGGACCGGATCACCGACCAATCACGCGAATGTCTCGAAAGGGAAATCCGCCATGTCCTACCCAATGGCTCACTACTGGGGCGAATCGGGCGAGAATGCGGCAAATCTCCGGTTCGGCGCCGCCGCGCCGGACGTGTTGATCGGCGCGGGGGGCACAAGAGTCCACTACCTGGTCGACACGCCCTCCGCCAACAAGACGTTCGGCCTGTACCGACTGGACATGGGGCCCCGGCCGACAGGCCCCGCTCCACACTTCCACCGGACCATGTCCGAGTCGTTCTTCGTCCTGTCCGGGATCATGCGCCTGTACGACGGCGAACGGTGGATCGACGCCGAGGCGGGTGACTTCCTGCACGTGCCGGAGGGCGCCGTGCACGGCTTCCGCAACGAGTCCAACGAGCCGACCTCGATGCTGATGCTCTTCGTGCCCGGCGTGCCACGTGAATCGTTCTTCGAGGAGATCGCGGAGATCGCGGCCCGAAAACGCCCGATGAGCGACGCGGAATGGGCCGAACTCTACGGCCGGCACGACCACTTCCTGGCCTGACCTGCCCGTCCGGCCGGGGGTCGGCCGGGACAGGGAGACCCTGGACCGGGCCCGGGCGGTAGGGCCTGCGGCCTGCGGCTGTTCCCCGCCCTCGGGACGGGCGCGGCCGGTGTCAGCCGAAGCACCGGACAGTCGCCGGATCGGCGGGTTCGTAGGGGTGCCACTGGTCCGCGGCGGGGCGGCCGGTGGCGACGAAGGCGGCGATCGCGCGGGAGAAGGTGTCGCCGAGCGAGCGGACGGCGGCGGTGGCCTCGCCGAGCATGGGGCTGTCGGGGTAGGCGTCGAAGGTGTCGAAGAAGAAGGGGAGTTCGACGCAGTGCGCGGCGCCCAGGCCTGCGGGGTCGGGTACCGGGGCGCGGTCGAACCGGTAGACGTAGGTCGGGTTTCCGGCCGCGGCGTGGCGGTCGGCGATGGCGAGGGTGTCGTCACGGAAGACGAGCCCGGTCTCGAACTCGGTGAGGATGTCGGCCGGGGTCGCGTTCGGCTGCCGGGCCGCGATGCGGTCGTACCGTTCGTCGCCGCGGTCGGCCTGGCCGGCCGCGATCGAGCGGGCCCGGTCGGCGGTGATCTCCCGGATGCGGGGGTCGAAGGCGAAGAAGGAGGTCATCTCGTTCCTGGTGGTGCCGGTCAGCAGGCCTTTGCCGTCGAGGCGTCCGTCGACCAGCGCCTGCTGCCACGTCGCGGGGATCCCGGGGGCGCCGAGGACGGGGTACATGGGCGGGGCGACGCTGCCCGGGCGGGCGGCGTCGCGGGAGAGCTGCTGGTAGGCGGCCAGGAGCCGGTCGGCCGGGACGGCGCGCAGCGCGGCACCCCGGTCCCGGGTGCCGTCCGGGCCGAGGAGGCCGAGGATGCCGAGGAAGCGCCGGGCGTGGTCGCTCGCCTCCTCGGGGTCCTGCGGGGCGAGCCCGAAGGGACCGCTCTGGGTGATGACCTGGTTGACGAGCGGGCCGGTGGTCGGGGAGACGGCGAGGTAGAGGGCGGAGAACGCCCCGGCGGACTGGCCGCCGACGGTGAGGCTGCCGGGGTCGCCGCCGAAGGCCGCGATGTTGCGCCGCACCCAGGCGAGGACGGCGGCCTGGTCCTGGGCGCCGAGGTTCTCGATGCCGAGGTCCGGCAGGTAGAGGTAGCCGAGCGGGCCGAGTCGGTAGTTGGCGGTGACGACGACGGCCCGGCCGGCGGCGGCCAGGTGCCGGCCGTCGTACCAGTCCCAGCCGCCGGACCCGCTGGTGAACCCGCCGCCGTGGAACCACACCAGGACGGGCAGGGCGTCCGGGGCGGACCCGTCCGCAGGTGGACGAGGGGTCCACACGTTCAGCGTGAGGCAGCCGTCCTCGTCCCAGTCGGGGGTGCGCGGCCCCATGACCGCTTCGAGCCGGGAGGGGCCCTGCGGGACGGACGGGCCCGGGCGGTCGGCGTTCCGGACGCCCGGCCAGGCGGGGTGCGGCACGGGGGCGGCGAAGCGCCGCTCGCCCACGGGCGAGGCAGCGTAGGGGATGCCGCGGAAGGCGGCGACGCCGTCCTCGACGGTGCCTCGGACGCTGCCGGACTCGATGGTCACGACGGGGCTCTCGATCAGGGTCATCGGTGTCGCCTTCCTTGCAGACGTGGGATGGCTCCGGTCTATCGCTATCGCCATGAGACGGGAAGATGCCGACGGTTCGGCTCTCTCTGCGCGGTCTACGGCACCTGTCGAACTCGGCCGTAGGCGATGCATATCGGCCAAGATCGGATCGTTCCGTCACTATCCGCGCACGCCTCGGATACGCTGCGACAGTCTCGTGTCGGACGTGCACTCCGGACCTGGCGAGTCAAGGCCCCTGGTGCGCACGGCCGTTGTCGCCCTGGTTGATCCAGGGGGGCTCAATTGTCATGTCCCGAACCGGAATGGGCCGATGACGGGGACGCCCGACCGGTCGGGCAGGCCGGGGGGCCGGGACCGGATGGAACACAACCAGGGCGGGAGGCCGACCGGCTGATGACACTGAGCATCGACGAACTACGGCAGCGGCTGGCAAGCAGCCAGGGCAAAACGTTCGAGATCACCGGCGAGGAACTCGGGGCGGCCGATCTGGTCTCGCGCCACCTCGGCGATTCGCTGAAGGTCGGCAAGGCGACCGCCGACAGCGACGCCCTGACGGTCCACGGCACCGCCGCGCTGGGGGCAGCGGCCGGCCTGCCGGTCACGGTGGCCTTCACGGCCGACGCCGACGGCAAGCAACTCGTCGGCTTCGACATCGTGTTCACCCTGAGCCTGTGGACCTTCACCACGGCGGCAGCGACCGAGGACTTCACCTACCTGTCCAAGTTCGGCTTCACCCAGCCCAGGTTCGTCCTGCGCGGCGGCGACGTCGGCGCCGTCCTGGGCTGCACGCTCAACGGCGCCGCCTACCGCCTGCCGGTCGACGGCGCCGGCCCGTTGGTGCCGGACGGCGCCGGCGGCGGCGAGCTGCCGGACGTCACGCAGTCCTTCGGCTGCGCCCTGCCCGCGGACCTGGGCTTCCACCTCACCGACGTCTGGCTCCGCTACGTCCAGGACACGAAGACCCTGGTGCTGTCCGGGAGCGCCGCCCTGAGCGGCGGAGCCCCGGCCTCCAGCGTGGCCTGGGCGCTGCTGATCCAGGACCGCGGCGACGCGGGCAGGCGCTACCTCGGCGTGGTGCAGGCGGCCGTCAAGCTGTCGCTGTCCGGGCTGCCGATCATCAAGGCGCTGGTGCCGCCGGCCGACGACCTGGTGATGCAGCACGTGGCCCTGCTGTTCATCACGGAGGGGCTGGACGACACCGAGGTGGCGGACCTCAACAAGGCACTCAAGGCGGTCAAGGCCGACTTCCCCGTGGGAAACGCGCCCGAGCTCCCGGCCGGCCCGCTGGACAGCGGGGTCACGGCGTCCCTGGCCTACGACCTCGGCGGCACGCCCCGGGAGGCCGTGAAGGTCCGGCTCGGCGAGGCCTCGCGCACCTGGGCCGCCCTGCCGCAGGACAAGGGGCCCAGCGGCAAGGCCGACCAGCCGGCGAAGGCGGAGTCCAGCGGCCCGTTCCGGCTGGGCAAGCTCAACCTCGGCTACGCCAAGGGCGCGATCCAGGTCTCCGCGGACTTCAGCATCAACGCCCGCGCGCTGACGTTCGAGGCGAGCGGCTTCGGGGTCAGCATTCCGCTGGCCGACCCCGGCAAGGCAACCCCCGTGCTCAAGGGCCTGGGCATCAGCGCGAAGGCGGACCCGATCGCGCTGGGCGGCGCGCTGCGCACGAACCCGACTCCGGACTGGCCGGTGCGGTACGACGGCGACGGCATGCTGACGGCGCCCGTGATCAGCGTCGGGATCGCAGGCTCCTACGCCCGCAAGGCGGACGGCACGCTCTCGCTCTTCCTCTTCGGCCAACTCGGCACCGGCACCAACCCGGAGGCCGGCTTCGGCCCGCCGCCCTTCCGGGTCAAGGACGTCTCCCTGGGCTTCGGCTACCACAGCGAGGTCCGCGTCCCGGCGCTGACCGAGGTGGACACCTTCCCCCTGCTCAACCTGACCGGCGGCGCCGACTCGACCCCGATGAAGGTGCTGGACACGCTGACCGGCGGGCTCAAGCCCTGGGTCGCGCCCAAGGACGGCGAGATCTGGGTCGCGGCGGGCCTGCACTGGACGATGTTCGAGCTGGCCGACTTCCGCTCCATGGCGCTGGTCGAGTTCGGCGAGTCCCTGGTGATCGCGCTGCTGGGGCTCGGGGAGTTCGACTTCCCCAAGCTGACGGCGGCCGAGCAGAAGGCGGGCAAGGATCCGAAGGTGGCACGGATCCAGATCGCGGCCGAGGCGCTGTACCGGCAGAGCGAGGGCCTGCTCTCCCTGACGGCCCAACTGACCGACAAGTCCTACATCCTGGACAAGAACTGCAAGCCCACCGGCGGCCTCGCGCTCTGCGTCTGGGTGCCTCCGAGCCCGCACGCCGGGGACTTCGTGGTCTCCGTCGGCGGCTACCACCCGGCGTTCGTCAAGCCCGGCCACTACCCCGCCGTACCCCGGCTGGGGATCAAGTGGTCGATCAGCAACACCCTCACCCTGACCGCTCAGGCGTACGCGGCCGTCACCCCGCACGCGGCGATGCTGGGCGGTGCGCTGGCGCTGGTCTTCGACACCGGTCCGCTGCGGGCCTGGTTCACCGCGCACCTGGACGCGCTGATCCAGTGGTCGCCGTTCTTCTTCGACGTCGCCATGGGCGTCAGCATCGGGGTGCGGTTCTCCCTCCACGTCTGGTTCGTCCACATCACGATCAGCCTGGAACTCGGGGTGGACGTGGAGCTGTGGGGCCCGCCCATCGGCGGCAACGCCACCGTCCACCTGTGGTTCATCAGCTTCCACATCGGCTTCGGCAAGAGCCGCCCGGACCACCTGCCGCCCGTCCCCTGGACCGACTTCCAGTCCCAGCTGCCGCCCAAACAGCAGGCTGTGCAGGCCAATCCGGTCGCCGGGCTGTCCTGGAAGCCCACCGCGCCCTCGTCCCTCGCCCGGGTGGGCGACGACGCAACGGACGCCGGCCCCTGGTACGCCTCCACCCACGGGTTCAGCTTCGTCACCTCCTCGGCGGTGCCGGCCAGCAAGGTGCTCTTCGGCGGCGCCGCCGTGACACCGGACGAGGACCCGCTGCACATCCGCCCGATGCAGCAGGGCGACCTGACGTCCACCCACAGCGTCACGATCACCAAGGACGGCCAGCAGGTCGACCACTCCACCTGGAGCGCCGAGCCGGTGCGCTCCAACGTGCCGCAGTCGCTGTGGGGCCCGGGCGAGAGCTCGCTGAACGGCACCGGGCTGCTGCCCGGCCGGCTGACCGGCCTGACGGTCACCGTCCCGGCACCGGCCTTCGGCGGACAGCTGACGGTCGCCCCCGGCGTCCTGGACCTCGACCCGCTGCTGCCCCAGGGCGCCCTGCCCCTGGACGCGGGAGCGGCCGCCGTCGGCCCCGTGGCACAGACGAGCACGCAGACCGTGGCCGCCATCACCGCCGCCGACAGCGGCATCGCCGCCCCCTCGACCGCCACGAAGCGCGAGGCCCTGCGCGCCCAGCTCGGCGGGCTCGGGTACCTGCTCGACCCCGCCGGCCCGCTGAGCGGCTACGCCGACCTCGCCCGCGGCGACCTGGCCGCCGAGCCGCTTCTCGTCCCGACCGGAAAGTGACCACCTGATGCTCAGTCAAGATTCCGGAACCGCCGGCGGCCTGGAGTTCCACGACAGCCTCGTACCGGCCCTGGAGGCGGGGACCTACCAGATCACCACCGGGCACGCCATCGACGGCCTGGACACCGGCGACTACTTCGCCACCCCGGTGGTGCGCACCCTTGAGGTGCAGGCCGCGCGGTTCGCGCTGCCCGACGGCGCGGTGCACGGGGTGTACCCCACCGACGGCGCCACCGGCACCTTCGACCAGCTGCTGCCGCACATCACCCTGGACACCCCGCCACTGCCCTGGGAGCGCACCCTCACGGGGGCGCCGCCCACCCCCGGGCAGCCGACCGTGCCCTGGCTGGCGGTGCTCCTCTTCGCCGAGGGCGAGTTGCCGGGCGACCCGTCCGCCACCGGCCGCACCGAGACGACGACCGTCGCCGACCTGCTGAACACCCCCGCCGCCCAGGCCATCGCCCCCGCGCTGACCGACGTCGAACAGCCGGACCAGGCCACCGAGTGCCGGACGATCGACGTCCCCCCGCAGCTGTTCGCCGCGATCGCCCCGCGGACCGGGGAGCTGGGCCGGCTCGTCCACCTGCGGCGCGGCGAGGACGAGCCCAGCGGGGCGCGCTCACGCAGCGACCGCACCCGGGCCCGCTCACTGCGCGGCGTCCACCGCGCCACCCCGCCCCGCTGGTGGCACACCCTGCGCGACGACCCGTCCTACGAGGGCCTGCACGCGGTGGTCGTGGGCAACCGCTTCCCCACCACCACCGGCGGCCAGTACACGGCCCACCTGGTCTCCCTGGAGGGCTTCGCCGCCTACCTCGACGGCAGCACGGTGGCGAACGCGCCGCTGCGCCTGGTCTCGCTGCGGTCCTGGTCGTTCCGCTCCCTGCCGGACTCCGGGGCGCACTTCGGCACCCTCGTCGAGAACCTGGCCGCACCCGGCAGCCAGGACGCCGCCGCGCTGGGGCTGCGGCTGCCGCCGAACGGCGCCACCGGCGAGGCCGGCGACCGGCTCACCCAGGGCTACACCCCGCTGGCCCACCAGCTCGACTCGGGCGAGCAGAGCTACGCCTGGTACCGGGGCCCGCTCACCCCGCTGCCCACCCAGCCGCTCCCGCAGACCGTGGAGCACAGCGCGAACGCGGACGCCCGGCTGGTGTACCTGGAGGAGCACGGCCTCTTCGACGTCAGCTACGCCGCCGCGTGGACCCTGGGCCGCTCCCTCGCGCTCGCGGACCCGCAGTTCCCGCCCGCGCTGATGGCCTGGCGCACGGTGGCCCGGGCCGGCGCGGGCCGGATGCTCGCCGCCCGCGGCCGGGCCGGCAGCGGCAGCCTCGCCGGCACCCGGGCCGCGACCGACCACGCGGGCGCACCCGCGGCGATCGGCACCCGCCCGGCCCGGCAGGCGTTCGAGGCGAGCACCCTGGGCGGCCTCGCCCACACCCTCACCACCGCGCTGGCGAGCCCGCTGGACCAGGCCGCCGCCGGCCCGCGGCTGGCCCAGGCGCGACCGGCCCCGCCCCTCCAGGCCGCCGCACCGTGGCTGCGCGGCCAACTGGCCCGGCCCGAGGCACGCGAGGCACTGCGGGCGGCGACCGCCGACGCCGCGAACCCGGTGCTGGACTGGTTGGACCGCCTGGCCCTGCTCCACCCGGTGCCCCTGGAACAGCTCGTGCCCCGCCAGGAGCTGTTGCCCAACGAGAGCCTGCGCTTCTGCTACGTCGACCGGGCCTGGCAGACGGCGCTCGTCGACGGCGCGCTGAGCATCGGCATCGCCGGCAGCCTGGACAGCGACCTCAGCACGCTGCTGCACGACGTCCTCACCGACCTGCCCGCCCGCCTCTCGGGCTTCCTGGTCCGCTCCTGCCTGGTGCCCGGCTGGCCCGCCCTGCGCATGCACCTGTACGCCGGCGAGGACGAACTGACGGTGCTGCGCGCCGACACGCTGGGCGAGGACGTGCTGCTGGTGCTGGCCGACGGCATCGTGGACCGGCTCGTGGTGGCGGAACCGCCCCAGGGCCTGCACTTCGGCATCCAGGACGGCGACGTCCTGCACCTGCGCAACCTCAAGGGCGACGGCATCGGCACCACGCTGCCGGGCGTCGAGCTGCCGCAGGTCAGCGGCTACCTCAACCCGGACACCCGGGTGCTGGACGTCACCCGGATCGGCGACGCCATCACCGCCGCCCTCGGCGACCACGCCCAGGAGGGCGGCCTCAGCGCGGCCGGCTGGGCGATCCAGATGGTCAAGGCGGCCCAGCAGATGACCTTCCAGCGATGACCCTCCAGCGATCCTGACGAAAGCGAGCACCATGCCGAACGACGACAAGGGACCGCTGATCGTCCCGGTCCAGGTCGACGCCCTGGCGGTCAACGACGAAGTCCGCTCCAGCGTGCCGTTCATCCGCTGGCAGGCCAACTTCAACCTGCTGGCGCAGAACCTCCCGCCCGAGGGCGAGCCCTTCGACAACAACCAGGCCGCGCACTGGAACACCGACACCACCGCAGGCGGCGTCTACCTCCAGTGGCAGCTGCCCCAGGCCCTGCGCAACGGCGCACACGACCCGGACACCGGCGACACCACCTTCCCGCTGGTACCCAACCGATGGCTGGTCGTCCGCTACAGCGGCCCGGCCACCGACCGCACCGCCCACTCCTGGGTGATCGAGAGCGACTGGCTGCCCGCCGACGGCGACACCGCCACCGGCACCACCCCCTACCTGCGCCCCGGCACCGCCAGGAGCGTCCACATCGGACGGCGCACCGCCGCCGCCGACTGGCCGGGCGAGAGCGGCACCCAGGACCCGTACGTCACCGCCGCCGGGCCGGGCCTGCTCACCTTCTCCGCCTTCCAGCCCTTCAACGAGAACGTGCTCTCCCTGCACGACGACCTCGC
This sequence comes from Kitasatospora sp. NPDC058243, assembly GCF_042882025.1. Taxonomy (NCBI): domain Bacteria; kingdom Bacillati; phylum Actinomycetota; class Actinomycetes; order Kitasatosporales; family Streptomycetaceae; genus Kitasatospora; species Kitasatospora sp. NPDC058243. The sequence goes on from NZ_JBHVWW010000105.1 coordinate 17,701, forward strand.
GGGCGTCGCGGACCAGGACACCCTCGGCTACCTCGTCACCGGCTGGTACTCCGCACCCGGCGCCGACCCGCTGCACGAGGCGACCAGCCTGGCCGCCCTCGGCTGGGCCCTGGCCGCCGACCCCACCGCCGACACCCCGCCCACCGACCGCACCCTCTACACCGGCCAGGTGCTGGGCCTGAGCTGGGACAAGACCGGCAGCGTGCCCGCCTCGGACCGCCCCCAGGGCGTGGACGTGGACGTCGCCGTGGGCAGCAGCTCCGTCGACGCGCTCACCGCCCTGCTGGTGGCCAAGGGCACCGACGCCGACGACGCCGCCCGGCTGGAGGCGCTGGCGCACGGCCTGCTCGACGGCCTGGACGACGCGGGCACCGAATCCGTCGACCAGTCCATCCACCGCGCCTGGTTCGGCTCCACCCACGGCGGCTACACCTGGGACCTGGTGGACGGCACCGCCGGCGCCGAACTCTGCGCCCGGCTCAACACCGACCAGGCCGCCCACGACGCCCAGGTGCGCCAACTGACCGACGCCCAGTGGAAGTTGTACGGCGCCTGGTGGCTCAACCGCCTCGACGACGTCCCCGACGCCTACACCGACACGCTGCCCGCCACCCTGAAGCCCACCGAGCAGGACAGCCTCGCCGCCCGGGTCACGGCACTGGCGGCCGACATCGCCGCCCGCCGCAACCCCGGCTCCGGGCACCCGCAGCCGATCCCCTGGGGCGCCACCGACGAGGACCTCGCCACCGCCGCCCAGGCCTACCTGACCGCGCACGGCGCCGACCCGACCTGCACGCTCAAACGCTCCCCGCTGGGCGAGTTCCACCACGCGCAGGACCCGGTGGTGCTGCTGAACGGGATCAAGACCCCGGCCCCGGCCGACCTCACCGCCGCACTGCCCTGCCGCACGCCGGACCACCTGCTGACCGGTATCGACCTGGGCAGCGGCCTGGCCCCCGCCCCGGCCACCGTGCCCGGGCCGCCCCTGACCCACCTGCCCGAGGCCGCCACCCTCGCCACCCTGCTCGGCGAGTTCTGGCTGCTCGACCAGGCCCGGGCCGCCGGCACCCTCGCCGACGCCGTGGCCCACCCCGACCAGCGGGTCACCGGCACCCTCCCCGCCTTCGGCACCAGCAGCTGGCGCCAGCCCTGGAAGCCGCTCTACCTGCTCTACGAGCTGTCCTACTACCCCATCCCGCACGACACCGCCGACGGCGACTGCTGGCAGTTCGACGGCACCCGCTACCACTGGACGAAGACCGGCCCGGCCGACCCACCGGCCTACCAGTCCTACACGGGGCGGATCTACCTCACCCCGCACGCCACCTTCAACCTCGCCGCCCAGATCAAGCAGTACCGCGCCACCCACCCCGACGCGCCCCAGGACGAACTCCAGCAACTCGCCGACCAGGTGGCCGGCTGGGACCTGCTCAGCCAGGCCCTCGACGGACTCACCCCGCGCATCACCCTGCGCGACCCGGCCCTCGCCGCCCACCCCGACGACGCCAAGGGCCTGGCCACCCTGATCGGCTCCCAGTACCAGAGCACCCCCGTCCCCGGCGCCCTGCCCTCCCGCAGCGGCAAGTGGCCCGCCTCGGACTTCCCGCACCTGCGCGCCGGCCAGTTCTACTTCAACCGGATCGCGGTCGTCGACCAGTTCGGCCAGGTCACCGACCCGATCAACCCGCAGGGCAGCGGCAGCTCCACCGACACCGACAAGAAGCACCTGGTACTGGCCGACAGCGTGCGCCCGGACGACGGCGCGACGATCCTGCCGGAGTTCCCCTACCGCTACGCCGAACTGCGCCCCCGCCTCCTGCAAGGAGCCCGGCTCCGCTTCGACGCCGTCAGCGCCACCGACGACAGCCAGGTGCTCGACCTGCACGCGGGCGTCAACCCGGTCTGCGGCTGGCTGCTGCCCAACCACCTCGACGCCGCCCTCGCCGCCTTCGACCCCGACGGCGGCGCGCTCGGCCAGTGCCGGACGGTCTACACCGACGGCGGCCGGCAGCAGGTCGTCTGGGACCCGGCACCGGGCTCCAGCTACCCCACCCTGGACAGCCTCGCCCCCGAACTCCCGCACCTGGCCTCCTTCCTGACCGGCCTGCGCGACGCCGGCCCGTCGGCCCTGGCCGCCACCCTGAAGGCCGTCGACGAGACCCTCTACACCGTCAACCCGCTCGGCGGCTGGGACGACACCACCATGACCGTGCTCGCCGGTCGGCCCCTGGCCCTGCTGCGCACCCGGCTGGCCCTCGAACTCGACGGACCGCCGGTCATGGACCCCAGCTGGGAACAGTGGCAGTACGTCCTGGACCCGAGCAGCACCGCGCCCCGGCCGGCCTCCCTGGACTACCGGTGGGGCGTGCGGCTCGGCGCGCTGGAGAACCTCGCCGACGGCCTGATCGGCTACACCAGCGGCGACGACTACACCACCCTGCACACCGTCCACCTGCCGTCGGACGCCCCGTCCTACCTGGCCGGCATCGGCACCGGGTTCCCGCTCACCACCGCCGGCACCCCGCAGTACCTCACCCTGCTCGCCGACCCCCGGGGCGCCGTCCACGCGGTCAGCGACATCCTGCCGGTCTCCGTCTTCACCGTGCCCGCCGAGTTCGTCAGCCCCGCGCTCTCCCGGATGGAGGTCTCCTTCCGCCTCGGCCCGGTCATGACCACCCCGCAAGGCGTCACCGGCGCCGACGGCAGCCCCGCCACCGGCTGGGTCCTGCCCCGCCCCCCGGCCCGCCACGGCGACTGGAGCTGGGCCGAACCCACCACCACCGGCTGGCAGGACAGCCCGCTGGCACCCGCCGGCACCCCCGGCCACATCCCGACCCCGACCGCCCCCCTCAGCGCCCGCACCGGCCGACTGCGCCTGCGCGGCGCGGTCGCCGACGAGCAGTGACCACCGACCCACGCACCACCGATCCACGAACCACAGAGCCACGGATTACCGACCCAGGAGCAGCAGTGTTCGTCCGCGCCGGAGCCAGCGCCTCCACCGCCCTGAACTACCTCGTCACCACCGCACCTTCGCCCCTGGAGATCACCCCGACGGACACCACGTTCACCCCGGCCACGATCTCCGTCACCGCCGCCAACCCCGGCCCCGACCCGGTCCGCGTCGTCTCCGTCAAGTTCACCCTCATCGCAGGCACCGGCGCCGGCGCCCTCACGGAACACCTGGACCAGATCCACGCCACGGTGACCCCGGGCGCCGACTGGACCTTCGCCCGCGAGGACGACGGCACCTTCCTCGCCGTGCCCACCGGCGACCAGGGCTACGTCGAAGTCACCGACAAGGCCGTGCTGTTCGAGCTCACCAACATCGCCGTCAACGGCGAGATCGGCGTCACCACCCTCGACATCCTGGAGAGGACCCAGGACGACGAGGGCGACACCTCCAAGGGAACGGCCGAGTTCCAACTCGGCAAGTGCTTCCCGGGCTTCCAGTTCAGCGACCTGACACCCGCGTTCCTCGACGACGGCCACACCACCGTGACCAACGGCAACACCGTCACCCTGACCTGGACCGCCTCCCACGGCGCCGCCTACACCATGCTCCACGAGAACAAGTCCTACGACGTCACCAACACCCGCACCTGGACCTCCCCGACACTCACCCGCGACGCCACCTTCCACCTGCGGGCCAGCCTCACCACCGACGGCCACACCGTCACCCACTACCTGCACACCAACGTCACCGTGGACAAGCCCGACCTCACACTCGGCACCCTGACGGTGAACGGGGACGTCCAGGTGTCCGGGCAGAGCAACGTCCAGGGCCTGCACTGCGCGCAGACGCTGGAGGTCGGCGGTGAGATCCACGCCGCGGGGACCGTGTACGGCGGCGACCGCACCAAGCCCGTGACCCTGTACGGCGCCCATGTCACCAGCGACCTCACCGTCGACGGCAACCTCAACGCCATCGGCGCCGACGCCATCGTCCGGATCCGGGACCTGCGAGGCCCCTCCAGCGTGAAGCTCAGCATCAACAGCGACACCGAGGTCCTCACCGGAAACAGCGTCACCATCGCCGACGCCCTCACCGTCGGCGGACTCCTGACGGCCAACGGGGACCTCGACGTCTGGTACAGGGACAACAACGTGCAGAAGATGACGACGTCCGGCGTCACTGGCGGCGTGAAGTTCCTCGGCCCAGTCGTGTTCAACAACTGCACCATCAACCAGGGCGACTGGGCCAAGCTCAAGAACTTCAGCGATGGCCAGGCCAAGTTCCAGATCTGGAACACCATGTACACCGACGAAAGCAAGGAGGCGGTCGTCTTCGTCTACGACGGCAAGGGCGACCACCGCAACGTGACGGCCGACTTCGGCAGCCCGGGTTACGGACACAAGGGCCAGACGTTCCGATTCGTGTTCGAGTAGTACGGCGGCCGGGCGGGTTGAGCCAGCTGAACTGTCTCCCGATCGGACAGGCCCTGGAACTCTCCTGAGCCGGCGCCGCGATGGCCTGCGGGACCGAACCGCGGGGGGGGGGGGGGGGCCCAGATGAGGGGGGGGAGGTGGGTGTTTGGGTTGGGGTGTTGTGTTTTTCTTCTTCTCTTCCCCTTTGTGGGACCGCCACCCCAACCTAGGA
>NZ_JBHVWW010000106.1:0-2466 GCF_042882025.1 Kitasatospora sp. NPDC058243
CGCCCCGCCGTCGTCGTACGTCCCGTCCGGGTCAGCCGTACGACACGTTGGCGCACGGGTCGTCGTCGGCCGACCGGGCGGCGTTGGCGACGCTGCTGGGCACCGGGGCCGGAGCAGCCGGGGCGCCGGGCGACGCGGAGGCGGCCGGGTCGGCGGCACCGGCCGGATTGGCGGCGGCGAAGTCGTGGCCGAGCACCACGCTGACGCCCTTGCCGCCGGCCTGGACGGTGGCGCCCGGGAACAGCTTGGCGACCGCGTCGGCCGCGGCGCGCTCGCCCGCGCCGTACTCGACGACCGTGGTGGCGCGCGGCTTGCCGGCCGCGTTGCCGACGCTGGTCACGGTGTAGCCGGCACCCTTGACGGCCTCCGCGGCCTTGCCGCCGAGCCCGGTCGCGCCGGTGCCGTTGAGCACGGCGACCTTCACGTCGGCGGGCTTGGCCTCGCCGCTCTTGGCGTCCGGGACGGGGGTGGTGGCGGTGGGGCTGGGGGTGGCCTCGGCGGCGGGGGTGCCCGGTGCGGCGGAGTCCGCGGCGGTGGCGCTCGCGTCCTGGCCGTCCAGGGTGCGGTCGGCCTTGAGCGCGGCCCAGAGCTGGTCCGAGTCGGGGTGGAGCAGGGCGACCCGCGGGCCCTCGTAGCGCCACGGCGCCGTCACGAACTTGACGTCGTGCAGGTTGACGTCCTTGAGCGACATGGCGAAGGAGAGCAGCTTGGCCGCCGAGCCGAGGTCGGGGTCGACGGTGAGCGACTTGGTCGCGGCGTCGGCGAGCGGCAGCAGGGTGGTCGGGTCCATGCCGCGGGACTTGACCTCCTTGATGAGCGAGGAGAGGAAGGCCTGCTGACGCTTGGTGCGGCCGATGTCGGAGCCGTCGCCGATGCCGTGCCGCACCCGGACGAAGTCGAGCGCGGACTGGCCCTCCACCTTCTGCTTGCCCTTGGGGAAGACCAGCTTGCCCTTCTTGCCCAGGTTCGGGTTGAGATCGCCCTCGTGGATGTCGTTCGGCAGACAGACCTCGACGCCGCCGACCGCCTTGGTCATCGAGGCGAAGCCGTTGAAGTCCACCACGATGGTGTGGTCGACCCGCAGGTTGGTGAGCTTCTCGACGGCGTTCTGGGTGCAGGCCGGGTTGCCCTGGTCGGTGTCGCCCACCGAGAAGGCGCTGTTGAACATCACATTGGTCTGCTCCTTGGTCCACTTGCCGTTCGGGAGCTTGCACGCCGGGATGGTGACCAGGGAGTCGCGGGGGATGGAGATGCCGACGGCGTGCTTGTGGTCGGCGTAGACGTGCAGCAGGATCGCGGTGTCCGAGCGGGCGCCGCCGTCCCCGCCGCCGCCGAGGTCGCTGTTGCCGTTGCCGCGGCTGTCCGAGCCGATCAGCAGGACGTTGACCGGGCTGCGGCCCTGGGCGTCCGGCGCCGCGGCGGCCGGGCGGTCCTTGCTGAGGGCGTCGCCGTCGAAGGTGGTGAGGTTGCTGTTCAGGCGGTAGTAGACGGCGCAGCCGCCGAGGACCAGGAGGGCGGTGCAGCCGGCCGTCGCCCAGAGCACCTTCTCCTTGGTGCTGCGCTTGGCCTTGGGCTTCGCCCGGCTCGTACGGCTGGCCCGACCGGCCCGGCCTGCCTGATCCGGCCGGCCGGCGTGGCCGCCGTCCGCCGGGCGGCCCTGCGCGGTGCGCTCCTCGGCTGTGCGGCCGCGGCCGTCGGGTATGTCGCCGTCGGGTATGCGGCCCTCCGGCGAGCCGCCGGCTGCCCGGCGCGGCGATTTTCCGGCTCCGGGGGAACCCCTGCGACCAGACACGTCGTCATCCTCCACAGTTGCCACGAAACCCCCGTCGGACCGGCGGGCGTGCGTGGCCGGGGCCGATCCGGGCAGGCCCGTCGCTAAACTTTTACACCGCTGTAGAAACTCAGTGGAGCATACTAGGCGCAGATGAGAAAACCACCTGGTCAGACCAGCGGATCCGGTCGGCCGGGCTCCTCTGTGCTGCTCAGAACCCGTACGAGGAGCACGATGACTCACCGGATCGCACGTTCGATAGCCGGCGCCCTGGTGGCACTGCTGGCCGCCGTCGGCCTCACCGCCGCGGCGTCGAGCGCGACGGCGACGGCCGCACCCCGGCCCGTCGCGGCCGCCGCCACCACCGTTTCCGTCACCGGCTCCGGCCCGGCCGCCCCGGCGGCGGGCCCGGCCGTCTCCGCCAGCACCCGGAGCGGTCAGACCGCGCCGGCCGCCCACCTCGCGGCCAAGGACGAGAAGAAGAAGTCGGGCTTCTTCGCCAAGCTCGGCAAGTTCCTGATCGTCGTGGTCATCCTGATCATCCTGTTCTTCGTGCTGCTGATCGTCGGCATCGTCTACGCCGCGAAGCGGATCTTCGGCCGCCGCAAGTGAACCGTGGTGGGGCGAGTGGCGGCCGATCGGCGCGGCGAAAGGGGGGGCCAGGAGCGCGGAGAGGGGGTAGGGGTGGGGGGCGC
>NZ_JBHVWW010000106.1:2476-20885 GCF_042882025.1 Kitasatospora sp. NPDC058243
CCTCTCAGAGCTGAAGAGGGGGGTTTTTGTCCGCCGGAGGGAAACTGTGGTGCCCTCCCCGGGCCCCGCGGCGGCATTGGGGCGGGCCACCCGGGCGCGATTGGCCCTGGGCGCGGCGTGCGACCGGACCGACGATGGGCGGCATGAGCGACTACCTCGGCCACCAGACCCCCGACGGCCACCAGACCCCCGACGGACACCGGGCCCCCGGCGCGCTGCGCCCCGAGAGCCGGATCGTCCACCCGCCCCTCGCGGACACCGCCGGCAGCCGTCCGATGGGCGTGCCGCTGCACCAGAGCCACCTCTTCGCCTTCGACACCAGCGACGCGCTCACCCAGGCCTTCAGCGGCCCGGGCGGGGCCTTCTTCTACAACCGCTACGGCAACCCGACCGTCCGCTCGCTGGAGACGGCGGTGGCCGACCTCGAAGGCGGCGCCGGCGCGATCGCCACCGCCTCCGGCATGGGCGCGATCAACACCGTCCTGCTCGCCCTGCTGCGCTCCGGCGACCACGTGATCGCCCAGCGAAGCCTGTACGGCGGCACCTTCGCCGTGCTCGCCGACCTCGCCGAGCGCTGGGGGGTGGAGGTCACCCACGTCGGGGGCGACGACCCGGCCGAGGTCGAGGCGGCGCTGCGGCCCACCACCCGGCTGCTGCACCTGGAGACCATCTCCAACCCCACGACCAGGGTCACCGACCTGCCCGGGCTGATCGGCGTCGCCAAGCGGGCCGGGGTGGTCAGCGTCGTGGACAACACCTTCGCGACGCCGCTGCTCTGCCGGCCGATCGAGTACGGCGCGGACGTCGTCATCCACTCGGCCACCAAGTACCTCGGCGGCCACTCGGACGTCCTGGCCGGCGTCGCCGTTCTCGCGGACGCCGAACTGCACCGCAAGGTCTGGCACTACGCCGTCGAACTCGGCGCCGCCGCCGACCCGTTCGCCGCCTGGCTGACCCTGCGCGGCCTCCAGACCCTCGCCCTGCGAGTCCGCCGGCACTGCGAGACCGCGCTCGACCTGGCCGGCCGCCTCGCCGCCCACCCCGCGGTCGGCGCCGTCCACTACCCGGGCCTGCCCGGGCACCCCGACCACGACCTCGCCCGCCGGCTCCTGCCCGACGGCCACGGCGGCGTCCTGGCCTTCGACCTCGTCGGCGGCCGCGAGGCGGCCCGCACCTTCACCGAGTCCGTCCGCCTGGCCGCCCTCGCCCCCTCCCTCGGTGGCGTGCACACCCTCGTGCTCCACCCGGCCAGCACCTCCCACCGCCAGCTCGACGACGCCGAGTTGGCCGCCGCCGGGATCGGCCCGGGGACGGTGCGGGTGTCGGTGGGCATCGAGCACCCCGAGGACCTGTGGGCGGACGTGGAGGGCGCCCTGGCGAAGGTGTGACGGCAGCCCGCCCGGCGGCGCCGGGCTGCCGATCGCGTTTGCGTGCGCGTGCACCTAAATATAGGGTGCGTGCACACGCACACACTCTGCCCCGGAGAAGCCCGGGGAGACCCGAGGAGAGACCTCCATGGACACCGACGCCACCCCGATCGTCCTCATCACCGGCACCTCCTCCGGGATCGGCCTCGCCACCGCCGTGGCCGCCGCCCGCGCCGGGTACGGCGTCGTCGCCACCATGCGCGACACCGGACGGGCCGAAGCCCTGCGGCGCGCCGCCGCCGAGGCGGGCGTCGACGGGCGGATCGAGGTCGAGCAGCTGGACGTCACCGACCCGGCCTCCGTCACCTCCTGCCTGGAGACCGTCCTCGCCCGGCACGGCCGGCTCGACGCGGTGGTCAACAACGCGGGCGCCGGCCACGTCGGCACGATCGAGCAGGACGGGACGGCGCCGGTGCGGGCCGCCATGGAGGTGAACTTCTTCGGCGTGGTCGAGGTCACCCGGGCCGCACTGCCGCACCTGCGGGCCTCCGGCGGCCGGGTCGTCACCGTGACCAGCGTCGGCGGCGTGGTCGGACAGCCCTTCAACGAGGCGTACTGCGCCGCCAAGTTCGCCGTCGAGGGCTTCATGGAGTCGCTGGCGCCGGTCGCCGCCACCGTCGGCGTGCACGTCACCGTCGTCGAACCGGGCGCCGTCGCCAGCGAGTTCATCGGCAACCAGGCCATCGACCTGCCCGCGCTGACCGCCGCGGCCGGCCCGTACGCCCCCGCCCTGCAGGCCTACGTCGACCGCACGCTGAAGGCCTTCGCCCAGGCCCAGACCCCGGAGCAGACGGCCGCCCCGATCGTCGCGGCCCTCACCGCCGAGCGGCCGCCGCTGCGGGTGCAGACCTCCGAGGCGGCCCGGGCCTTCGCCGGCACCAAGCTGGCCGACCTGGACGGCTCGGTGGTGCGGCGGATGACGGGCGGCTGGGTGGCCTGAGGGATCCGACCCGGGGTCTGACGCGTCTGACAGGTCCGACCGGCTTGACGGGCTTGACGGGCCCGATGGTCCCGCTCGGGGCGGCTCGGGACAGCTCGGGACGGTACAGGGCCGGCGGCTGGGTGGGAACGGAATGATCACCGGTCATACTTGGGCGGCGGCGCCCGACACCGGACGCCGCGGGCCGTGCTGGCACCGCCCGGCGCAGCCCGCCCGCCAGCCGTCCCGCCCAGACCGGAGGAACCGATGAGCAGCCACCTGCCGACCCACCGCCCGGCGGCCGGGGCCCCGGCAGTGCCGTGGAACCGGCAGCGGCTGCGCAGCAACAACGAATGGCTGCTGCTCGAACTGCTGCGCACCGGCGGCGGCTCCTCGCGCGCCCAACTCGCCCGGGACACCGGCTTGTCCAAGCCCACCGTCTCCGCCGCCCTGGCCGCCCTGGCGCAGGCCGGGCTGGTCCGCGAGGCCGGCCGGCTGGCCCCCGAGCGCGGCCGCACCGCGGTGCTGTACGAGGTCGACCCGGCCGCCGGGCACGTGCTCGGCGTGGACATCGGGCGGGCCAGGCTGCGGGTCGCCGTCGCGGACCTCGCCGGGACGGTCGTCGCCCGCCGGGACGTGGCCAACCGGGGCCGCTCGGCGAACGCCGTCGCCGACGCCGTGGTCGCCGCCGCCCACGAGGCCATCGCCGAGGCGGGCCTGGCCGCCGACGACATCGTGCACGCGGTGATCGGCACCCCGGGCGTGTGGGACGAGCAGCGGCGCGGCGTGCGCTACGCCACCAGCCTGCCCGGTTGGGGCCGGCCCGGCCTGTTCGACCGGATCGGGGAGGGCCTGGGGGTGGCCGTCACCGTGGCCAATGACGCCAACCTGGCCGCGCTCGGCGAGTACACGCTCGGCGCCGGCCGGGGCAGCCGGATGTTCGCCTACCTGCTGGTCGGTACCGGCCTGGGCGTCGGCGTGGTCAAGGACGGCGAACTGCTGCTCGGCGCGCACGGCGCGCTGGGCGAGATCGGCCTGGTGCCGCTGCCCGCCCGCGCCGGTGAGCCTCCGGCGACCATCGAGCAGGAGGCCGCCGCGGACGCCGTGGTGCGCACCGCCCAGGACCTCGGGCTGGGCGGCGCGCCCACGGCCAAGCAGGTCTTCGAACGGGCCCGGGCCGGTGACCCGGCGGCGGTCCGGTCCGTCGACCGTGAAGCCGGCCAACTCGCCTACGCCGTCGCCGTGTTGTCTGCCGTGCTGGATCCGGACCTGGTGGTCCTCGGCGGCGGCATCGGCAACAGCGCGGACCTGCTCCTGGAGCCGCTGGAGCAGGCCCTGCACCGGATCGCCCCGATGCGTCCGACGCTCGCGCCGAGCCTGCTGGGGGAGGAGGCGGTCCTCCTCGGCGCGGTCGCCACCGCCCTGGAGACCGCGCGCCCGGAGGTGTTCGAGCGCCGGACGGCGGGGCTGCCCTAACAGTGGCCCGTGGCTCGGCCGGCGGCTCGACCAGCCGCTCGGCCGCTCAGCCGGTGGCCAAGGTGAGGCCGTAGACGCTCAGGATCGGGTAGACGGGCTGGAAGCAGGGCCGGCAATGTCAGGAACGCGCCGGATTCCCCTGCGCTCCGGCGCTATACCCCTGTTGGGGCGGCAAGCGGCTCGGCGGTTCGGCGCAGCGTGACGGCGGACCGGAGGGCGGCGACGCTCGGTGGTCGGCAGATCTCGATCTGCCAACGAGTGGGAGATCCGTGCACGGATCGTGTGCGGGCTCTGCTTGAATCGCACACCTCATCCAAACGGAACGGAGCGTTCTCCACCCATGCCTTCACGCATACGCGGGCGTCGGCGCGCCGGCCTGGCCGGCTTCGCCGGACTCGTCCTCACCGTCGGTCTGGCGCTGACCGGTTGCGACCCGTCGGCCGCCGACGGCGGAGCCAAGGCCTCGCCCCCGGTGACCGCCCCGGCGGCCGCCACCACCCAGTCGACCCCGCCGGTCGCACCGCCCGCCGCGCCCCCGGCCAGCACGCCGCCGCCCGCGTCCGACCCCGCGCCGAGCACGCCGGCCGCCCCCGCCCCGGCGGCCCCCAGCACCCACGCGCCGTCGCCCACCCCGAAGGCGCCGCAGCCGAAGACCACCACGGCCCAGCCGCCGACCGCCCCGGAGCCGCAGCACACCGCGGCGGCCGGCGGCGCGGAGTGCGAGCTCCGCTCGAACGCGGGGAACTGCTACGCGGCCGGGCAGTTCTGCCGCAACGCCGATCTCGGCAGGAGCACCCATGACGCCAACGGGGGGATGATCTACTGCCGGATGGTCAGCGGCAAGCCGCACTGGCAGGCCTGAGCGAGGCCGACCGGGTGCGGGGGGCGAGCCGTCAGTTCCCGTGCCCGGTCGGCCCGTTCCCGCGGCCCGGGGGATCCTGGTCGAGCTGTCCGAGGGTGTCCCAGAACAGGTGCTCGTACGCCTGGAGCAGTCGGCCGTACTCGCGGGCCACGGCCAGGGTCGGCTCGTCCAGCGGGTCCGGCCCGAGGGCGTCGGCGGCCTGCTGTTCGAGTGCGGTGGCGGGCTGGGCGAAGAAGTCGAAGAACGCGCAGGCCTGGTCGGGGAAGCCGTAGCGGTCGCGCAGGGCCTGCGCGATGGTGGCGCAGTAGCCGCCCCAGGCAGCGAAGTTGGTGACCAGGGCGACGGCTGCGGCGGTGGGCCCGCCGTTCAGCGCGAGCCAGGCGAGGTAGGCCGGGTAGGCCTGGCAGCCGGGCAGCGGTGGCCGGGCGGCGAGTTCGTCCGGGCCGAGGCCGCAGGCGGCGGCGAGGCCGGGCAGGGTGCGCAGCGCGGCGCTCTCGCCCTCGGCGAGGGTGGCGAACCAGGCGCTCACCGGACGGTCGGCGCTGCGGGTGGCGAGCAGCAGCAGGCTGCGCCGGTCGGAGGCGATGATCCGGTGCTGCTGGGCGGCGAGTTCGGCCAGGGTCGAGCGGGGCGCCGTGCCGTCGGCGAGCGCCGTGACGAGTGCAGGGGCGGCGTCGCCGGGCGCCAACTCGGCGCGCAGGTCGCGGATCTGGTCGAGGATCGGGTGGTTCACCGGTGCCTCCGTGGTGCGGTTCGGTCCCGGTGCCATTCCTACCGCCTGGCGGGGCCCGGTCGGCGGCGACAGGCCGGGGCGGGCCCCGGGTTGCTCCCGACCCCGCGGGTGCGGGGCCGGGAGCGGGCGGCGCGGTAGGTGGCTCAGGACCCGGCGCAGGCGCTGGTCACGTCGCCGGCGGCGTCGGTGATCGCCCCGATGTCGGGCATCTTGCCCTTGGAGACGTTGTCCTGGGCGCTGGAGACGGCCTTGTTCAGCTTGTCGGTGGCCTTGTCGAGCTTGTCCCCGCTGTTGTGGTCGCGGAGCTTCTTGATGTCGTCGCCGACCTTCTTCAGGGCGTCGGCGGTGTGCTTGCGGCGCTCCTGGTCGGTGAGTTGGCCGACGTTGATGGCCGATGAGGCGAGGTCCTGGATGTCGCCGGTGATGCTGACGGCCTGTTTGCCGCAGTCGAGTGCCTGGTCGACGTCCTTGCACGCGCTGAGTAGTGGAGCGGTGGCGAGCAGCGCGAGTGCGGCGGCGGCCAGTCGGTACGGTTTCCTTGTCATGTCTGTATCCCTCCCGCCGGCAACAACGCCTGATCGCCCACTCGTGGTTCCGCCCGATCGGGTGAATCATGGGTGAACCTTTACTGTCGGCCAGGAACGGGAGTTGATGGAACATCAGATTCCGGGCTCGACTTCGCCGAATTCACCGATGTCACCGACTTCACGTCAGAGGCCCTGCCCCATGACGTGAAGTCGGCTGCGGGTGCTACCGGTTGGCCGGTTCGGACAGGTCGCGCACCAGTCCGGCGAGGGCCGGGGTGTCGGCCCCGTGCGTGGCAGCGGCCCGCAGGACGGCGCCGCCGATGGCGTCCAGCTCGATCGGACGGCCGGCCTCCACGTCGCGCTGCATCGAGGACTTCATCGACCCGGGCACCCGGTCGAAGGCGGTGAGCAGTGCCTGTGCGTCCGCCGGGGCGCCCGCCGCGCCGGAGACGGCCGCGATCTCGTCGAGGACGGTGAGCAGCTCGGACCGGTGCTCGGTGCGCACGACGCCGACCTCGCTGCGGTGGCGGGTGGTGAGCAGCGCGAACGGGGCGAGGAAGGAGAGCTTGCTCCAGAGCATCGCGGTCTCGTCCTCGCGCAGCGTGACATCGAGGCCGGCGCGCCGCAACCGATCGGCCAAGTCCGCTACCGGTCCGGCCAGTTCGAGCACCGCGAAGGGGCTGGTGTGGGCGATCCGCCCGGGCGCGGTCCGAGTGGCCTCGACCCGGATCGTGCCGGCCGCGACCTGCCCGGCCGGGTAGCGCTCGCGCAGCGCCGCGACGTGGTCGATTCCGTTGAGCAGCGGTACCACGACGGCGGAGCCGAGGGTCTGCGGCGGCATCCGGTCGAGCGCGTCGGCCAGCGCCGTCGCCTTGACGGTCACGAATGCGGCGTCGACCGGCTCGCGCAGTTCGGTGGCGGCTTCGACCCGGGCGGTGAAATCGCCGAACTGCCCACTGCGGACGTGCAGTCCGTCCCGGTTGAGGACGGCGGCGGTCTCCTCGCCGGCCAGGCAGATCACCCGGTGCCCGGCGCGCGCGAGCAGGCCGCCGATCAGGCCGCCGACGCCGCCAGGTCCGAGGACGGCGATGGTCGAGGGAGTGGTCGCGGGGGTGGTGGTCATGTCGACTCCTGGTGAGGGGGTGAGGGGTGGTGGGCTTCCGAGGAACGGCCCGAGGAACGGCCCGAGGAACGGCCCGAGGAACGGTCCGAGGAACCGGCCGGTGGGTGCCACGGCCCGGCGGCCCGGTCATGGCGCCGCCTCGTCCGGGGCGGCGGGGGCCGAGGAGGAGAGGGAGACGAGGCCGAAGGTGAACGGCGGTTCGTGGCGCGGTTTCCGCCCGCCGGCCGGGGTCCAGCGCACGGGGGTGTTTCGGCTGAGGCGCAGCGTGTCGTACCGGACGTTGCCGTGGACGAGGTCGGGGACGGGCAGGCCTTCGGCGCGCAGCGCCTCGACCACCTCGTGGGCCGGCCAGCCGAAGACGTCGATGCCGTGGAGGCCGACCGGGCAGGCGGCCGCACCCTCCACCGGCTCCACCGGGCAGCGCGAGAGGAAGACGACCCGGAGGTGCTCGCCCGGGCCCGAGCAGAGGGTGACGCCGACCCCGGGCAGGGTGAAGTGCAGCGCCCAGCTGGAGCCGCAGACGAAGGTGGGGTGCACACCGCCTGGGAGCGCCTCGCGGTGCGGGGCCAGCAGGCGGCGGACCGTCGCCTCGGTGAGGCCGAAGCGCAGTTCGGGCAGCGGCGCGGGCAGGCGGAGGCCGTGGCCGGGCAGCAGGTCGATGGTCACCCGTTCATGATCCCTCGTCGGATGGGCGGCGCGGGGCCCGGGGCGGGTGAGGCTCAGCTCGCGGGCCCACCGCCCACCGTTGCCGGGTCAGCCGGCCGTCAGGCCGTTCAGCGCGTCGGTGACCTGACGGGCGAGGGCGGGCGGCAGCGCGGCGTAGCCCGACTGCGTCGCGGCCGGCTGGCCGGTGGCGCTCACCGCGTGGGAGAGCAGGCCTGCCAGTGCCCGGGTCGGGTGGTTGTCGCGGTTGTCCGGTGCGTCGGTGCCGCAGAACACCGCGTAGCCGACCTGGACGAGCGGGTACGCGCCGGAGCCGGGGTTCGCGTAGTCGACGTCGACTGTCAGGTCGGCGCCCGTGCCGGTGACCTTGGCGCCGACCAGGGCAGCGGTGGCGGCCTCGGTGGTGGCGGCCACCGGGCCGGAGCCGGCGGACAGTTTGGCGGTCCGCAACCCGTCGGCGTCCTTGAGCGGGAGGAAGGCGATCGCGCCGGACTTGCCGGCCACCGTCGAGTGGACGGCGCCGAGGTCGCCGACCGTCAGGCCGCCCATCGCCTGAGCGGGCCAGGAGTGGGCGACCGTCGGGTACGGCCAGCCGGCGGGCGCGGCCTTGGCGAGGTAGCGGGTGAAGCCGAGCGTGATCGGCGACTCGCCCGACGGGTGGACCGCGGTGATGGCCGTGTCGGGCAGCACCCGGCCGGGGTTGAGCGTGGCGATCGCGGGATCCCGCCAGCTGGTGATCTGGCTGTTGAAGATCCGGGCCACCGTCGGGGCGTCCAGCACCAGCGAGTCGAGCCCGGGGACGTTGTAGACGACCGCGATCGGCAGTGCGGCGAGCGGGAGTTGGGCGGGCCGGGCGGCCGCGCACCGCTTGCCGAGGCCGGCGGCCTCGTCGCCCAGGGGTGCGTCGTCGAGGGTGACGGCGTCGACCTGGCCGGCGACGAACTGCTGGCCGGCGGTGCCGCTCACATCGGTGGCGGTCACGTTCGCCGTGGGGCACGCCTGGTGGTAGTCGGCCGTCCAACGGCTCATGACGGTCTCCAACGGGCCGTCTCCGCCCACGACAGCGCGGGCCGAGGGGCAGTCGGGCGGGCCCGACTGGCCTGAGTGGCCTGACTGGCCGGGAGTGGACGGCGCCGAGGCGGCCGGGGGCAGGGCACCGGCACCGCCGTTGTCCTTCTCCTTCTGCCGCAGCAGGACGGCCGTGCCGCCGGCCGCGGCCAACGCGACGGCGACCGCGACGACGAGCGCGGCCGTCCGGCGGCGGGGCCGGGGGACGGCGGGGCCGGTCGGTGCCGGTATGACGGGGGGCCCGGCGGGCGGGGGGAAGGCGGGCGCGAGGGGTGCCGAGCGGACGTCCGGCTCGGTCGGAACGGGCGGCACGGCGGGCCGCTCCCACACGGTCGCGGGCCGGGTGTCGGGAGCGGCCGGGGGAGGCTCCACGCCCGCGACGGACCACGTCAGCAACGTCTCCAGGGTGGGCCGTCGGGTCGGCTCCTTGGCGAGGCAGGCCGCGACCATCGGGAGCAGCTCCGCCGCCAGCCCGGCGAGGTCCGGCTCCTCGTAGACGACCCGGAAGCCCACCGCGTGCGAGGAGTCCGAGCCGAACGGACCGCGCCCGGTGCCCGCGAAGGCCAGTACCGAACCGAGCGCGAACACGTCGGTGGCCGGGCTGGTGTCGCCGTGCCGGAACTGCTCAGGCGCCATGAACGGCGGTGTGCCGACGGCGACTCCGGTGCTGGTGAGCTGGGTGCCGTCCAGGGCGCGGGCGATGCCGAAGTCGATCACGCGGGGGCCGTCCTCGGCGAGCAGGACGTTGCCGGGCTTGAGGTCCCGGTGCACCAGCCCGGCGCGATGGATGTCCCGCAGCGCCTCCGCGAGGCCCGTCGCCAGCCGCCGTACCTCCGGCGGGCTCAACGGGCCCTGCCGGGCGATCCGTTCGGCCAGCGAAGGGCCCGGGACGTACAGGGTGGCCAGCCAGGGCGACGGGGCGTCGGGGTCCGCGTCGACGACGGGCGCGGTGAACGCCCCGCTCACCCGGCGGGCGGCCTCGACCTCGTGCCGGAACCGGGCCCGGAACTCTTCGTCCCCGGCGAGCTCGGGGCGGATCACCTTGAGCGCCACCTGCCGCCCGGACAGTGACCGCGCGCGGTACACGACGCCCATGCCGCCCGCACCGATCCGGCCCTCCAGCCGGTACCCGCCGATCTCGCGCGGATCGTTCTCCAGCAAGGTCACGTGACCCCCGTCCTCAGACATCCGTCCCCCGTCCCCCGGTCAAACGGGAGCCAGCCTAGTACCGCACCGGCGGGCGTCGTGACGGTGGCTCGGGTCGGTCGACCTCGACCGCGACGGCGATGGCACTGAGGTGGGAGGGGACCGGGACGGCCTCGACCCGACGTACGCGTCCTGGGTCCGGAGGTAGGACCACCTGCGGGGTTCGGTTTTCCGAACCCCGAATTGGGGGGCCAGCCCAATCGATTGTGCGGCCGTTCATGTCCAGGATGGAGGGCATGAACGGGATGACGACAGCCGCCGTGGCGGCGAGCGGTGAGGTGGCGGGCGCGGCCCTGACCGGGGACGGGCTGCACCGGGAGTACGGGCGGGGCGCGGCCGCCGTCCGGGCGCTGCGGGGGGTGTCCGTGGCCTTCGCGCCGGGGACGTTCACGGCGGTGATGGGGCCCTCGGGTTCCGGCAAGACGACGCTGCTGCACTGCCTCGCGGGGATGGACCGCCCCACCCGGGGCATCGTCCGCTGGGGTGGGACGGAGGTGTCCCGGCTGCCCGAGCGGCGGCTCGCGCAGCTGCGCCGCACCAGGGTGGGGTTCGTGTTCCAGGCGTTCAACCTGATGCCCGCGATGACCGTCGCGCAGAACGTCGAACTTCCCGGGCGGCTCGCGGGGGCGCGGCCGGACCGGGCGCAGGTGCGGGAGGCGCTCGCCAGGGTCGGCCTGTCCGGGCGGGAGCGGCACCGGCCCGGGCAGCTGTCCGGCGGCCAGCAGCAGCGGGTGGCGATCGCCCGGGCGCTGGTCGCGCGGCCGGCCGTGCTGTTCGCGGACGAGCCGACCGGCGCGCTCGACCGGGCGACCGGGCACGACGTCCTCGACCTGCTGCGTTCCGGTGTGGACCTGGACGGGCGGACGTGTGTGATGGTCACCCACGATCCGGTGGCCGCCGGCTACGCGGACCGCGTGCTGCTGCTGGCCGACGGGCTGCTGGTGGACGAGCTCGACCGGCCGACCGCCGCACAGGTCGGCGAGCGGCTGAGCCGGCTGGGCGGGGGAGCACGATGAGCCCCGTCCTCTCCCTGGCGGCCGGCCAGATCCGGCGCCGACCGGCCTCCTTCGCCGGGCTGGCGGTGGCGCTGTTCCTGGCGGTGGCGACGGTGACGCTGTTCGGCTCGCTGGTCGCCGCCCAGGCCACGGCCCCCGCCGCGGTGGCCCGCCGGGCGGTGGCCGGGCCGGGCCTGCTGCTGATCGCGGGGGCGTTCGGTGAGATCGCCGTCCTGGTCGCGCTGTTCGTCGTGGTCAACGCGCTCGGCTTCACCCTCCGCCAGCAGCACCGCGACCTCGCCCTGCTGCGGACGGTCGCCGCGACACCCCGTCAGGTGCGTCGGCTGGTGCGGGCCCAGGTCGCGGCGACCATCCTGCTGATAGCCGTGCCCGGCGGCGCGGCGGGCACCCTCGCCGCCCGGGGCTTCCTCGCCGCGCTCCAACGGCGCGGGCTGGCCGCGCCCGGCCTGCGGATCCCCGGGACGCCGGTGCCGATGCTGGTCGCACTGGCGGTGGCGCTGCTGGTCGGCCTGGCCGCCACCGCCCTCGCCGCCCGACGGATCACCCGGCTCACCCCGGCCGCCGCGCTGACCGCGGACACCTCGGGCCAGCGGCGGGCGGGCGTGCTGCGAGTGCTGGCCGGGCTGGCCGTCCTGGCGGGCGGGGTGCTGCTGCTGCGGCTCGCCGCCACCAGAGGGGCCGGCGAACTGGACAAGGCGGGGCAGGCGACGATGCTCGGCTCACTGGTGCTGCTGGTCGCCCTCGCCCTGCTCGGGCCACTCGCCGCACGGGCCGTGGCCGCCGTGCTCGGCGCGCCGGTACGGGTGCTGGCCCCCGGAGCGGGCTGGCTCGCCGACGCCAACCTGCGCGGCTACGCGGCCCGGCTCTCCTCGGCCGTGGTGCCGGTCGCGCTCCTGGTCGGGCTGTCGGGCACCATGTTGATCATGACGAGCACCGCCGAGCACGTGGTCCGTACGACCGGCGCCGCGACCAGCGTCACCAAGGCGACGGACGTCTGGCTGCGCGAGGCAGAACTGGGGATGCTGGTCTGCTTCGCAGCCGTCTCCACCGTCAACACGCTGGTCGCCCTGACGGCCGACCGGTGGCGCGAGTTCGCGCTACTGCGCCTGGTCGGCGCGACCAGGCGGCAACTGCTGCGGATGCTGTCCGTCGAGGCGGCCCTCACCACGGCGGTCGGCGTGCTGCTGGGTGCGGCGGTGGCGGCCGTCGCCACGGGGGCGTTCGCCCGGGCGGTGACGGGGTCGGTGCTGCCGGTGGTGCCCGGCGCTGCGTGCGGCTGGGTGGTGGCGGGCGCGGCGGCGCTGACGGTACCGGGGATCCTGGGCACCGGCCTGCGGGCGATCCGGGGGCGCGCGGTCGAGGCGGTCGGCGGTGAGCGGGGGTGACCGGGCCCTTCGCCAGGTGCGGCGGGGTCGGGTCGAAGCCGCCTGGGTGTGTCGTCGAGGCGGTGAGCGCGGTGAGCGGGAGTGGTGAGGTGGACGGTGGCTGAGCGTCGGCGGTATCTGTCGGTGCGCGGTGGCGAGTTGGCCTTCGCGCTGCTCGGGCTGCCGGTCGGCGTGCTCGGCGGGGTCTACGCCGTGGCCGTGCTCTATGCCGGGGCGTTGCTCTCGCTCACCGTGCTCGGGCTGCCGTTCGTGGTGGCCGCCCTGGCCGGGGCGCGCGGGCTGGGCGGGGTGCACCGGCGACTGGTCGGGCGGCTGCTCGGCGAGCCGGTGCCGGCCCCGGGGGCGCTGCCCCGGCCGTCCGGGGCGATCGCCCGGGGCCGGGCGGTGCTGACCGACCCGGTGGCCTGGCGGGCACTGCTCTACCTGCTGCTGCGGCTGCCATTGGGGGTGCTCGGCTTCCTGGTCGCGGTCGGATTGCCGCTCAGCTGCGTCTGGTTGGTCGGCTTCCCGCTGTGGGTGCGGCTGCTGGAGCCCGGGCCGAGGCCGGTCGGCTGGCCGGACGTGGCCGGGGCCCCGGTCGGGCTCGCCGTACTGGCGGTGGTGCCGGCGGCGCTGCGGGCGGTGAGCGCGGCCAATCGGGGCCTCGCCCGGCTGCTGCTCGGCCCGGTGCGGTCGCAGGAGCGGGTGCGCGAGTTGGAGACCGCCCGGGCCACCCTGCTCGCCGAGAACACCGACCGGTTGCGCCGTCTCGAACGCGATCTGCACGACGGGACGCAGGCGCAACTGGTCGCGCTCGCCATCACGCTCTCGCTGGCCGACGACGCCCTCAGCGAGGTCACCGGCGAGGTCACCGGTAAGGCCGTTGGCGTCGCCCAGCCCGAGCCGACCGGGCAGCCCGAGCCGACCGGCCCGCCCGGCACTCCGGAGGCCGAGCGCCTGCGCACCCTGGTCGACCGGGCTCGCCGGCAGACCGACGACACCATCGCGGAACTGCGCCGGCTCACTCGGGGCATCCACCCGGTGGCGCTGGACGGCGGCCTCGCCCAGGCGTTGCCCGGGCTCACCGCCACCGCGCCGGTGCCGGTCACGGTCCGGCTGGATCTGAGGGAGCGGCCGGACGCGGCGATCGAGCAGGCCGTCTACTTCTGTGCGGCCGAGTTGCTGACCAACGTCGCCAAGCACAGCGGCGCGGCGGCGGCGGAGCTCACGGTCAGCGCAGCCGACGGGCGGGTGCGGCTGACGGTGCGCGACGACGGCCGCGGGGGCGCCGCTCCGGGCGGGGGCTCCGGCAGAGGCTCCGGTTCGGGCTCCGGCTCGGGCCTGGCGGGCCTGGCCGAACGGCTCGCGGCGGTGGACGGGGTGCTGCGGATGGACAGTCCGCCGGGCGGGCCGACGACGGTCACCGCCGAACTGCCGAGCAGCCTGTGACGGGTGCCCGCGGCGGGGCCGTCCACGGAACCGCTGCTCCCGGCTCAGCCGCCGTTCTCGGCGAGGTAGGTGAGGACGGCTTTCACCCGCCGGTTGTCGGCTTCGGTCGCCGGCAGGTCGAACTTGGCGAAGACGGCGGCGACGTGCTTCTCCACCGCCCGCTCCGAGACCATGAGCAGCCCGGCGATCGAGCGGTTGGAGTGACCCTGCGCCATCAGCTCCAGCACCTCCCGTTCGCGCGGGGTGAGCGCGTCGACGCGGCTGCGCCGCCCGCCGTGCATCAGGCCGTTGACGATCTCCGGGTCGAGTGCCGTGCCGCCGGCCGCGACCCGCTGCAGCGCGTCCACGAACTCCGAGGTGCGGGCCACGCGTTCCTTGAGCAGATAGCCGACGCCGGCGGCGCCACCTGCGAGCAGCCGGGCCGCCCAGGCGGTCTCGACGTGCTGGGAGAAGACCAGGATGCCGACCCCGGGCGAGGTGGAGCGGAGCTCGACGGCGGCGCGGATGCCCTCGTCGGTGTGGCTGGGCGGCATCCGGATGTCGACCACGGCCACATCGGGCCGGTGCTCGGCGACGGCGGCGACGAGTTCGGGGGCCGTTCCGGCGGTGGCAACCACGGCGCACCCGCGCGCGGTGAGGAGTTCGACCATGCCGTCCCGGAGGATCACCGAGTCCTCGGCGAGGACGACGCGGAGCTGCTTCTCGATCATGTCGCCATTATCGGTGGCGGCCGGACCACCGCCACCGCCACCGCCACACCACCGCCACCGGACCGGTCATACTGCCGCTCGCCCTGCCCTGCCCTGCCCTGCCCGGCCGCTCGCTGCGCCGGGCGTCGGTCTTGTCATCAAAAGGATTCTGACAATCCGTCAGTTGCCGTTCCCCTGCCGCCCGCGCCAGGCGTGGATGCCGGGGGCGACCTCGATCACCTCGAACGGGTAGGCGTCCCGGATGAGTTCGAGCAGGGCGCGCTGCTCGTCCAGCCAGCCGGGGGCGGGGGACAGGACGACCCGGAGGGTGACTCCGGAGTCCTCGGCGTCGGAGACGGTCACCCAGAGGCCGCCGGGCCGCCCCGGCTCGATCCGCAGCTCCGGGCCGTGCTCCTCGTCCAGCCAGCGCACCGCCTCGCGCCGCGCCAACCGTTCCAGGGCGGCTTCCCACTGCTGAAGCTGACGTTCCGTCACCAGCGTGACGAACTGCCCGCGGGCCGAGTCAGCGGTGACGGTGATCTCGCAGTCCAGCCAGTCGTGGCCGAGCAGGGAGCCCGGTGCGTGTCGCCCCAGCACCCGCACCCGTACGCTCCGGCCGCCGGTGCGCCCCTCGTGCCCGGTGGCATCGTCGGTGCCGGGGCGGTCCGTCAGTCTGATCAACTCGTTCTGGTGCGAAGCGACTTCACGCACTGTGTACTCCCGGTCACTGCGAATCCAAGGGCTGACATCCTCGCGCAGGTGTTCGTCCGGTGCCAGTCCATGGGAGGGGTTCGTCTCCGACGCGCCGACGGCCCGCCCGACCGTGGAGGTCGGGCGGGCCGGGTGGGACGGTGGGCGGCCGGCGGTCCGTGCTGGTCGGGGCTGGTCCGCGCTGGTCGGGACTGGTCGGGACTGGTCGGGGTCGGCGCGGGTCGACGGGAGCCCGTGAGTGCCGGTCAGCGCCCGTCAGCGCCGGTCACCGCTGGTCGGTGTGGCCGGTCAGGACGGTGGTGAAGATCGGCTCGCCGTTCTGGTGGCCGGTGACGGTGGTGGTGAGGGCGTCCGGGTCGTCGCCGGGGGTGTGCCGGGCGGTGATCGTGGTGGCGGCGTCGTGCTCGGCGTACCGGTGGTAGGTGGTCGCGGCGGAGGCGGGGATGACGGTGGCCGGTGAGACGAGCGCGTTGGTGGCCTGGCGGGCGGCCTCCAGCAGGACCATGCCGGGGATGTGGTCGTTGGCGTGGTCGAAGAGGATCGGGTGCCAGGGATCGGGGGTGAGGTGCCAGGTCCCGGGTGCGTCGGCCGGGGTCAGGACGACGTCGTAGGGGCGGATCCGGCCCACTCGGCCCGGGGCCAGCGGCTCGCCGGAGACGGCGGGCGCCGGGTCGGCCTCGCGGCGGGCCCCGCGCAGCCGCCGGTAGGTGGAGTCCGGCACGGTGGTGAACCGGGTGTGTCCGGTGGCGGCGAGGTGGGCGCCGCGTCGGATGACGGCGCTGAGGGTGAAGTCGATGGTGGTGCCGCTCCGGCGCGGCTGTGGGACGAGTCTGGCCTCGATGCTGAGGTCGGTGGGCGCCGCGCCGATGAGCAGTTGGCGGGGGCGGGTGGTGTAGTCGAGGTTCCACATCATGAACTTGTGGTCGAGCGGGACGCCGAACCGGGTGTGCGCGAGGTAGAGCCCGGCTTGGCGGATCGTTTCAGCGGTCTGGATCGGGTCGTGCCGGGTTCCGTCGGGGGTGGTGAAGAAGGTGTGGGCGCGCGGCCACTGCGCGGTGACGGCGAAGGTCGTCTCGTTCAGCTGCTCGCTGCCGGTGAGGAAGACCTCGGCGTGGCAGGCCCGGTGGACGTACTCCTTGGCAACGGTGCTGGTCAGGCGCGGTGCCGGTCCGGTCGGCACGGACGGTCCGGCGGTGCGGCCGGGGGTGGTGCCGTGGTCCGCGCCGGCGGCGCGGGAGATGGCGGGGGCGCGGTAGGCAAGCAGGGTCATGGGAGCGCTCCGGAAGGCCGTGGCGGGCGGGGTGGGCTGCTCAGGGCTCGTAAGATACGTACCTTCCGGTTTGGTTTTCAAGGAGCCCGAACGAAGGTTCGTTGGCGGCCGAGCGTGGTCGGGTGGTCGCTCCAGGTGCCGCGTGATGGCCGTCCGGGTGGACCGAGCCTGGGGTGGATGCCGCCTGGCCTGCAAAGGAATCCCCAAAAGTGGGATGACAGGTGCATTATCACGGCGGGCCGTTTTCGGTGGGATGCGGCCAGAAGTGGGGAGCCGGATTCCGGCTCTGTCGGCTGGGGGAGGGGCGGCGGTCGCTTTCCCGCCCTGTGCCGTCCACGCGGTTTTCCTTCGCTCGAAGGCGGGTGCATGCGACCTGGGGAGGAGGGATCGCCGGTTGACCGGCGGGTAAGATACAGGGTGTTTGGTTTTGTTTGCCGAGCGGTTCAGGTGGGGTGGTTGCGGTGGTGCGGCAGGAGCGGGCGATCCGGACGCGTCGGCTGATCCTGGAGGCGGCGGCCTCGGTCTTCGACGAGCACGGGTACGAGGGGGCGACGATCGGCGAGGTGGTCGCCCGCGCGGGTGTGACCCGGGGCGCGGTGTACTTCCACTTCGCGTCGAAGCGGGAGCTCGCGCAGGGCGTCGTGGAGGAGCAGTTCGGTCGGGATGAGATCCCCGAACGGCATTGCAAGCTCCAGGAGTTCGTCGACCTGGGGATGGTCGTCGCGCATCTCATGCCGCGTGACCCGCTGCTGAGCGCGGGCGCGCGGCTCTCGCTCGGCCAGGACGTGTTCGGCGACCTCGGCGGTGGTGCCACGCCCGGGTGGATCGCCCGGCTGGAGGCGGTGCTGACGGCGGCCGGCGAGCGGGGCGAACTGCTGCCGCACGTGCTGCCGGCCGAGACGGCGTGGCTGGTGACGGGTGCCTGGACGGGCGTGCAGATCCAGTCCCAGAAGATGTCCGGCCGGGCGGATCTGGAGCGCCGGGTGGCCGTGCTGTACCGGCACGTGATGCCGAGCATCACCGTCCCCGGGGTGCTGGCCACGCTGGACCTGGGCTCGGACCGTGGTGAGCGGGTGGTGGCCGAGCTGGCGGCGGCCCGTGCGGGCGGGGCCTGAGAGTGTGCGTCCGGGGTTGACGCGGCGGCGCTCGCGGCGGCGGTCATTCCGGTTGGTCGCAGCAGTCCGGCGCTCGATTGTCCGTCCAAAAACAAACAGCTCGTTCGGCTTTGTATTGACAAACCGTCCGTCCTGTTTTTGGATGAGCACCCGGTGCTCGGCTGTGCGATAGCCACAGCACCGGCCGGCCGGTGGCCGTCGGGGTCGCCGATCCGTCTGGATTGGGGTGGACGTCATGGAGATCCGGGTGTTAGGGGCCTTGGGGGTCCAGGTGTGCGGGGTGTCGGTGGTGCCCTCGGCGCCGAAACCACGGCAAGTGCTCGCTCTGCTGGCCCTGCGCGCCGACCAGGTCATCTCGGCGGGCGTCCTCGCCGAGGAACTGTGGTCCGGCCATCCGCCGCGCAGCGCGCGCACCACCGTCCAGACCTACGTCCTCCAACTGCGCGACCTCATCGACCGGGCGCTCGCCCACCGCGATGACGCCGGGGGAGCGTGCGGAGCCAAGGACGTCCTGGTGACCTCGCCCGGCGGCTACCGGCTCGACAGCGGCGGCGGACTGGTCGACCTCCAGGAGTTCGACCGCCTCGCGGGCCTCGGCTACCGGGCCATGGACGGCGGCGACTTCCCGCTCGCCGCCCGCCAGTTGGGCGAGGCGCTCGGCCTGTGGCGCGGTCCGGCCTTCGCCGACATCCCGCTCGGCGGTCAACTCGCCGTCGAGGCCAAGCGGTTGGAGGAGACCCGGCTCTGCGCCCTGGACCAGCGGATCGAGGCCGACCTGCGGCTGGGCCGCC
>NZ_JBHVWW010000107.1:0-20833 GCF_042882025.1 Kitasatospora sp. NPDC058243
TTCTCAAGGAACGGACACTTCCTTCGGACCGCCTTCCAGCGGGCCCTCCGGGCGCTTCGTTCTTTCGTGTTTCCAGCTTACCAGATGTTTTCCGCCCCGTTTACCGGAGGTTTTCGCATCTGAAATCTGGTGTTAACCGCCAAGTCGCGGCGACTCGCCCAACCATAGCGGGTCGCCCGCCGGAGTGCGAATCGAGGCGCTCCCGGTGTCACCCGGTCGGCGGCATGATTTGTTGCTCTCGCGAGCATATACAGCAATGGTCCCGATTCGCCAAGATGCCTGTAGAGTGCGGCGCATCGACTAAGAGGACTAGACCACTAAACGGTCGGTGAGCCGCCGGACGACGAGCCGGGCTGGGCGTGGGTCTTCGCCCGGGAATGTCAGCAGATGTCCGAAGTTGACATGATTTAGGCTTCAGTCGATCGTCCTGCCGCTGCTCGCGGC
Source organism: Kitasatospora sp. NPDC058243 (assembly GCF_042882025.1). Classification (NCBI taxonomy): domain Bacteria; kingdom Bacillati; phylum Actinomycetota; class Actinomycetes; order Kitasatosporales; family Streptomycetaceae; genus Kitasatospora; species Kitasatospora sp. NPDC058243. The sequence goes on from NZ_JBHVWW010000107.1 coordinate 445, forward strand.
CGCTCGCTGTACCGCTCACTTGGGAGGCACAACCATGACCACTGTGACGTCGCCGCTGACCGGCAAGGTCGTCGGGCTCGCCGGCGTGCCCGACCCGGTGTTCTCCGGCGCGATGGTCGGCCCCGGCACCGCGATCGACCCGGAGCGCCGGCCGACCGAGGCGGTCGCTCCGGTGGACGGCGTCGTCGTCTCCATGCACCCGCACGCGTTCGTCGTGGTGGACGCCGAGGGCCACGGTGTACTGACCCACCTGGGGATCGACACCGTGCAGCTGAACGGCGAGGGCTTCGAGCTGCTGGTCAACAAGGGCGACACGGTGACCCGCGGTCAGGCCGTCATCAAGTGGGACCCGGCCGCCGTCGAGGCCGCGGGCAAGTCGCCCATCTCGCCGATCGTGGCGCTGGAAGCGAGCGCCGACTCGCTCGGCGGCCTGCGGGAGGACGGCGAGGCCGTCTCCGGCGAGGCCCTGTTCAGCTGGAACTGACCTCTTACCTTGCACACACCCGCCCCGCAGGAGTTGTCGGGGCGGCCCGGCACACAGCGGTTCCCGGCGGGGCCGCTCCTCTCAGCGGAGACAGGTGACATGAAGAAGACGCTGCGCGGCGTGGGTGTCAGCCACGGGGTCGCGATCGGCCAGGTGCGGCACATGGGGACGGCGGTGCTGGAGCCCCCGGCCACCCAGATCCCGACCGAGGACGCCCCGCGCGAGCAGGCCCGCGCCCAGGCCGCCGTCGAGGCGGTCGCCGCGGACCTGATCGCCCGCGGCAACCTGGCCGGTGGCGAGGCGCAGGCCGTCCTGGAGGCCCAGGCGCTGATGGCGCAGGACCCGGAGCTGATGGCCGACGTGTCCCGCCGGATCGCCGTCGGCAGCAGCGCCGAGCGCGGTGTGTACGACGCCTTCGCCGCCTACCGGGCGCTGCTCGCCTCCGCCGGCGACTACCTGGCCGGGCGGGTCGCCGACCTGGACGACGTCCGCAACCGCATCGTGGCCCGGCTGCTGGGCGTGCCGATGCCGGGCGTGCCGGACAGCGACGAGCCGTACGTGCTGTTCGCGCGGGACCTGGCGCCGGCCGACACCGCGCTGCTCGACCCGACGCTGGTGCTCGGCTTCGTGACCGAGGAGGGCGGGCCGACCAGCCACAGCGCCATCCTGGCGCGGGCGTTGGGCGTGCCGGCCGTGGTCGCGCTGCCCGCTGCGACGGACGTCGCCGAGGGCACCGTCGTCGCCGTGGACGGCAGCTCCGGTGACGTGCTGCTGGAGCCCTCGCAGGAGAAGCAGGACGAGCTGCGGGCGGTCGCCGCCCAGCGCAAGGCCGCGCTGGCCGCGTCCTCCGGCCCGGGGCAGACCTCGGACGGCCACCGCGTGCCGCTGCTGGCCAACGTGGGCGGCCCGGCGGACGTGCCGGCCGCGCTGGAGAACGGCGCCGAGGGCGTCGGCCTGTTCCGGACCGAGTTCCTCTTCCTGGACGACTCCGCGAAGGCGCCCACCGAGGAGAAGCAGGTCGAGGCGTACCGCAAGGTGCTGGAGGCGTTCCCGGAGGGCCGGGTCGTGGTCCGGGCGCTGGACGCGGGCGCGGACAAGCCGCTGGACTTCCTCACCCCGGCCGACGAGCCGAACCCGGCGCTGGGCGTGCGCGGTCTGCGCACCCTGCTGGAGCACCCGGAAGTGCTGCGGACGCAGCTGCGGGCGCTGGCCAGGGCCGCCGAGGGCCTGCCGGTGCACCTTGAGGTGATGGCCCCGATGGTGGCCGACCGCAAGGACGCCAAGGACTTCGCCCAGGCGTGCCGCGAGGCGGGGCTGGAGGCCAAGTTCGGCGCGATGGTGGAGATCCCGTCGGCCGCGCTGCGGGCCCGGTCGATCCTCCAGGAGGTCGAGTTCCTGTCGCTGGGGACCAACGACCTCGCGCAGTACACCTTCGCCGCCGACCGTCAGGTGGGCGCGCTGGCCCGGCTGCAGGACCCGTGGCAGCCGGCGCTGCTGGACCTGATCGCCGCGGCCGCCGAGGCGGCGCAGGCGACCGGCAAGAGCTGCGGCGTCTGCGGTGAGGCGGCCGCCGACCCGCTGCTGGCCGTGGTGCTGACCGGTCTGGGCGTCACCAGCCTCTCGATGGGCTCGGCCTCGATCCCCTACGTGCGCTCGACGCTGGCCAAGTACACGCTGGCGCAGTGCCGCCGGGCGGCCGAGGCGGCCCGGGCGACGGACAGCGCCGAGGAGGCGCGGGCCGCCGCGCAGCAGGTGCTGTCGGGCGAGTAGGACAGGCGAACAGCAGGAAGGGGGGCTCCCACCGGGTCGGTGGGAGCCCCCCTTCGGCGTGTCCGGTCAGGCTCGGGCCTGCCGATCGCGGCGGAGCTGCTCGAAGAAGCGCAGGTGGTCGATGTCGTCGACGGAGCCGGGGTTGACGGCCTGCTCCAGCGGGGTGCCGGAGAGGATCCGCTTGACCGGGACCTCGATGCGCTTGCCGGTGAGGGTGTGCGGGAGGCCGCGCACCGCGATGACCTCGTCGGGGACGTGGCGCGGGGAGAGTTGGGTGCGCAGCGAGGTGCGGATGCGGCCGATCAGCCCCTCGTCGAGCTCGGCACCGGGGGCGAGGACGACGAACAGCGGCATCCAGTAGCCGCCGTCGGGCTCCTCCAGGCCGATGACCAGGGATTCGGCGATCTCGGGGAGGCGTTCGACGACCTCGTAGATGTCCGAGGAGCCCATCCGGACGCCCTGGCGGTTGAGTGTGGAGTCGGAGCGGCCGTGGATGACGACGGTGCCGCGGGAGGTGACGGTGATCCAGTCGCCGTGGCGCCAGACGCCGGGGTACATGTCGAAGTAGCTGTCGTGGTGCCGGGTGCCCTCGGGGTCGTTCCAGAAGCCGGTGGGCATGGACGGGATGGGCTTGGTGACGACGAGTTCGCCGACGGTGTCGGTGTGCGGGTGGCCCTGGACGTCCCAGGACTCGACGGCGGCGCCGAGGCAGGGCGCCTGGATCTCGCCGAGGTGGACGGGCAGGGTGGGGACGCCGCCGACGAAGCAGGAGCAGACGTCGGTACCGCCGCTGACGGAGGCGAGCCAGACGTCCTCCTTGACCTCCTCGTAGATCCAGCGGAAGCCGTCGGGCGGGAGCGGGGAGCCGGTGGTGCCGATGCAGCGGACGGCGGAGAGGTCGAGGTCGCGGCCGGGGTGCAGCTCGGCCTTGCGGCTGGCGATCACGTAGGCGGCGGAGGTGCCGAGGACGGTGGCGCGGGTGCGGGCGGCGACCGACCAGAGCGCGCCGGTGTCGGGGTGGCCGGGGCTGCCGTCGTAGGTGACGATCGTGGCCCCGACCAGGAGGCCGGCCAGCAGGAAGTTCCACATCATCCAGCCGGTGGAGGTGTACCAGAGGAAGCGGTCCCGGGGGCCGAGGTCGAGGTGGAGGCCGGCCTGCTTGAGGTGTTCGAGCAGGATGCCGCCCTGGCTCTGGACGATGGCCTTGGGCAGGCCGGTGGTGCCGGAGGAGTAGAGCACCCAGAGCGGGTGGTCGAAGGGGACGGCCTCGTAGACCGGCTCGACGTCGTCGGCGACCAGGTCGTCCCAGTGCAGGGCGCCCTCGGGGGCGGGGGCGCCGAGCAGCGGGACGTGGACGACGGTGCGCAGGGTGGGGAGTTCGCGGCGCAGTTCGGCGACGACCTCGGTGCGGTCGTGGTCCTTGCCGCCGTAGTGGTAGCCGTCGACGGCGAAGAGGACGGCGGGTTCGATCTGCTGGAGGCGGTCCAGGACGCTGCGGGCGCCGAAGTCGGGGGCGCAGCTGGTCCAGATCGCGCCGACGGCGGCGGTGGCGAGGAGGGCGACGGCGGCCTGCGGGATGTTGGGCAGGTAGGCGCTGACGCGGTCGCCGGGGCCGATGCCCCGGGCGCGCAGGGCGGCGGCCAACGAGCCGACCTGGCGGCGCAGTTCGGACCAGGTGAGGACGGCCGGCTGTTCGGTGGTCTCGTCGAGGTGCAGGACGGCCGGGCGGTCGGCGTTGGCCGGGTCCTCGGCGGCGCGCAGGGCGTGTTCGGCGTAGTTGAGGCGGGCGCCGGGGAACCAGCGGGCGCCGGGCATGGCGGGGTCGGCGAGGACGGCCTCGGGGACCTGGGTGAAGCGGACGTCGAACCACTGGGTGATCGCGGTCCAGAAGCGGTCGAGGTCGGCGGTGGACCAGGCGTGCAGGTCGGCGTAGCGCTGGGCGGCCTGCTGGTCGTCGGCGGCCGGGGCGAGCGGGGCGGCCGGGGCGCCGTGGTGTTCGGCGGCCCAGGCCTGGAAGGCCACCAGGCTGGTGGCTGCGGCGCGAGCGGGGTTGGGGCGCCAGAGCGGCTGGTCCTGGGGTGGGGTGCTCACGGTGGTGGTCTCCCGGCCGGTGGTGGGGACGGGAGTGCTTGTGGCAGGCCCGTCCGGTTGGGCTGTCGGTGCAGACCATGCCATGCGAGCGGCCGCTGCGCCAGGGTCCGCCCGGTGGGTGCCGGGCCGGTCAGCGGCCGGAGATTCCGCCGCTGGACTCACCGCTGAACTCGCCGCCGAACCAGGAGCGGGAGACCCGGGTGTGGAAGGGGAAGGCGAGCCGGGTGTCGGGGGCGGCGAGCTGCCAGCCGTCGGTCTCGTCGGTGGGGCGCGAGGGCGGGAGTTCGGCGAGCGGACGGGCCGGGAGCAGGCCGAAGAGGCAGAGGAAGCCGCCCCTGGCGTCGGAGTCGGTGGCGACCAGGGTGATGTCGGCGGCGTCGGCCAGGATGCCGGTCTCCTCGCACAGTTCGCGCACGCACGCCTGCTGCCAGCTCTCGCCGTAGTCCACGTAGCCGCCGGGGAAGGCGAGTTGGCCGTAGCCGGGCTCGATGGTGCGGCGGATGACGACGAGGGTGGGGTCGGCGTCGGGGCGGGTGACCGGGAGGAGGGTGACCACGACGGGCAGCGGGTTGCGGTAGCTGATCTCGGCGCAGCCGGGGCAGGTGCGGGGCCAGCCGTCGGTGCCGGCCGGATAGGAGGTGCCGCAGAAGTGGCAGTGGGAGAACGGCTGGTTGACCGCGCGTGTCGGGTCGTCAGTGGTCATGGCCGGATGGTAGCCGGGTGCGCGCGGCGGCCGTCAGCGGAGTTCGCCGTCGCGGGTGGGGCGGAGCAGGGCGGGGTGCAGGAGGCTGGCGTCTCCGGCGTGGTAGGTACGGGCCCGGGGGCCGCCGCGGGCGCCGCCGCGGGCGGTGGTGGCGCCGGTGCTCTCGACGAAGCCGGGGACGGAGAGGACCTTGCGGTGGAAGTTGCCGGGGTGGAGCTTCTCGTCCCAGACGGCCTCGTAGACGGCGCGCAGGTCGGGGATGGTGAAGTCGTAGGGCAGGAAGGCGGTGGCGAGCGGGCTGTACTCGAGTTTGGCCCGGACGCGGTCGAGGCCGTCGGCGAGGATGCGCGCGTGGTCGAAGGCGAGCGTGCGGGAGGACTGGCCGGTGGGCCCGCCGACACCACCCCCGTGGGTGTCGGCGGGCGCACCGGCGGCTCGGGGTCGGCCACCGGGCCGGGTGCCCAGGTCGAGGTCGGCGACGGGGTGCCAGGTGGCGGCTGCGGCGTCCGTACCGGCCTGCGGGTCGGGCAGGTCTGGGGCGAAGGCGAGGTAGGCGACGGAGACGACGTGCATGCGCGGGTCGCGCTCGGGGGCGCCGTAGGTGCCGAGCTGTTCGAGGTGGACGCGGCAGAGCGCGGCCTCGACTTCGGAGCCGCCGAGCAGGCCGGTCTCCTCGGCGAGTTCGCGGGCGGCGGCCTCGTCCAGGCTCTCCTCTCCGGCGTGCAGGAAGCCGCCGGGCAGGGCCCAGCAGCCCTGGTAGGGCGGGGCGCCGCGCTGGACGAGCAGGACGTGCAGGCCGCTGTGGCGCAAGGTCAGGGCGACCACGTCGACGGTGACGGCGATCGGGGCGTAGGCGCGCGGGTCGTAGGCGGCGAGCCACTCCTGCTCGTCCTGCTCGCTCGCGGGCGTGGTCGGGGGCGGGGTGGACGGGTCGTCCGTTTCCATCACCGGCTCCTCTCCGCGCTCGCCGCCGTACGGGGTGCTGTCGTTCTCCGGCTGAGCACAACGTAGCGATTCCGTTCCCCGGCGGCAAATGGTTTTCCGGGTCCGCGGGGATGCCCGGCTTCTAGGCTGTGAGCAGGAACGACCGCGCCCGAGGAGGCCCCATGCCCACTGCTCCCCCGCCGGACTTCGCCGCGGCGCTGGCGGCCGGTCCGCTGGTGCTGGACGGCGGGATGTCGAACCAGCTGGCGGCGGCCGGGCACGACCTCCTCGACGAGCTGTGGTCGGCGCGGCTGCTGGCGGATGCGCCGGAGGCGGTGGTGGCGGCGCACCGGGCGTACTTCGCGGCCGGGGCCGACGTCGCCATCACGGCGAGCTACCAGGCGAGCTTCGAGGGCTTCGCCCGGCGCGGAGTGGGCCGGGCCCAGGCCGCACGGCTGCTGGCGCGCAGCGTGGAGCTGGCCCGGGAGGCGGCGCGGGCCGAGCCGGGCGGGCGGCGGCGCTGGGTCGCGGCGTCGGTGGGGCCGTACGGGGCGGTGCTGGCGGACGGTTCGGAGTACCGGGGCCGGTACGGGCTGAGCACCGCGGAGCTGGTGGCCTTCCACCGGCCGCGGCTGGAGGCGCTGGCGGCGGCCGGGCCCGACGTGCTGGCGCTGGAGACGGTGCCGGACGCGAACGAGGCGCGGGCGCTGCTGGAGCTGGTGCGCGGGCTGGGCGTGCCGGCCTGGCTGTCGTTCAGCGTGGCGGGCGGCCGGACCAGGGCGGGCCAGCCGCTGGCGGAGGCGTTCGCGCTGGCGGCCGGGGTGGACGAGGTGCTGGCGGTGGGCGTGAACTGCTGCACCCCGCAGGACGCGGACCGGGCGGTGGCGCTGGCGGCCGAGGTGACCGGCAAGCCGGTGGTGGTGTACCCGAACAGCGGGGAGGAGTGGGACGCCGCGCGCCGGGACTGGCGCGGCGAGCCGACGTTCCGCTCGGCCCGGGTGGGCGGCTGGCTGGCGGGCGGCGCACGGCTGGTGGGCGGCTGCTGCCGGGTGGGGCCGGACGGGATCGCCGCGCTGGCGGCGGAGGTCGCGGTGCGACGGGGGCGCTCGAGCGACGTCGGGGGGTGAGGGACGTCTGAGTGTGAGCAGCGCGGCGGGCGGCGGAGGTTAACGGACGGCCGAGCGCGGGTTACCGAGGGGGAAGGTGCACGGACCGGCGACGGCCTGGCAGACTCGTCCCGTTACCACTGCGGTCGACAATGTCGACCGCCTGTCAGCGCGGAGGTCCCCATGCCCGGCCCGATCCAGTCGCTCTCCCGGGCCGCCGCGATCTTGCGCCTGCTGGCCGGCGGTGAGCGCCGCCTGGGCCTGTCCGAGGTCGCGACGGCGCTGGAACTCGCCAAGGGCACCGCGCACGGCATCCTGCGCACGCTCCAGCAGGAGGGGTTCGTCGAGCAGGACCCGGAGAGCGGCAAGTACCAGCTGGGCGCCGAACTGCTGCGGCTGGGGCAGAGCTACCTGGACGTGCACGAGCTGCGGGCACGGGCGCTGGTCTGGGCGGACGACCTGGCCCGGGCGGCCGGCGAGACCGTCTACCTGGGGGTGCTGCACCAGCAGGGCGTGCTGGTCGTGCACCACGTCTTCCGGCCGGACGACACCCGGCAGGTGCTGGAGGTCGGCTCGATGCAGCCGCTGCACAGCACCGCGCTGGGCAAGGTGCTGCTGGCCTACGACCCGGTCGCACGCGGCGAGTTGGGCGACGGGCCGTACGAGTCGTACACCCTGCGGACGCTGACCGAGGCGGCCGACGTGGACGCCGAGTGCGCGCTGATCCGTGAGCGCGGTTGGACGGACTCGATCGAGGAGACCTGGGAGGGCGTGGCCTCGATCGGCGCGCTGATCCAGGACCGGCGGCGCAACCCGGTGGGCGCGGTGTGCATCAGCGGCCCGGTGGAGCGGGTCTGCGAGGACGGCTTCGTGAAGCCGTCGCTGGTGGCCTCGGTGCGCAGCGCGGCACGGGCGATCTCGCGCGATCTGGGCGCCGGGCGCTTCTGAAACCCCGGGCCGCACCGGCGGCCACATCGTCACGCTGAGGCGCGGACGGGCATCGGCCTGTCCGCGCCTTGGCGTTTTGCCCCGGTTTGGCCCGCTCCGCTGGGTAACTTCGGGGGAAGGGTCACAGCTCCGTAACCCTGCCTTGACGTGAGGGCAACCAGGGGAGGAAGCTTCCGCATAACGGTCGACATTGTCGAACGATGGCCGGGAAGATCAATCCCCCGATGCGCTCACCCGCACAACGATCGGCCGGCCGCCCCCACCCACACCTCCGGGCCATATGGACAAGGGAGTCTTTGTGTCCGCGTTCTCCAACGGCGACGTCTTCGTCGGCGAAACCCTCGGCACCGCCGCCCTGATACTTCTCGGTGGCGGCGTCTGCGCCGCCGTGACCCTCAAGAAGTCGAAGGCCCTCAACGCCGGCTGGCTGGCGATCACCTTCGGCTGGGGCTTCGCGGTCCTGATCGCCGCCTACATCTCGGCTCCGAAGTCCGGCGCCCACCTCAACCCGGCCGTCACCATCGCGCTCGCCATCAAGAGCGGCGACTGGAACCAGGTGCCGCTCTACCTCGGCTCCCAGTTCCTCGGCGCGATGATCGGCGCCGTGCTGGTCTGGCTCACCTACCTCGGCCAGTTCCAGGCCAACGAGGAGCCCACCCTCGGCATCTTCTCGACCGGGCCCGAGATCCGGAACCCGATCCAGAACGTCGTCACCGAGGTCATCGGCACCTTCATCCTCTGCATGGCGATCCTCACCCTCGGCAAGAACGACGGTCTGGCCGCCGGCGGCCTCAGCACCCTGATCGTGGCCCTCACGGTCGTCGGCATCGGCCTCTCGCTGGGCGGCCCCACCGGCTACGCGATCAACCCGGTCCGCGACCTCGGCCCGCGCATCGTGCACTCGCTGCTGCCCATCCCGAACAAGGGCGGCTCCGACTGGTCGTACGCCTGGGTTCCGGTCGTCGGCCCGCTGATCGGCGGCGCGCTGGCCGGCGGTCTGTACAACGCGATGTTCTAAAGGGCCGGGTTCGAACCCGCCGAGCACGGGGACCGACCACTACGTCGGGCCCACCCACCCCGAACCCCCGAATCCTGAGCCGAGGACCCTCTGATGACCTCCACTGGCAACTACATCGCCGCGATCGACCAGGGCACCACCTCCAGCCGCTGCATCATCTTCGGCGCCGACGGCCGGATCGTCGCCGTCGACCAGCAGGAGCACCGGCAGATCTTCCCCCAGCCCGGCTACGTCGAGCACGACGCCGCCGAGATCTGGACCCGGGTGCAGTCGGTCGTCCGCGGCGCGCTGGAGAAGGCCGGCCTGACCAAGGACGACATCCGCGCGATCGGCATCACCAACCAGCGCGAGACCACCGTCCTGTGGGACAAGAACACCGGCGAGCCGGTCCACAACGCGCTGGTGTGGCAGGACACCCGCACCGAGGGCCTCTGCCGCGAGCTCGGCCGCAACGTCGGCCAGGACCGCTTCCGCCGCGAGACCGGCCTCCCGCTCGCCAGCTACTTCGCCGGCCCGAAGATCCGCTGGCTGCTGGACAACGTCGAAGGCCTGCGCGAGCGCGCCGAGGCCGGCGACATCCTGTTCGGCACCATGGACACCTGGGTGATCTGGAACCTCACCGGTGGTGTCAACGGCGGCAAGCACGTCACCGACGTCACCAACGCCAGCCGCACCATGCTGATGAACCTGCACACCCTGCAGTGGGACGACAAGATCGCCGAGTCGATCGGCGTGCCGATGGCCGTCCTGCCGGAGATCCGCTCCTCCGCCGAGGTCTACGGCGAGGCCGTCGGCGACCTGGCCGGCGTCCCGGTCGCCTCCGCGCTCGGCGACCAGCAGGCCGCGCTGTTCGGCCAGACCTGCTTCGACGAGGGCGAGGCCAAGTCCACCTACGGCACCGGCACCTTCCTGCTGCTCAACACCGGCGAGAAGATCGTCAACTCGTACCACGGCCTGCTGACCACCGTCGGCTACCGGATCGGCGACCAGGCCCCGGTCTACGCCCTGGAAGGCTCGATCGCCGTCACCGGCTCGCTCGTCCAGTGGCTGCGCGACCAGCTCGGCATCATCTCCACCGCCGCCGAGATCGAGACCCTCGCCAACACCGTCGAGGACAACGGCGGCGCCTACTTCGTCCCGGCCTTCTCCGGCCTGTTCGCCCCGTACTGGCGCTCCGACGCCCGCGGTGTGATCGCCGGCCTGACCCGGTACGTCACCAAGGGCCACCTGGCCCGGGCCGTCCTGGAGGCCACCGCATGGCAGACCCGCGAGGTCGTCGACGCCATGCAGAAGGACTCCGGCGTCGAGCTCACCGCCCTCAAGGTCGACGGCGGCATGACCAGCAACAACCTGCTCATGCAGAACATCGCCGACGTCCTGGACGTCCCGGTCGAGCGCCCGTACGTGGCCGAGACCACCGCCCTCGGCGCCGCCTACGCAGCCGGACTCGCCGTCGGCTTCTGGACCGACCTCGACACGCTGCGGGCCAACTGGCACCGCGCCGCCGAATGGACCCCGCGCATGGACGAGGCCACCCGGGAGCGCGAGTACAAGAAGTGGCTCAAGGCCGTGGAGCGCACCATGGGGTGGGTGGAGGAAGAAGAGACCGACTGACCGACAAGCCGGTCGGGGCCCCGGGCCCCGACCGGCCGCCCGCTGTTCCGGCAGCGGGTGTCGCCGCGTTTCACCGGCCCGCCGCACCGGGCCGACCGGCCTCTCAGCAGAGGCCGCACCGCACACGAGAGGAGTAACGGCGCCGCCTGACCCGCGCGCCGTACACAACCACCATGGCAACCATCCCGACCCTGGGCGCCGAGCGCACCGCCGGCCGCACCGCCTCCCGCGCCGAGACCCGTGAGCTGCTCGGCAAGGCCACCTACGACCTGCTGGTGATCGGGGGCGGCATCCTCGGCACGGCCGTCGCCTGGACCGCCTCCCAGGCCGGACTCAAGGTCGCCATGGTCGACGGCGGCGACTTCGCCGGCGCCACCTCCAGCGCCTCCTCCAAGCTCGTCCACGGCGGTCTGCGCTACCTGCAGACCGGCGCGGTCAAGCTCGTCGCCGAGAACCACAAGGAGCGCCGCGCGCTCGCCACCGACGTCGCGCCGCACCTGGTCAACCCGCTGACCTTCTTCGTGCCGGTCTACAAGGGCGGCCCGCACAGCGCGCCCAAGCTCGGCGCCGGCGTCTTCCTGTACTCCGCGCTGTCCGCCTTCCGCGACGGCATGGGCCGGGTCTCCACCGCCGCGCACGCCGCCCAGCAGGTGCCCGCGCTGCGCACCGAGGGCCTGCGCTCGGTGGCCGTCTACGGCGACCACCAGATGAACGACTCGCGCGTCGCCGTGATGACCGTGCGCGCCGCCGTCGACGCCGGCGCCGTGGTGCTCAACCACGCCGAGGTCACCGGCCTGCGCTTCACCGGCGGCCGGGTCACCGGCGCCGAGCTGCGCGACCGCCTGGACGGCACCGAGTTCGGCATCGACGCCCGCCTGGTGCTCAACGCCACCGGCCCGTGGGTGGACCACCTGCGCAAGATGGAGGACGCCGGCGCCGCGCCGTCGATCCGCCTCTCCAAGGGCGCCCACGTGGTGGTCAAGCGCCGGGCGCCGTGGCGCGCCGCGCTGACCATCCCGATCGACAAGTACCGCGTCTCCTTCGCCATCCCGTGGGAGGACCACGTCCTGCTCGGCACCACCGACGAGGAGTACACCGGCGACCCGAAGGACGTCCGGGCCACCGAGGCGGACATCGACCAGATCATGGGCGAGGCCGCGCACGCCATCCGCGACGAGCACCTCGACCGCGACCTGATCACCTACTCCTTCGCCGGCCTGCGGGTGCTGCCCGGCGGCCCGGGCGACACCGCCGCCGCCAAGCGCGAGACGGTCGTCACCGAGGGCAAGGGCGGCATGCTGTCGGTCGCCGGCGGCAAGTGGACCACCTACCGTCACATCGGCCGCACCGTGCTGGAGAAGCTGGCGCACGTGCCCGGCACCAGCCTCGGCGAGGACATGTCCCCGATCGCGGCGACCGTTCCGCTGCCGGGCGTCGGCGCGCCGAACGCCGTCGCGCACCGGCTGCTGATCGACCGCGACCCGGGCTCCCGGATGGAGCCGCTGGTGGCCAAGCACCTGGCCAGCCACTACGGCACGCTGTCCTTCGAGATCGCCCGCATGATCGACGAGAACCCGGAGCTGGGCCGGCCGATCCACGAGGACGGCCCGGACGTCTGGGCGCAGGTCGCCTACGCGGCCGACAGCGAGTGGGCGTACACGGCGGACGACGTGCTGCGGCGCCGCACCACGATGACCGTGCGCGGGCTGGACACGCCGGAGATCCGGGACGAGGTCGAGGCCTTCCTCGCGAAGCGCGGAACGAAGTAGGCACAGCCTCGCGAAGCGCGGAACGAAGTAGGCACAGCCAGCTAGGCGCAGCCTCGGGGAGGGGGGGGGAACGGGGGGTTTTGGTGGTTTTCCCCCTCTCCCCGGTTTTCCCTCCGGGGGGGTTTTTTTTTTTTTTTGGCCCCCTCCTCGAGAAGCGAGAAAGGAAGGAGGCACATCCTGGAGAGGCGCGAAACGAAGTAGACACAGCCAGCGGGGCGAACCCCCGAGAGGGGGGGGCACCTGGGTTTTCCGGGTGCCCGCCCTTCGCGCATGATTCTCCCTGATGATGATCTTGTCTGGTTTTCGGACCGCCCGCCGCGCCGCAGGTCTGCCTGCGGCGGGCCTCGCGGTCGCGCTGCTCACCGGGTGCTCCGGCGGGGCCTCGGAGGCCGAGCTGGCGTACAAGGCCGACTACGCCGCCCATCCGCACCTGCGGGTGACGGGGTACCCGTCCACCGGCACGCTCGGCGTGGTCCAGCAGCTGGTGTGGCGGCTCGCCGAAGGGGCCGAGGGGCGGCTGGCGGAGCTCGGCACCTCGGACGGCGGGGACGGCGGGGACAGCGGGGACGCTTCGGCGGCCTGGGTCCGCGAGTACGGACGGGGCGCCCAGGGGGCCGTCACGGCCGACTTCCAGGACGACCCTGCCGAGCGGCAGACCGTGGTGCTGACCTTCCACGACACCGGGCAGGTGAAGGAGCTGGTGCTCCGGCCCGGCGGCCGCGACGGCGGCGACGGTTGGCGGGTCGTGCTGCGTTAGCTGTCGGGGCCGCTGGGCGGAGCCCCGGCTGTCGGGGCCGCTGGGCTGAGCCCCGGCCGTCGGGCACGCCCGAGGGGCGGCACCCGTGCGGTACGGGTGCCGCCCCTCGGCGGATGTCGGCGGCGCCAGGCGCTGTCCGGCCTAGATGATCAGGCTGAGCGGCATGATCAGGGCGATGGCGACGACCGAGATCACCGTCTCCATCACCGACCAGGACTTCAGCGTCTGTCCGACGCTCATCCCGAAGTACTCCTTCACCAGCCAGAAGCCGGCGTCGTTGACGTGCGACAGGAAGAGCGAGCCGGCGCCGATCGCCAGGACCAGCAGGGCCGCGTGGGTGGAGGACATGTCGGCGGCGAGCGGGGCGACGATCCCGGCGGCGGTGATGGTGGCGACCGTCGCCGAGCCGGTGGCCAGGCGGATCAGCACCGCGATCAGCCAGCCGAGCAGCAGCGCCGAGATGTGCCACTTGCCGGACCACTCGCTCACCGCGTTGCCGACGCCCACGTCGATCAGGGTCTGCTTGAAGCCACCGCCGGCGCCGACGATGAACACGATGCCGGCGATCGGGCCGAGCGACTTGCCGACGGTGTCGGAGATCCGCGCCTTGTCGAAGCCGGCCGCCTTGCCGAGGGTCAGCATGCCGAGCAGGGTCGCGGCGAGCAGCGCGATCAGCGGCGAGCCGATGAAGTCGAACACCCGCTGGCCCAACGCCTTCGGGTTGTCGATCACCACGTCGGTCAGGGCCTTGCCGAGCATCAGCACGACCGGCAGCAGGATGGTCGCCAGCACCGCGCCGAAGGACGGGGTGTGCTCGGGCTTGGCGCTCTCCTCGGGGGCGGTGGCCTTCGGGATCTCCAGCGGGCCGACCCAGCGCTCGGCCAGCCGGGAGAACAGCGGGCCGGCCACGATCAGGGTGGGCACGGCGATCAGCAGGCCGAGCGCCAGGGTGATGCCGAGGTCCGCCTTCAGGGCGTCGACGGCGACCAGCGGGCCGGGGTGCGGGGGCACCAGGCCGTGCAGCACGGACAGGCCGGCCAGCGCGGGGATGCCGATCCGCATCAGCGGCACGTTGCCGCGGCGGGCGACCAGCAGCACGATCGGGATCAGCAGGACGACGCCGACCTCGAAGAACAGCGGCAGGCCGAGGACGGCGGCGATCAGCGCCATCGCCCAGGGCAGCGCCTTGTTGCCCGACCGGGCCAGCACGGTGTCCGCGATGATGTTGGCGCCGCCGGAGTCGGCGAGCAGCTTGCCGAGCATCGCGCCCAGCCCGATCAGCAGGCCGACGCCGGCCACGGTGGAGCCGAAGCCCGTGGAGAAGCTGTTGAGCAGCTTGTCGAACGGGGCGCCCGCGACGGCGGCCAGCAGGCCGGAGCCGAGCGTGAGGGCGAGGAAGGGATGCAGCTTCAGTTTGGTGATCAGTAGGACGATCACACCGATGCTGAGCAGGACCGCGATCAGCAGCTGGGAGTCGCTGCTGGTGTGCGGCAGGGCCGGTGGGGCGGCCGCGAGCAGAGTGGGGGACATACTCACGCGAGGTCTCCATTGACCGGCCGCAGCAGCGCCACGGCCATCTCGACGAGTTCTTCGGGGGACGGACCGACGTCCAGGACGGCGCCGCGCTCGTGCGCGCCCAGGGGTTCCAGGGCGGCGTACTGGGAGTCGAGCAGCGACGGCGGCATGAAATGGCCGGTGCGGTGGGCGAGCCGGTCCTCGACCAGCTCGTGACCGCCGCTGAGGTGCAGGAAGTAGGCACCCGGGCAGGCCGCGCGCAGGGTGTCGCGGTAGTGGTGCTTCAGCGCCGAACAGGTGACCACGCCGCCGGTGCCGTCCTCGGCCCGCTCCTTGAGCCAGGCGCCGAGGGCGCGCAGCCAGGGCGCGCGGTCCTCGTCGTCCAGCGGGATGCCGGCCGACATCTTGGCGATGTTGGCCGCCGGGTGGAAGTCGTCCGCCTCCGCGTAGGGGAGGTCGAGTCGTTCGGCCAGCAGGCGGGCCAGGGTGGTCTTGCCGACACCGGAGACGCCCATCACCACGATGGTGAGAGGGCCCGCCGGTGTCACTGCCGGGAGGTCGTGGTTCTCGACGCTGAGAGCCATGGGTGGTGCTCCTTCGTTGCCTGGCCGCCACTATCGCCTCAAAGATATGACGTATTCAAGTGGTGGAAACCAAATCGTCATACTTTTGAGCTGTGGGGTAGATCGCAGGGCGCGGGACCCGGTACGCGCCGGTGGTGGCGGCGGGGTGGGCGTCTACGCTGGGCGGATGGAGATCCAGGGGCTGCCCGGTCGGCTGCTTGACGAGCTCGGGCCCGCGATCGCGTCGGGGGAGATTCCCGAGGGTGCGGTGCTGCGCGGCGAGGAACTGGAGGAGCGGTTCGGGGTGTCCCGGACGGTCGTCCGGGAGGCGGTGCGGATCCTGGAGGGGATGCGCCTGGTGGCGTCCCGGCGGCGGGTCGGGATCACCGTGCAGCCCAGGTCGCTCTGGGACGTCTTCGACCCGCTGGTGATCCGCTGGCGGCTGGCCGGCGCGGACCGCTCGGCCCAGCTGCGCTCGCTCGGCTCGCTGCGGGTGGCCGTCGAACCGGCCGCGGCCGCGCTCGCCGCGGTACACGCGAGCGACGACGACCGGCGCCAACTCGGCTCACTGGCCGTGGAGTTGACCGTCTCGGCGCGGGCCGCCGACCTCACCACCTTCCTCCGGCACGACATCGAATTCCACGCCACCGTACTGCGCGCCTCCGGCAACGAGATGTTCGCCCACCTCGGCGACACCGTGGGGGCGGTGCTCACCGGGCGGACCGAGTACCATCTGATGCCCCATCAGCCGGAGCCGTACGCGATCCGGCTGCACCGCGAAGTCGCCGACGCGATCTGCGCGGGGGACGCCGTCCAGGCCGAGCAGGCCATGCGGACGATCGTGGCGGGCGCCCTGGAGGAGCTCAACCAGCAGTTGGGCTGACCTCCCCCGGCGGCGGGCCGCCCGCTGCCGGCTGCCCGGATCACGCGCTTTGACGGCAGTTCGGTGGATTCGGACGCATAGTCCTGGTTCGGCGGGGCAGAGTGAGGCAAGGGGGCGCGTTTCGCGTGCGCCCGTCCCGCGTCCGCCGCCGAGTCCGCGCCTGGGGGTCGATCGATGTCCGTGCCAC
Source organism: Kitasatospora sp. NPDC058243 (assembly GCF_042882025.1). Taxonomy (NCBI): domain Bacteria; kingdom Bacillati; phylum Actinomycetota; class Actinomycetes; order Kitasatosporales; family Streptomycetaceae; genus Kitasatospora; species Kitasatospora sp. NPDC058243. The sequence goes on from NZ_JBHVWW010000107.1 coordinate 16,777, forward strand.
GCCGCCGTCGCCGCCTGCCCGACGAGGTGCGCGCCGCCGCCGTCCGGGCGGTGCTCTGCCTGTCCTTCACCCTGGTCGGCGTGGTCGTCGCCACGCTCGCCTCGTACGCGGACAGTTGGCTGATGACGCCGGCGCTGATGGCGATGGGGCTCGGGGTGTTCGGCACGATGTGGTGCCTGCTGGAGATCCTGATCTCGCGCCAGGTCGCCGCCCAGCGGCAGCGCGCGCCCGGCTCCGCGCACCCGATGGCGGGCAGCCGGGCGCCCGACCCGCTGGCCGCCCGGCCGCTCCCCCGCCCCGGCGGGCCGCAGCGCCAGCCGCGACTGCCGGCCGCGTAGGACACCTGCGGCCGACGCTGCGGATCAGTCCTCCGGGACGGCCCGGTAGTGGGTGGTGAGCCGGCCCGTGTCGTCCAGGACGTGGAAGGCGAGCATCGGCGGCTGGGTGAAGGAGATGCCGGGCCCGCCCTCGCAGGGCAGCGTGACGGTGGAGACCACACCCGGGGCGACCAGCAGGGGCAGTCCGGCGAAGGTGGTGGCGGCGCCGGTGTGGGAGTGGCCGCAGAGCAGGCCGGCCACCCGGGGGTGCCGGGCCAGCACCGCGCCCAGCGCCTCCTCGCCGAACTGGCGGATCGGGTCGACGTTCGGCAGGTGCAGGACGGCCGGCGGGTGGTGGAAGGCCACCAGCGCGGGCCGGTCGGCGCGGCCGGCCGCCAGTTCGGCGTCCAGCCAGGCCAGCGTCTCCTCGTCCAGCAGGCCGTCGTCGCGGCCGGGGATCGAGGAGTCCAGCATCAGCACGTCGGCACCGGGCAGTCGGTGCAACCGGTTGACCGGGCCGTCCGCGGGGGCCTCGCCGAGCAGCACCTCCCGGTAGGGCGCCCGGCGGTCGTGGTTGCCGGGGCAAATGAGCACCGGGTACCGGGAGTCCAGCACCTTGGCCACCTGCTCGTACTCGGCGGGCAGGCCGTGGTCGGCGAGGTCCCCGGTGACGAGCACCGCGTCCAGCGGGCCGGGCAGGGCGTCGAGGTACGCCATCACCTGCCCGGCCCGCCGCCGGGCGCGCCTGCCGCCGTCCCGGCGGTGCTCCTGCCCGAGGTGGATGTCACTGAAGTGCGCGATCGTCAGCATGCACGCCACGCTAGTCAGTTGAGGACTGCGCCGGAACCTCGGCCGGACGCTTGAACATCCGGGTGGCGGTGATCTCGCCGTGGATGGCCGGGCCGTCCGGGTCCTGCGGGGCGGGCAGACCGGGGCGCAGGTGCTCCTCGACCGAGATGTACTTGAGGCCCGCCCGCAGGTCGGCGTCGTTGCGCAGCCGGATGACCAGCGGGAACTCGGCGAGCGCGGTGGTGTCGAACAGGCCGGTGGTGTAAATCAGTTGGACGCCGAGCGCATCGGCCACGGCCCGCTGGAGCTCCAGCAGGTAGGTGGCGTTCGCGCGGCCGATCGGGTTGTCCAGGAACAGCGTGCCGGCGTGCCGCAGCTGGGACTGGCCGCGGTCGTTGGCGCGCAGCGCGGCCATCGTGCAGTACAGCGCGATGGCGGCGGTGAGCAGCTGGCCGCCGGAGAAGACGTCGGACATCTGGCCGACGCCGACCCGCTCGGCGCGCAGCACCGCGTCCGGCTTGAGGATCTCGACGCTGACGCCCTTCGGGCCCATCGCGGCGGCGACCCCGCGCAGCAGCAGGGACATGCCGTCGCGGCGCAGGTCGCTGTTCTTGCGGACGGCGGCGCGGGTGGCCTCGTCGATGACCTCGCCCAGGCGCTCGACCAGGGTGGCGTGGTCCGGGTCCTCGAAGCGGATCCGCAGGAACTCCTGGCCGGACCACTCCCCCAGGCCCTCGGGCAGCCGGGAGAGCCGCTGGGCGGCGCGCAGGGTGGTGAGCGAGGACTCGACCAGGCCGCGCAGGCGGTCGACGATCGAGCCGCGGTTGCGCTCCAGCTGGGCGAGTTCGTCGGTCAGCACGCGCAGCCGGGGCGCGAAGGCGGCGGCCCAGGCGGCGGCGTGCTCGGGCAGCGCGGCGGCGGGCAGTTCGCGGATCTGCTGGCGGGCGGGGGTGCGGACGGCCTCGTAGCGGGCGGCGTTGGCGTGCCGGACGAGGGCGTCGGAGGCGTCGCGGACGGCGAGTTCGGCGGAGGACAGCTCGCCGGCGGCGGTGCGCAGGGCACGGCGGGCCTCGGCGGCGGTGCCGCGCGCCTCCGGCAGTGAGCCGAGGTAGGGCTCGGCGGACTGGCCGTCGTCCTCCTGCTGCTCGCGCAGGCCGTCGCGCAGCTGGCCGGCGAGTTCGTCGAAGTCGGCGGCGGCCGACTGGGCGGCGTCGAAGGTGCGTTGCAGGTCGGCGTGCGCGGTGCGGGCGGCGTCCAGGGCCTCCCGGCGTTCGGCGAGCCGGCTGGTGGCGGTGCGCAGCAGGACCTGGGCGTGCTCGGGGTCGGCGGGGACGAGGTCCTCGGGCAGTTCGGTGTGCGCCTCGCCGTCGGCGGGGGCGGAGCGCTCGGCCTCGCCTCGCAGACGCCCGAGCTGCTCGCTGGCGGCGGCGGAGCGGGCCTCGATGGTGGCGACCAGGTCCTCGGCGCGGGCGGCCGCGGCCTGGCGGGCCGGGCCGTCGGCGCCGTCGGGGCTGCCGAGGAGTTCCTCGGCGCGGGTGCGGACCTTGTTGGTGAGGCGGTCGAGTTCGGTCGCGGCGGCGGCCTCGTCGCCCTCGGCGCGGGCCTGCTCGGCGCGCAGGTCGGCGCCGACGCCGACCTTCTCGTACAGCTGGGAGGCGGCGCGGTAGGCCTCGCGCAGGGCGGGCAGTGCGGCGGGGGCGGTCTCGGCGGGCTCGTCGGCCTGCTCGGCGGCGGGGATCTCGGCGCGTTCGGCGCGCACGGTACGGGCGGTGCGGCGGGCGTCGTCGGCGGCGCGCTGGGCGGCGCGGCGGTCCTCGTCGCAGGTGCGGGCGCGTTCGGCGCAGACGGCCTGGCGGCGGTCGCACTCGGCGGCGTCCTCGGCGAGTTCGCGCTGGCGGCGGGCCCAGTTGGCGCGCTCGCGCAGCCGGAAGGCGAGGCCGGAGAGGGCGTCGGCGCGGCGGCGGGCGCGCTGGGCGGCCTCGCGGTGCTCCTCGTGGGCGGCGGCCGCGGCGGCGTGGTCGGTCTCGGCCTCGTCGTGGTCGGCGCGCAGGGTGGCCAGGGCGGCGGCGGCCTGCTCGGCGTGCTCGCGGGCGGCCTCGGCGGCGGTGGCGAGTTCGGCGAGGGTGCCGGGCGGGCAGCTGGCGTGCCAGGAGGCGAGGCGGGCGGCGAGGGCGCGGTCGGCACCGAGGCGGGCGGCGAGTTCGCGGATGTGCTCCTCGCGGGCGCCCGCCCGGGCGCGCAGTTCGCGGCGCTCGTCGTCGGCGGCGGACTCGTCGTGCATGGCCGGGTTCGGCGGCACCAGGAAGAACGCGGGCTGGTCGGTGATCGGGGCGATCAGGGAGGCGGCGGCGCCGACGGCGACGGTGGAGCGGGGCAGCAGGGCGGCGGCCTGCAGGGCCTCGCGGGCCCGCTCCAGCGAGGCCGGGTCGGTGACGACGACGCCGTCGACGAGTTCGGGGCGGGCGGCGAGGATCGCCTCGTGGTCGGCCGGGTCGACGGACTGGGCGAGGTAGCGCCAGCCCGGCAGGGCGGGGATGCCGTGCTCGGCGAGGTACTCGACGGTGGCCAGGACGTCCGGGCCGGGCGGCAGCAGTCCGCCGTCGCCGAGGGCGGCGAGGATGCGGGAGTCGTCGGCGGCGGCGGTGCGCAGGTCGAACAGGGTGCGTTCGGCGGTGGCGATGGACTCGTCGAGGAGTTCGCGCAGGTACTCGGCGTTGCGGTCGAGGACGGCGGGGGTGAGGAAGCCGGCGTCCTCCTCGGCCCCTGACCCGTCTTCGCTCCAGTCGGTGGGCGCGGGAGTCAGGGAGAGCAGGTCGGAGAGGCGCTGCTCGGTGGCGAGCAGGGCGGCGGTGCGCTGCTCGGCGGCGAGCGCCCGGGCGGCGGCCGTGCGGGCGTCGCCGGCGCGTTCGGCGGCGAGTTCGGCGCGGCCGGTGGCGGCGGCGGCCTCGCGC
>NZ_JBHVWW010000108.1:0-18494 GCF_042882025.1 Kitasatospora sp. NPDC058243
ACGTAAACACAGGGGCTTCGGGGCACATGGCCCCCCGGACACGGGACCTTTGCGTCCGGGGGGGGGTTCCTCCGGGCCCGCAGCGTTCCGGTGGGTGCGGCTCAGCCGCAGAACACCGGTGTGGCGTGCGCCGGATCCAAGGCGTTGGTCACCAGGTGCAGCGCCGTCGGCGAGAACGCGATCGCCACGTGCTCGGCGAGCGTGATCGGGCAGTGGTTCTGCAGCACCTCGTTGTCGACGGCCGGGCCGGTCAGGAACTGGGTCCGCCACGGGGTGACGACCTCGTCGTACACGGTCGAGATCACCGTGTAGCTCACGCCCGGCACGGTGTCCGGGCGGGAGGCCATCGTGCGGTTGAAGTCGGAGCCCACCGCCTGGTCGCGGCAGGCCTGGCAGACGGTGAAGATCAGGTCCGCGACGCCGGGGAAGTACGGCACGAGCTTGGTGATCCCGTCGAGCGTCGTGCCGTGGTTGGACGGCGCCAGGCCGACCAGCCGGCCGACCTTCGCGGCCCCGCCGAGGAACTTCAGGTAGTAGTTCGGCAGCATGCCGCCCTGCGAGTGCCCGACGATGTCGACCTTGGCCGCGCCGGTGGCCTTCAGCACCAGGTCGACGAACCGCCCGAGTTGGGCGGCCGAGTCGGGCACCGGGCCCAGGCCGCCGATCGGCAGCAGCAGGCCGCTGCCGCTGGAGGTGATGCCTGGGATGGTGCCGTAGTCGAGCGCGAAGACGCAGTACCCGAGGCCCTTCAGCAGCGGGGAGAGCGCGAGCCAGTTCTCGTAGCGGTTGGCGAAGGTGCCGTGCACGAGGACCACCGGATCGGGGTGGGCGGCGCTCGGGCGGCAGTTCCAGTCGTTGGCGCCGGGCGGCGAGGCCACCGAGTCACCGTCGGGCGGCAGTTCGGCGGCGGCGGAGGTGGCGGCAGCGCTGAGGGAGCGGGCGGCGGCGGGCGCGACGGAGGGGGACGTCACGGCGCTCGCCGGGGCGGCCGACGCGCCGGCCAGCATCGCGCCCGCCAGCACGGTCGCGCCGATGGCCCCGCCGAGCCTGCGGCGCACGGGAGTTGCGGAGAAGCGGAGAAGTGGGGTTCTCAACTGTTGCCTCCACGGCGGAAGTTTGTTACCAACAGGTAACCCGAGTGGCTCCATCATGCGGTCGCCCCTCCGGCCCGGCCCTTGGGCGTTCCCCAGACCTGGACGGTGTTCTCTGTGACCGGTCACAACGCACCCGCCGCCTCGCCCGGCCGCTCACCCGACGCCACACCCCGCTCCGAGCCGCACTCCGCGCCCGCCTCCGTGCCCCCCTCCGCAGCCGACCGCACACCCGTCCGTGCGCCCGAGCCCACCGCCGTCCCCGACCACACCACCGTTCGCGCGCCCGACCGCACCGCCGACCACACCATCGACCGCACCGCCGACCGCACGCCCGGCTGGCGCGTCCCGGTGATCGGCGGCCGACCGGCCGACCAACGACTCCTGGGCGGTGTACGCCAGTTGGCCGAGAGCGTGGTCGCCGCCCTGCTGGACCGCGTGCCGGTGTACCACCGCCTGCCCCGCGAACAGCTCACCGGCGAACTCACCCGCGACACCGAGCGCCGGATCCGCGCCCTGGCCCACGCCGTCCGCACCGGACTCCCCGCCCCCGACGAGGAGTTCGCCGCCGTCCGGGAGGCCGCCGCCCGCCGCGCCGAGGAGGGCCTGCCGCTGGACGCCGTCCTGCTCGCCCACCACCTCGGGCTGGAGGTCTGCTGGGAGTTCGTCACCCGGCACGCCCGCGACGGCGACGCCGCCGACCTGCTCGTCCTCAACCGGCTGCTGCTCGACCAGCTCCGCCAGGCCACCACCGCCGCCGGCGCCGGCTACCTCGACGAACGCCGCCCGACCGGCGACCGGCGCGGCGCCGCCCGGCAGTCGCTGCTCACCGCACTGCTCGCCGGCACCCCGGCGGACGAGGCCGCCGCCCGGGCCGGGCTCCAACTGCCGCCCCGGTACGCCGTCCTGTGCCTGTCCGTCGCCGACCACCCCGACGAGCACGCCCCCGGCGTCGACCCGGGCATCGCCGGCCGCCGCAAGCTCCGCCGGCTAGTCGCCGAACTCGACCACCGGACACGGCAGTCGGCGATCACCACGCTCACCCCCTCGGGCGGCCTCGTGCTCGTCCCGCTCGGGCCGCCCCCGGAGGCCCGGCCGGGCCTCCGGCCGGAGAGAGCGTCCGGGCGCCCCGGCACGCCCGCCGAACTCCCGTGGCAGCACCTCGCCGCCACCGTCGCCGCGGCCGCCCGGGCCGGAGGCGTCCCCGTCCTGGCCGCGGCGGCGTCCGCCGCACCCTGCGAGGTGCCGGGCGCGGCCGCGCTCGCGTACGAAGTCCTGGACGTGGCCCGCGCGTTCGACCGTCCACCCGGCCTGTACCGGCTCGACGACGTCCTGCTCGAATACCAGCTCACCCGCCCCAGCCAGGCCCGCTCCCGACTCGCCGCACTGCTCGAACCACTGGCCGACGGCGGCGAGTTGCTCACCACCCTGCGCACCCACCTGGCCGGCGGGCTCAACCGGCGGCACACCGCGGGCGCCCTGCACCTGCACCCGAACACCGTCGACTACCGGCTGCGCCGGATCGCCGCCCTCACCGGCCTCGACCCCGCCCGCCCCGCCGACGTCCTGCGGATCACCGCCGCCATCGCCGCCCGCGCCGCCGAACAGGCCCCCGCAGTCCGATAGCGACGTACCGGCACCCGCCCCACCGGGAACGGCGGCGCGGGTGCATCAGCCCTGCTCCCCCGGCAACCGCAGGTCCCACCCCACCAGGGCCCGCAGTTGCTCCGCCGTCACGCCGTCCGGCACCGGCTGGGGTGCGTCGTGGCGCAGCGGCGGCTGCCAGCCCTCCTCGGCCGTCCAACGGCGGACCACCTTGGCCGGCGCCCCGGCCACCACGCTGTGGTCGGGCACCTCGCCGCGCACCACCGCGCCCGCCGCGACCACCACGTTGCGGCCGATCCGGGCCCCCGGCAGGATCACCGCGCCGGTGCCGATCCAGCTCCCGGCACCGATCTCCACCGGTTCGTTGCGCGGCCACTGCTTGCCGATCGGCAGGTCGGTGGACCGGTACTCGTGCGCCTGGTCGGAGATGTAGACGCCGGGCCCGGTCCACACGTCGTCGCCGAGGACGATCGACTGGTGGCCCACGATGTGGCTGTCCCGGCCGATCACACAGCCGCCGCCGATCCGTACGATCGGCTCGGGCCCGAGGTCGAGGCCGGGCAGGAAACCGGCGCTGATGGTGACCCGCTCGCCGATGATCGAGAACGGCCCGATGGTGATCCACTGCTCGTTGAAGACCGCGCCGAGCGGGAACGCCAGCGTCGTACCGTCGCCCAACTCGCCGAACCGGTACGGGCCCGGGCTCTGCCGGGTGACCGCACCGGTCCTCTGCACCCAGCGCCAGCCCCGGTGGACGAGGCGGCCGGCGGCACGGCGGCCACCGGCTCGGACCGCGGAGAGCAGCGAACGGGTTATCGGCATGCCCTCACGTTACCGGCCCGTAGGGTCCGGCCGGCCGCCGGGCGGTCAACATCACACCGGCCCCGCACCCACCCTGGCCTGCGGCCTCCCACGGCCAGGCCCGACCCTCCACCCGGGCGGGTCCGAAAACCGCAACCGGCCGGCGGGCTCCGGTGCAACACTCCCCCCATGGAGATCACCGAACACATCGACGCCCTGCGCCGCGAGGGCACCCTGCTCGCCGAAGCGGCCGCCCGTACCGACCTCGCCGCCCCCGTACCGACCTGCCCGGACTGGAGCCTCAACGACCTGCTGAGGCACGTCGGAAACGTCCACCGCTGGGCCGCCGCCTACCCCTCCCAGGGCCTGCCCGCGCCCCTCGACGAGGACGGCAGGCGGGCCGTGATCGGGCCGGCGCCGTCCGACGCGGCACTGCTCGACTGGTTCCGCGAAGGCCACGCCGCCCTGGTGGACACGCTCACCCGGGCCCCGGCCGACGTCGAGTGCTGGAGCTTCCTGCCGTCGCCCAGCCCGCTCAGGTTCTGGGCCCGCCGCCAGGCGCACGAGACCGCCGTCCACCGCGCCGACGCCGACGCGGCGGCCGGCACCGAGGGCCCCAGGGTGGACACCGCTCTCGCCCTCGACGGCATCGACGAACTGCTGGGCGGCTTCGTGGCCAGCAGCCGCTCCCGGCTGCGCAGCGAACGGACCCGCACCATCGGGGTCCGGACCACCGACGGCCCCGGCTCCTGGCAGCTGACCATCACCCAGGAGCCGCCGGCCGTCGGCACGGGCGGCACCGCCGAACCGGCCGACCTCACCCTCACCGGCCCCGCCCACGACCTGTACCTGCTGCTGTGGAACCGGCTCCCGGTCGGGTCCGCGCAGGTCGAACTCGCCGGCGACGAGGCGCTGCTCGAACTCTGGCGGACCAGCGCGGTCATCGGCTGAGGCCGCGCTGCACGTAGCGCGCCGCGGGTAACGCGCCGCGGGTAGCGTGCCGCGCGCTGGGATCAGGGGCCGGGGGGGTGGAGCGGCCCGGGTTCAGCGCACCCAGCGCGCGGGCCGCTTCTCCAGGAACGCCCGCATCCCCTCCTGCGCCTCCGCCGACCCGAACAGCCGCGCCGACAACTCCACCAGCCCCTCCGCGTCCCGCTCGAAGGACCGCACCACCTCGGCGTTGGCCAGCCGCTTGGACTCCGCCAGCCCCTGCGGGGAGCCCTGGCGCAGCGCGTCCAGCAGGCCCTTCAACACGACCCCGGTGTCCTCGGCGGACTCGGTGGCGCGGGTGATCAGGCCGATTCGGGCGGCCTCGACGGCGTCGAAGACCTCACCGGTGAGGTAGTAGCGGGAGGCGGCGCGCGGGTCCAGCTTGGGGCGCAGCGGCAGCGAGATCACGGCGGGCGCGAGGCCGAGCCGGACCTCGGTGAACGCGAAGGTCGCGGCCGGCCCGGCGAGGGCGAGGTCCGCCGCGCCGATCAGGCCGAGGCCGCCGGCCCGGGCGTGCCCGTCGATCACGGCGATCACCGGCTTGGTGCAGTCGACGATCGCCCGCTGCAGCTCGACCAGTCCGCGCGGGCCGACCGTCGGGTCCGCGCCGGTCGCCTCGGACAGGTCCGCACCCGCGCAGAACACCTTGCCGGTGTGCCCGAGCACCACGGCCCGGACCTCCGGGTCGGCCGCGGCGACCGCCAGACCGGCGTGCAGTTCGGCCATCAGCCGGGTGGAGAGTGCGTTGCGGTTGTGCGGCGAGTCGAGGGTGATCGTGGTGACGGCGTCGGCGGTGGTGACGCGGACGAGGGGCTCTGCGCTGGTCATCGGCGGGGCCTGCCTTCCGGCTGAGGGTGGGTCGGACTGCCGCGCCGCCCAGGGTGCCCGGGCGACGCCCGGACGACTCTGGCACGCCCACCCGCCCCTCGGCCAGAGCCAATCCCGCCCGAGGCGCTGATCGGGATCGAGGCCCTCACGCTCGTCCAGGAGTAGCCGCGTCACCGAGCCTCGGCGTCCCCTTCCCGTCGCCCGGCCCACCGGACGGCGGGGCCCATCGCCAGGCCCGCCGCCGCCAGCACCGCACCCAGGACGGCCCAGCCGGCCAGACCGAACCCGATCACGGCAGTGCTGACCAGGGCCGGACCGGCCATCATCGACGCCGCCGAACCCGCGTTGTACACGCCCTGGTAGGCGCCGTGGTCGCGCTCCCCCGCGAGGTCGTAGCTGAGCGCCCAGCCGCCGGCCTGGCCGAACACCTCGCCCAGCGACTGCAGTGCGATGCCGCCGAGCACCACCACGGCGGCGACGAGCGCGGGCAGGCCGTGCGCGAGGCCGACGACCAGGCACGAGGCGGCGAGCAGCAGCCCCCCGCGGCCGCAGAGCCGGGCTGCCGTCGCGCGGTCCTCCGTCCCCCGGGTGGCCCGCACCTGAAGGGCGATCACCAGCAGGGTGTTGACGATCAGGGTGCCCGCGACGGTGATCCGGGGCGCCTCGGTGTCATGGACGATCCACAGCGGCACGCCGACCTCCAGGACGGCGAACTGCAGGGCGAGGACCGCGTTCAGCACCGTCACGACCAGGAACGGGCCGTCCCGCAGCGCCGGATTGCGCCGCTTGCCCCGCCGGGCACCGCCGTCCCCCGGTTCCGCGGACGGCGCGACCGGGGCCGGGTGCGCGTGGGCGGGGAGGCGGTGGGCGGGGAGGCGGTGGAACAGCACGGCGACGACCACGAAGGAAGCGGCGTCGGCCAGAATCGCCGTCAGATAGGCCGGCTTGGTGTCCACCTGGAGCGCGATCGCGCCGACGGCCGTCCCCAAGCAGATGCCCACGTTGGTCACCACCCGCAGGTAGGCCCGGCCCGCCACCCGGCGGTCGGGCGGCAGCACCTCGGCGTAGAGCGCGTTCCGCACGGCGGCGGACCCGCGGTCGACGGCCGCGACCCCGCAGGCCAGCACCACGAAGGCCGGATAGCTGTGCACGAGCGTGTACCCGGCGGTGCCGACCGCCTGCACTGCGACCAGCACGACCAGCACCGGCCGGGCACCCCAACGGTCGGCGGCCCGCCCGGCCGGCACGCTCGCGACGACGCCGCACAGGCCGGCGGCGGTCAGCCCGAGCCCCAGCTGGGCGGGGCTCAGACCGAGCACCCGGGTGAAGAACAGCACCGCGACGGACAGGGACAGGCCGCTGCCGATCGTGTTGACCAGAGTGATCCCGGCCAGCCGCCGGACCATCGGGTCGGGGTGCAGCCGCCGTCGCACGGCGCTGACGAGCCCGCCGCCGGCCTGCGGGTCTGCGGTGTCTCCGGGGTCTGCGGTCGTTGCGATCGTTGCGGTGTCTGCGGTGTCTGCGGTGCTTGCGGTGGTTGCCGTGATGGCGGCGCCTCCGGGCATGGCGGGGTCGGGTCCGGACGTCTCCGCCGGCGAGGTGGTGGTCATGTGCTGATCACACCGCCCGACGGCCCGGGTCCGGTACTCCTTTAGGCTCTGGCTAAAACCACGCGCCCCACGCGCCCCAGCCCCGGCGCCCATGCGCCGCGCCGCAGGAGAGCACCCCCCGTGCACCGCTTCACGCTCGGCCTGGCCGACCTCGCCACCACCTGGTTCGCCGTCTCCCCGATCCAGGAGGCCTCGCTCAGCCTGCGCATGTGGACCCACCCCGGGGTCTACCAGCTCCAGACCCCGGCCTTCGAGCGGCTCCGGCCCGCCTTCGAACGGCTGGACTCCACGCTGCTGCTGTCACTCATCGCCGGGAACCGCTGGATCCCCGACTTCCTGACGCCCCGCCCGGCCTCGCCCGCCGCCGACTTCCGCACCGAGCTGGCCACCGTCCGCGCGCTGCCGCCGGAGCAGCTGCGCCCCGAACTGGAGCAGGTCTTCCTGCCGCACGGGCGGCCCCTGCCCGCCGCGCTCGCCGCCGGACTGGCCGACCCGGCGCGGCTGTTGCAGCGGATCGCCGACGCGCTGGAGGAGTACTGGGAGGTCTGCCTCGCGCCGTCCTGGTGGCCGCAGGCCCGTGCGGTCCTGGACGCCGACCTGGTCTACCGGGCCCGGCTGCTCTCCCAGCACGGCGCGGCGGCGCTCTTCGCCGACCTGGACCACCGGCTGCACTGGGAGGACGGCGTCCTGTCGATCAACCGCCGGTGGACGGACTGGGACGCGGAGACCGCCGTGGACGGCCGCGGCCTCGTCCTCATCCCGACCTTCTTCGCCCGCGGCGCGATCACGATGATCAGCAACGAGCGTGCGCCGCAGATCAGTTACCCGGCGCGCGGCCAGGCGGGCATGGCCGGCCCGGGGACGCCGGTGCCGCCGCGGGCGCTGGAGGCGCTGGTCGGCGCGCCGAAGGCCCGACTGCTGGCCCTGCTCGCCGAACCCGCCTCCACCACCGACCTCGCCTACCGGCTGGGCGTCACCCCCGGCGCGGTCAGCCAGCACCTGTCCGTCCTCGCCGCCACCGGCCTGGTCACCCGGGCCCGGCACGGCCGCTCGGTGCTGTACCTGCGCAGCCCGCTCGGGGACGAGCTGACGGGGGCGAACAGGTGACAAGTAACAGATAACAGATTTCAACATCTGTTATCTGTTATCTGAAAGTTGTCACCTGTTCGCCCCCGCAGCCCCCGACCGGCCCGCGCCACCCCGACGAATCCCCCAACTCCCCAGTGGTACAGACCTGTTGACGCATTGGTCCAGTCCTCCTACAGTGCCCATGCCCCGCCTCCCCACGGCGCGGGCACCCATCGCACACGCACCAAGCACAGCGGTTCTACGTCACCCTGTTCAACCCCCACAGTCACAGGGAGAACCATGTCCGCTCGATCCCGGGCCAGGCGCCCGCGCGTGCGCAGCAGACTGCTGGCACTGCTCTCCGTCCTGCTCCTGCCCCTCGCCGCGCTCACCGCGCTGGCCGCCCCGGCGAACGCCGCCGGAAAGCTCACCGCCGCCTTCACCACCGCCAACAACGGCTCCTGGTGGCAGGGCACCTACATCGTCCACAACGACAACGCCACCGCCGTGACCGGCTGGACCCTGGAGTTCGACCTGCCTGCCGGCGTCACCATCGGCAACAGCTACAACGGCACCGCCACCGTCAACGGCCAGCACGTCACCGCGACCAACGCGTTCTACAACGCCACCGTCAACGCCCACACCACCACCGAGCCGTACAGCTTCTGGTTCGTCGGCAACGGCCCGGTCGCCACCCCCACCAACTGCCGCATCAACGGCGACAAGTGCGACGGCACCGCCGACGTCCCGCCGTCCGCGCCGGGCACCCCGGCGGTCACCGAGTCCACCGCGCACACGCTCGCCCTGACCTGGCCGGTCGCCACCGGCGGGGACTTCCCGGTCATCTCCTACGACGTGCTCAACGGCGCCACCGTGGTCGGCTCCAGCACCACCACCAGTGCCCTGCTCACCGGGCTCACCCCGGCCACCACGTACACGCTGACCGTCCGGGCCAAGGACAGCCGCGGCAACACCGGACCACTCAGCGCGCCCGTCACCGCCGCCACCTTCGACCCGTCGACCGACCCGGTCCCGCCCACCGCGCCGACCAACCTCCGTACCACGGCGGTCAGTTCGTCAGACGTCACGCTCGTCTGGAACGCCGCGACCGACAACGTCCGGGTCGCCGCGTACGACGTCTACCAGGGCGGCACGCTGGTGTCGACGGTCGGCGGCGGCACCCTGACCGCGACGGTCGGCAGCCTGTCCCCGTCCACCACCTACACGTTCACCGTGAAGGCCCGCGACCCCGCCGACAACGCCTCGCCCGCCTCCGTCCCGCTCACCGCCACCACCTCGGACCTGGTCGGCGCCGGAAAGTACGCCCGGGTCGGCTACTTCGTCCAGTGGGGCATCTACGGCCGCCAGTACTTCGTCAAGAACCTCGACACCTCCGGCAGCGCGGCCAAGCTCGACGTCGTCAACTACGCCTTCGAGAACATCGATCCGGTCAACCTGACCTGCCTGGCGGGCGTCACCAAGGGCACCACCGCCAACCCGCAGGACCCGGACCAGGGCACCGGCGCCGGTGACGCCGACGCCGACTACGCCCGCCCGATGAGCGCCGACCAGTCGGTGGACGGCGTGGCCGACGACGGCTGGGGCAAACTCCGCGGCAACCTCAACCAGGTGAAGAAGCTGAAGGCCAAGTACCCGAACCTGAAGGTGGTCGTCTCACTCGGCGGCTGGACGTACTCCAAGTACTTCTCGGACGTCGCCGCCACCGACGCCTCCCGCCAGAAGTTCGTCAAGTCCTGCCTCGACGTGTGGATCAAGGGCAACCTGCCGGTCTACAACGGCGCCGGCGGCGACGGCGTGGCGGCCGGGATCTTCGACGGCATCGACCTCGACTGGGAGTGGCCCGGCTCCGCCGACGGCCACGCCGGCAACCACTGGAGCGCCAACGACAAGGGCAACCTGACCCTGCTGCTGGCCGAATTCCGCAAGCAGCTCGACGCGTTGGGCGGCTCGCACAAGCTGCTCACCGCCTTCACCCCGGCCGACCCGGCGAAGGTCGCCGCGGGCTGGGACCTCACGAAGATCTTCAGCTCGCTGGACATCGCCAACGTCCAGGGCTACGACTTCCACGGCTCCGGCAGCGACAACTCCTGGGAGCCCAACCGCACCGGCCCCCAGGCCAACCTCTACGCCGACCCGAACGACCCGTACAACTTCCACTTCAGCGTGGACGCGGCGGTCCAGACCTACCTCGGCGCCGGGGTCAACCCGCGCAAGCTCACCATCGGCTTCCCGTTCTACGGGCGCGGCTGGCAGGGCGTGGCGGACGGCGGCGCCTCCGGCGTGTGGCAGTCCGCGAACGGCGCGGCCCCGGGCCAGTTCAGCGAGGAGGCCGGCACCCGCGGCTACAACAACCTCATCACCGGCGTCCCCAACCTGACCGTGTACCACGACCCCAAGTCCATTGCTACGTACGGCTACACCGGAGCCGGCGGCCAGTGGTGGACCTTCGACGACGCCTGGTCGATCGCCCAGAAGACGGCCTACCTCAAGTCGAAGAACCTGCTCGGCGGCATGATCTGGGAGATGTCCGGCGACACTCCCTCCGGCACGCTCATCAACGCACTCGACTCCGGGCTCAAATAGCCGGAGGGCACGGCCCGTTGGGCCGGTGGGGCAGCAAGGACCGGCGCTCCGAGAACAACGGAGCGCCGGCCCGCGCCTCAGGTGCCCCAGGTGCCTCAGGTGCCCGACGGGCCTCCAGGGCCCCCAGGGCCGCACCCGCTTCCAGGGCCTCCCGTCACCGGGACGCCATCGCCGCCAGCTTCCTGGCCGCCCGGTACTGCCGGAGCACCTGCGCGAAGGAGGTGTGCCCCTGGGTGGTCCGGGCGAAGGCCCGCCAGGCCGGCGCCACCAGGCAGACCGCCGCGTGGAACAGGTACGGGCGCCGCTCGAAGGCGCCCAGCAGCTGCTTGCCGGCGCGCATCTCCACGCCCAGCCCGGCCTTGATGGCGAACGCGTAGTTCAGCGCCTCGCGCCGCACGTCCGCCGCCTTGCCCGCCTCCGCGACCTTCACCGCCCACTCGCCGGCCAGCCGGCCCGAGCGCAGCGCGTACGAGATGCCCTCACGGGTCCACGGCTCCAGCAGTCCGGCCGCGTCCCCGGCGACCAGCACCCGGCCGCGGGAGAGCGGCGAGTCCTCGGCCCGGCAGCGGGTCAGGTGCCCGGACTCCACGCTCGGGGTGAAGCCGGACAGCCCCAACCGCCGGATGTAGTCGGCGAGATACTGCTTGGTCCGCTCGCCGTCGCCGCGCGCCGAGATGACGCCGACGGTCAGGCTGCTCGACTCGGTCTTCGGGAACACCCAGCCGTAACTGCCGGGCAGCGGGCCCCAGTCGAGGTGGATCCGGCCCGACCAGTCCGCGGCGACCTGCGGCGGGACGGGGATCTCCGCCTCCAGGCCGAGGTCGATCTGGTCGAAGGTGACGCCGACGTGCCGGGCGATCCGGCTCGCGCTGCCGTCCGCGCCGACCACCGCGCGCGCCTCGAAGGTGCGCCCGTCGGCGGCCGTCACCAGCGCCGTCCGGTGCTCGCCGCCGCGCTGCTCGACGCCGGTGACGGTCACTCCGGTGACCAGCACCGCCCCGGCCTGCTTGGCCGCCTGCACCAGGCGCAGGTCGAACTCGTCCCGGTTGACCAGGCCGAACAGCATCCGCCGGGACCGACGCGTCCGGGTGAACCGCCCGTCGTAGGCGAAGGTGACGGCGTGCACGCGGTCCTGCAACGGCAGCCGGAAGTCGGGCGGCAGGCTGTCCCGGGACGGGCCGATGATGCCGCCGCCGCAGGTCTTGTAACGGGGGTGCTCGGCCTTGTCGAGGAGCAGCACCCGCCGGCCCTGGACGGCGGCGGCGTGCGCGGCCGAGGCTCCGGCCGGTCCGGCGCCGACCACCACGACGTCCCAGACGCCGTCGAGCGGCTCGGGCGCCGACCGGCCGGCCCTCGGCGCGGTCTCGGCTTCGGTCTCGGCTTCGGTCCCAGCCTCGGTCGCGGCTTCGAACACCGTCTCGGTCCCGGCCTCGGGCACCGTCCCGGTCTCGGACACCGTCTCGGGCGTCCCCTCGGACGCCTCGCCTGACGGCTGACCTGACGACCGGCCTGACGGCCGTCCGGACACCTCGGCGTCGAGCGGCGAGGCCTCGGTGTCGAGTGGGCTGCGGGAATCGGAGCTTCCGGAGTCAGTCACGTCGAGCAATCCTATGCGTCCGCCGGACCCGCCGCTGGCCGCGCCGCCCCGAACGCCAGACCGAACCCAGATCGAACCCAGGCCGAGCCCGGGGCGATCCATCGGACCGATCCACCAGACGGTGCGCCGGGCGGGATCGCCGGGTAAAACCACCCGATCGGACTGTTCGAGTCCGCCTATGATCGGCGGTACCCAAACCGCCCCCTCCGCCCGCACCACCCCTCGGGCGAAGCCTTCCCCTCGGAGCCCCGATGTCACAGCCGCTGGCCGACGCCGTCCGGTCCCTGATGGACCGTGCCCGCACCGACCTCGCCGAACTGGTCGCCTTCCCCTCGGTCGCCGACCCGCGCCAGTTCCCGGTCGAGGAGTGCGAGAAGGCCGCCCGCTGGGTCGCCGACGCCTTCGCCGCCGAAGGCCTGACCAACGTCCAACTGCTGGACACCCCGGACGGCACCCAGTCCGTCTACGCCGAACTGCCCGGCCCCCAGGGCGCGCCGACCGTGCTGCTCTACTCGCACTACGACGTCCAGCCCCCGCTCGACGAGAACGCCTGGCTCAGCCCCGCCTTCGAACTGACCGAGCGTGACGGCCGCTGGTACGGGCGCGGCGCCGCCGACTGCAAGGGCAACATCCTGATGCACCTGACCGCCCTGCGGGCGCTGCGGCAGGCGTACGGCGACGGCTACCCGGTCGGCCTGAAGATCATCGTCGAGGGCTCGGAGGAGCAGGGCACCGGCGGCCTGGAGCGCTACGCCGAGGCCCACCCCGAACTGCTCGCCGCCGACGCCATCATCATCGGCGACACCGGCAACTTCGCCCCCGGCCTGCCCACCGTGACCGCCTCGCTGCGCGGCATGACGGTCGTCGAGGTCGCGGTCACCACCCTGGCCGGCAACCTGCACTCCGGCGCCTTCGGCGGCGCCGCCCCGGACGCGCTGCAGTCGCTGGTCCGGATGCTCGCCTCGCTGCACGACGAGCACGGCGACGTCGCGGTGGCCGGACTGACCGGCGGCCAGACCTGGAGCGGTGTCCAGTACCCGGAGGAGCAGTTCCGCTCCGACGCCAAGGTGCTCGACGGCGTCGCCCTGACCGGCACCGGCACCATCGCCGACCGCCTGTGGGCCCGCCCCGCGATCACCGTCCTCGGCATCGACGCCCCGCCGGTGATCGGCGCCACCTCCTCCGTCCAGGCCGCCGCCAAGGCCCTGGTCAGCCTGCGCGTCCCGCCGGGCAACGACCCGACCGCCGCCCAGGACGCGCTGGTCGCCCACCTGGAGGCGCAGGTCCCGCTCGGCGCCCGTCTGACCGTCGAACGCCAGGGCACCGGTGCCCCGTTCAACGCCGACACCACCGGCCCGGCGTACGAGGCGATGGGCGAGGCCATGGCCGAGGCCTTCGGCACCGAGATGGTCGCCTCCGGCGAGGGCGGCTCGATCCCGCTCTGCAACACGCTGCGCTCGCTCTACCCGAAGGCCGAGATCGTGCTGATCGGCGTCGAGGAGCCGACCACCCAGATCCACGCGGTCAACGAGAGCGTCGACCCGCAGGAACTGGAGCGGATGGCCCTCTCCGAGGCCCTGTTCCTCCGCCGCTACGCCGAACTGCGCTCGGTCTGACGCGCGTTGGTCCGGGGACCGCCGTCGACGGTCCCCGGCACCGGCCGCCCGCCCCGGAACCTGCGGGCGGCACCCGTCACCACCGCGTAACCGACCGCGCCCACCGCGAGCCCGGCCCCGGCGCCGAAGCAGAACTCCGGGATCAGGTTCCGCCGCAGCGGGGCCAGCCGGTGCAGCACTCCGGCCGCCGTCGCCGCGCCCAGGGCCGCGACGGCGGCCCGGCGCGCCCGGGGAGCGAGTGCCACGGCCGGGCGGACCGGCTCCACGCCCCGCACCGCCCGCACCGCCCAGCCCGCCATCGCGGCCAGGGCCAGCGCCGAACTGCCGTACTGCAGCGCCGAGTAGAGCGGAACCCCGGCCACCTCCCGGTCCAGCACCGGCAGCAGCCGGACACCCAGCCGGCCCTCGTGGGTGAACGCGTCCCACCCGACGTGGGTGGCCGCACCGATCGCCGCCGACGCCGCGAACCACGCCGCCCCCGTACCCGCCCCGCCTCCGGCGGGCCGCCGGACCGTCAGTGCCTCGGCCGCGCCCGCCCACCGGTCGGGCAGCAGCGCCACCAGCGGCGCGCGCAGCAGACCGTGCCAACCGGCCACCAGCGCGCCCGCGATCGCCACGTCCAGCGTCGGCACGGCCCACCAGCGGTGCGTCAGACCGCCGTGGCCGTACACCCCGGGCAGCAGCGACTCGGCGAAGAACGGGACGTCGGGCGCCATCGATCCGGCGACCAGCGCCGAGGCGACCAGCGGCCCGCGCTCCCCGGCGGCGCGCAGCAGGGGCAGGACGGCGGCGGGGTGGCTCAGTGTGAACGGCATGCCCCCATCCTCCCGCCCCTGCCGGGCCATCAGCCAACTCCCGGGGGCTGCGGCCAACGCCTGGGGGGCGGCCAACGCCCCGGGACAGCGGCCAACACCTGTGGGCGGCGGCCAACACCTCTGGACCGCCCGGCACCCGGGCTCGTCAGGCGCCCGGGCTCGTCAGGCACCCGGGCTCGTCAGGCCCCCCGGGCGGCTACGCCGCGTCCGCTGTGCTGGCCAGGCCGAGCGCGACCCGGCGGCCCGCCTCCAGGTAGCGCAACTCGCCGCTGCGGCGGGCGTCCAGGGCGGCGGCGAGGCGGCGGTAGCGGCTCGGGGGCAGCAGGTCGGCGGCCTCGTCCAGGGTGACGAAGCGCCAGTCGCGCAGCTCCTCCGCCTGGAGCAGCAGGTTCTGGCGGGCGGCGGCGTCCAGTTGGCCGCCGTCGTACATCAGGCGCAGGCCGCCGCGGCGCGGGCCGGTGCGCGGCTCCCAGTCGACGGCGAGCAGGCGCAGCCCGGTCGGGTCGAGCCGCAGGCCCAGTTCCTCGGCGGTCTCGCGCAGGGCCGCGTCGGTGGGGGCCTCACCGCGTTCGACCACGCCTCCGGGGAAGTCCCAGTCGGGTTTGTAGACCGGGTCGACCAGCAGGACGCGGTCCTGTTCGTCGAAGAACAGGACCGCGGAGGCCACGGTGTCCCCGGTCGGGTCGGGGGTCTGGACGATCGGGCAGCGGGCGGCGCCGACGCGGACCAGTTCGGCGATCCGGTGGGCGGTCTCGCGGGGGGTGAGCTCGCTGGTGTCGAGCATCCGGGCGTCCTCGACCAGCCAGCGCCGGGCGGCCCGGTAGCGGGCCACGTGCTCGAAGCACCACATGCGGACCCGCTCGCTGGCCTCCGGATCTCCCGGGCACTCGTCGCGGTGGGCGATGCGGTGACGCAGGATCGTTTCTTCTGGGTCCAGGACGAAGTGGTGCACCGCTATGCCGTGGGAGGCGAGGTCGCCGAAGATCTCGTCCCGGTAGTCCTCCCTGAGCAGGGTCATCGGGACCACCAACGGGCCCGCGACCTCACTGAGCAGCGCGGCCGCCGTCTCGGGGACGAGCCGGCGCCAGGCCGCCAGGTCCTGGAAGTCGGACACCGTCGCCAGCCGGTCGGCCGGGAGCATCCGGCGCAGGCCGAAGCCCACCAGCTCGGGATCGAAGAGCACGCTCCCGGGCAGCAGTTCCACCAGCTCGCGGCAGGCACTCGTCTTGCCCGCCCCGAATGTGCCATTGACCCAGACGATCACAACGTCCCCTGCCCTCGACTTGCCCCGATGCCGTTCGCACCGGGCAGCGCCCCCGTCGGCCGAACCAGCGCCACCCGTGGTGGTACCCGCGCCACGCCGCTCCCCATACCTCCCCGCCGCGCCCGCCGTTGCGCCCCACCCCGCCCCTTGACAGGGGCATGTGCCCAGGCCAGCCGCCTTCCGGGAGAAATATGTAGACCGGTCTACATCAAAGTTGCACCCTGCTCACACCCTGCGCGCACAGAAAGTCGGCCTGCCCGACTTCCCGTGCGCCATCATCACCCCAGATCACCTCGCATCACCCCCTCCACCCGACTATGTAGACCGACCGACAGATTTCTCCCGGCAATCTCTAGACCGGTCTGCATAATTCAGTAGACCGGTCGACATATTCTTCCCCGCGCCCCTCGCGCGCCCCCCAGCGCCCGCTTGCGCCCGCTTGCGCCGCGCGCACCCCAGCACGTACAGAGGAACGATGAAGCTGCTCCCAGTCGGCCGCGTCATCGTCATCGGCTCGGTCAACGCCGACCGCATCCTCCGCTGCCCCGTCCTCCCCGCCCCCGGCGAGACCGTCCTCGCCACCGCCGCCACCCAGGGGTTCGGCGGCAAGGGCGCGAACCAGGCGGTGGCGGCGGCGCGCATGGGCGCCGCCGCCCACCTGGTCGCGAAGGTCGGACGCGACGCCGACGGCGAAGCCGCGCTCACCGACCTGCGCGGCGCGGAGGTCGAGACGGGCTCCGTGCTCACCCACCCCGACGCGCCGACCGGACAGGCGATCGTCATGGTCGACCCCGCCGGCGAGAACAGCATCGTCGTCGTCCCCGGCGCCAACGCCCACCTGACCGCCGCCGAGGTCACCGCCGCACTCGCCCGCCTGCACCTGCTCCCCGTCGACGTGCTCCTCACCAGCGGCGAGGTCCCCGAGGAGTGCATCCGCGCGACCGCCGCCGCCCTGCCGGCCGACGGCACCCACTGGGTGCACAACGCCGCCCCGGCCGGCTCGCTCCCCGACACCGGTCCGACGGGGCGCCGCCCCCTGGTCGTCGCCAACGCCGTCGAGGCCCGCCAGCTGACCGGCGCCCCCACCGTCGAGGAGGCGGCCCGGGCCCTCGCCCGCCGCGCCGACGGCGTCGTGCTCACCCTCGGCGGCGAGGGCGCGCTGGTCGCCACCGAGGGACGGTCGGCCCGACTCCCCGCCCCCGCCGTCCAGGTCGTCGACACCACCGGTGCCGGCGACGTCTTCTGCGGCGCCCTCGCCGCCGGACTCGCCCGCGGCGCCTCCCTCCCCGCCGCGGCCGCCACCGCTGTGGCCGCCGGCGCGTTCGCCGTCACCGCCCTGGGCGCCCGTGGCGCCCTCCCCCGCCCGACCGACCTCTGACCAGCCACTGCCCGGCGGCGCCGGGCGGGCCGGGCGGACCAGGCCGGCCGGGCGGCCCCAGCCCGCCTCGAACAGGGGCACCCGGGCCACAACTCCCGAACGCCCCCGCCCACTTGTCTAGCACTCGGCCTACGGCCGGCCCATGTACGACGGGTAGTAGCCGCTGCTGATCCCCGAGATCCGGATCAGCGTCCCCGGCCGCGCCGCCTCGACGTACTGGTTGTTGCCCAGGTAGATCGCCACGTGCTGGATGCCCCGCTTGGTGCCGTTGGGAGACCAGAACAGCAGGTCGCCCCGGCGCAGCTGGCCGGCACTGATGGGCGTGGTCGCCGCGTACTGGTCGTTGGCCACCCGCGGCAGGTTCACCCCGCCGCGCCGGAAGGCCTGCTGCACGAGGCCCGAGCAGTCGTACCCGTCCGGCCCGTTGCCCGCGGTCCGGAACGGCTTGCCCAGCTGGCTCAGCGCGAACTGCACGGCGGACTCGATGCCCTGGTCACCCGCCACCGCGCCGGCGGCCGAGCCCGACGAACCCGACGAACCCGACGAGGACGACCCGGACGATCCGGACGATCCGGACGACGACGGGGACCCGCCGCCCGTCCGCGCCACGTACACGTCGTAGTGCGTGGTCCAGCGCCACTCCCCCTTGCTGTTCTTGAACCAGTACCGCGACCCGTCCCACCCCTGCTTGATCCCGCCGCTCGACTTCGCACCCGTCGACGGGGGCTTCGCCGCGGAGGAGGATCCGCCCCCTGTCCGCGCCACGTACACGTCGTAGTGCGTGGTCCAGCGCCACTGCCCCTGACTGTTCTTGAACCAGTACCGCGAGCCGTCCCACCCGGCGTGCGCCGGTGCCGACTCGGCGGCCGCGGGGCTGACGCCGGGGCCGACGCCGATCACACCCGCACCGGCCACGATCACGGCCACCATGCCTATCCCCCGGCGCACCCGCGCGACCCGCGAGGGACGGACGGGACGGACGGGGCGGACGTCAGCCGCCCGCTGGTCGACGGTGGCGGCAGCGTGCTGCCCGGTCGGTTCGTCGGCGGCACCCGGCGCGCCGGTGTTGACGGTGGTCATCCTGCTGTCTTCCCTCACTGCTGCGAACTGCCGCCACGGGGGCGGCTGCGGAATCGGCTACGGACACGCACGTCCCGGTGAGACGGCACGTACGGCTCGGCAGACCCCGCCCGGCGTGCCACGGCCTCCGGTCGTGCGACCGGGAGC
>NZ_JBHVWW010000109.1:0-18045 GCF_042882025.1 Kitasatospora sp. NPDC058243
TCCTTGTTCCAGTCGCCGACCAGCGGGATCCAACCCGGGTTGCCGAACGTCGTGGTCACGGCGACCGTGCTGTTGTCGTTGCTGAGGTAGAACGTCGCGGTGGCCGGGTCGTACGCGCCGACGCTGCTGACACCGTCGCCGTTCCAGTCGCCGACCAGCGGGGTCCAACCGGGATTGCCGAACTTCGCCGAGCCCGCAACGGTGCTGTTGTCGTTGCTCTCGTAGAAGGTGGCGGTGGCCGGGTCGTACGCGCCGATCCGGTCCGAGTACGGCTTGGCGTGGTCGGTGCTCAGGCCCGCGTTGCAGTTGGGCCAGGCGCCGGGGCCCTGGCCGGCGAGGATCTTCTCCCCTACGAGGATCTGCTGCTTCTTGGTGGCGAGATCGGGCCGGGAGGCGTAGGCCAGGCCGCCGTAGGCCTTCCAGGTGGGCAGCGTGATCTGCAGGCCGCCGTAGTTGCCGTTGTTGGTGTTGATGCTCCAGTTTCCGGTGCTCTCGCACTGGGCGACCCTGTCCCAGGTGCCCACCGAGGCGGCTTGGGCCGGCGCCTGGGAGGCGACGGACAGGACGGCCGCCCCCAGGGCGACAGCGGCGAGCGAGCGGGTGCGACGGGCGTGACGGGTGGTCGACTTGTTCTCGGGCATGCTCAGCTGACTTCCTTTCGTGTCGGTTGGGGGCGGACTACCAGCGGCCGGCGATCGGGACGTCGCCGGGGCTGCCGTAGACGAAGCTGGCGGCGGTGGTGCTGTTGTCGTTGCTGAGGTAGAAGGTCTGGGTGCTCGGGTCGTACGCGCCGATGCTGGTCACGCCGTCGTTGTTCCAGTCGCCGACCAGCGGGGTCCAGCCTGCGTTACCGAACTTCACCGAGCCCGCGACCGTGCTGTTGTCGTTGCTCTCGTAGAAGGTCTGGGTCGTCGGGTCGTACGCGCCGATGCTGTCCTTGCCGTCCTTGTTCCAGTCGCCGACCAGCGGGATCCAACCCGGGTTGCCGAACGTCGTGGTCACGGCGACCGTGCTGTTGTCGTTGCTGAGGTAGAACGTGGCAGTGGCGGGGTCGTACGCGCCGACGCTGGTGACACCGTCACCGTTCCAGTCACCGACCAGCGGGATCCAACCCGGGTTGCCGAACTTCGCGGTCCCGGCGGCGGTGCTGTTGTCGTTGCTGAGGTAGAACGTCGCGGTGGCCGGGTCGTACGCGCCGACGCTGGCGACGCCGTCACCGTTCCAGTCACCGACCAGCGGAGTCCAGCCCGCGTTGCCGAACTTCGCCGAGCCCAGCGTGGAACCCGTGTTGTCGCCTTCGTAGAAGGTCTGGGTGGACGGGTGGTACACGCCGGCCTTCGTGGCTCGGGTCTGGACGTCATCGACGATGTTCTTGTAGCGCAGGGCCTTGTACTCGCCGTTGGGGTGCGAGTCGAGGGTGCCGTTGATGGAGGCGCCGGTGACGTGCTTCACCGGGGTGGAGCCGAAGGAGTAGTACGAGAAGGTCGTGTGGGCGGCGTCGTCCCACTTCTCGAAGAGCAGGACGTGGTTGTAGTAGCTGTTGAGGACGTCGCCGGCCTTGAGCTCGCTGCGCTGGATCCCGTAGGTGTAGGAGTCCTCGATGGCCCGGGTGTCCGGGCCGGTGCCGGCGCCCAGGTGCCAGGCCATGGAGACGTAACCCGAGCAGTCCGTACGGTAGTTGCGGCCGCTGGAGTCCGGGTACGAGCCGCCCTGGTTGTAGGGGATCGACTTGCCCAGCCAGTACTGCGCCCGCTGGATGACCTCACTGCGGGTGATCTTGCCGTCGATCGAGGACGAGGCGGCGGTGACGGCGCTGGTCGCCGCGTGGGCCGCCGTGGTGGTGACGGCGGTCGCAACTATCGCACCGGAAGCGGCGAGGGAGGCCGCGAGGGCGACGTGGGCAAGCCTGGACAGCGTGGACGAAGGCATGGCGGAGCTCCTCTTGCGGGTTACGGGCTGCGGGTTGCGAGTTCGAGACGGCATCGGATGCCGGACAGCGTCGTGCGGGTTCAGCGGCGGTGGCGCGGGTGCGGCGGTGGCGCAGCGGCCGCGGCGCGGGTTCAGCGGCGGCGCGGGTTCAGCGGCTGGGGGGCGCCGGTGGCTGGTAGCGCCGGCGCATCAGGGGTGAGGCCTGGTGGCCTCGGGCGATCAGGACGTGGGCCCGGCTCAGGGTGTCCTCCGCGACGGCGGGGTCACGGCTGGCGAGGTAGACGAGCAGGTCGACGCGGTCGGCCTCGCTTCGGACGGTGATGTGCTGGAGGCCGTCGTCGGGGCGGGCGTGGGCCCACAGGACGGCGCGGACCTCGGCCGCCTCACCTGCCTTGTCCACCTCGGTCGCCTCAGCCGCCTCAGCCGCCTCGCCGGCTGGAACCGGCCCGGCGCTCTGCCTGCGGTGCAGGGCGGCGTAGATGACGTCCATCCGCGGGTCAGCCGCCCCAGCCGAAGCTGGCGTTGACGGCGGTGTCCTGGGCGCTCACCGACAGGACGGCGGGGGCGGCGAGCAGCGCGCCCAGCGAGATGGCGATGGCCGCGGCGGCCTTGGCGATACGGGTCTGGATCACGATCGGTTGTCCTCAACTGTTGCTGACACGAAGGGATTTCTCCGATCGGTGCGTCCCGCGGATGACGCGCCGTCCGGCTGCCGTCCGGGCTGACTTCCTGGCTGACTCCCTGGCGGCGATCACTAGCTTTGCCGGTCGGGGGGCGGCTCGGAAGGCCTTGCGGGTGTCGCCAACCGGCCTGTCCGACTCCGGACATGCCGTCACGCGCATGACAAGAACTGGATGGCGCGGCCTGCCGTCGAGGCCGGATATCCGACCTTGAGGGCGGTGTCGCCCCATGAAAGGATCATGAAGCTTCGTGTGCTGTCACAGCCACGAGAGCTCACGGATCATCACACAAGGGGGACACCATGTTGCAGGCGCTTGGACTATCGGCCCGCGCCGAGCAGGTCTACCAAGCCCTGCTCGACCACCCCGCCGCCGACGTCGAAGCGATAGCCGGGCGCTGCGCGACCACCGCCACCCAGGTCCACGACTGCCTCGACGAACTCGGCGCCCTCATGCTCGTACGCGCCTCCGCCGACCACCCCGGCCGGATGCGCGCCGTCGACCCGGCCGTCGGCCTCGCCGAGATGCTCGCCCGCCAGGAAGCCGACCTCGCCGCCCGCCAGGCCGCCCTCGCCGCGTCCCGCGCCGCCGTCACCCGCATGGTCGCCGAACGCGCCGAACACCACGCCGCCCACGGCGAACGCCTGCTGGGCATGGACGCCGTCCACCACCGCCTGGAACAGATGAGCCGCACCACCACCACGGAAGCCCTCAGCAGCCAACCCGGAAACCAGCGCCCCGAAGACCTCGACTCCTCCCGCCCCGGAGACGCCGGCGCCCTCGCCCGCGGCATCACCATCCGCACCCTCTACCAGGACTCCACCCGCCACCAGCCGCACGTCACCGGGTACGCCCACTGGCTGCTCAGCCAGGGCGGCGAAGTCCGCACCGCCCCCACCATCCCCCAGCGCATCGTCATCGCCGACCGCCGCGAGGCCCTCGTCCCCATCGACCCCGAGGACCACCGCAAGGGCGCACTGCACGTCACCGAACCCGGCATCCTCACCGCCCTGCTCGACCTCTACGAACAGGCCTGGAACACCGCCGTCCCGCTCGGCGCCACCGCCCCCGGCGACCCCACCACCGGACTCACCGCCACCGAACGCGAACTGCTGCGCCTGCTCGGCACCGGCCTCACCGACGACACCGCCGGCCAGCGCCTGGGCATCTCCTCCCGCACCGTCGGCCGCCACATGGCCTCCATCATGGAGCGGCTCAACGCCAGCAGCCGCTTCGAGGCCGGCATCAAGGCCGCCCGGAACAGCTGGCTCTGACCGGCCCGGAGTACGGCGTGTCAACCCGCAGCTCCCCAACCGAATGTCACAGTCCGATCCTCGGGATGTCCTGACGATTGTGACGCCACGCGTGCCACCGAAAGCCACTGACCGACCGTCATGGTGGGTGTCCAGCAAGCCAGCACGCACTGTCATCGGGGAGCCACCATGTCCGTCCGCCGCCGTCGCCCGCTGCTCGTCACCGCCGTCCTCGCCGTCGGGGCCGGTCTCGTCCTGACCGCCTGCGGGCCCGACAATGCCGACCCGGCCGCCGGCCCGAAGGCCTCCCCCACCACCGCGGCCGTCGCACCCGCCCCCACCGGTGCGGCTCCCACCGGCGCTGCTCCCGCAGCGGGGTCACCGACCGCACCGGCCACGGGCGCGGCGTCGCACACCCCCACGGGCGCACCGCACACCCCGTCCGGCACCAGCCCCTCCACCAGCACCCGGCCCGGCGGCGGCAACGCCCCCGCCCCCACCGACGCCACCCCCTGCGACATCGGCAACCTCTCCATCCACGTCACCGCACGCCCCGGAGCACCCAGCCAGCGGGTCATCGAAGTCCACAACACCGGCACCAGCGCCTGCAGCCTCAGCTCCTCCCCCGGCGTCAACCTCGGCAACTCCACCGCCCGCGACCAGAGCAACAACATCCGGCCCGTACTCGCCAGCGGCACCCTGCGCTTCCCCGTCCCCGCAGGCCAGAACGCCTACGTCGTCATCGACCTCAACCCCGGCGGCGCCACCACCGGCACCACCCCCGACATCAACGAGATCAACGTCCTCGCCGACCAGGACGACACCAACATGCCCCTCGCCGCCACCCACAACTTCCCGCTCACCCCCGACACCCGCGTCCTCAACCCCCACATGGGCAACTACCGCGCCACCATCGCCGACGCCGTCACCTCCATGGCAGCCGCCGGCAAGTAACCCCGGCACCACCATCATGAAGGGTGCCCGTCGGTCACGGGCCCGTTCGGTGTTCCGGTGCGACGGTGATCAGCGGGTGGAAGTGGGCGAGTTCGGCGGGCTCGTCGACTATCAAATGGCCCCGCCGGAACGGTCAAGCGTCTCGATGCACCACATCGCACCACGCGACCCAGCGGATCGACCCCAGCGGATCGGCTCAGCGGATCGGGCAGGCAGGCCGGGCCGGCCGGACAGGCAACCCGGCACACGTCCCGTCAGGGTCGGAGGGCAGGGGCGGAGGGCAGGGACGGGAATGCGCCCACGTCAGGCCCCGTACCGGTCGGCGAGTGCGCGGGCGGTCGCGGCCAGCCGGGCACGCAGCTCCGGTGGTTCGAGGACCTCCACGTCGGTGCCCAGTCTCAGGAACTCGTCGTGGGCGTGGCCGAGGGACTCGATGGGCACGGACGCCCTGGTCCAGCCGTCCGCCTCGGCCACCCCCGAATCCGCGACCGCCCGGTCGAACGCGCGGCCGAGCTGCTCGCGGCCCCGGGCGACACCGCTCGGCGACAGTCGCACCGTCGCCTCCGCGGTGTGCAGTCGGGCATGGAAGTCGGCGAGCCCGTCCCGCCAGTGTGCAGCCAGGTCGAAGCTCGCGGGTATCTCGAACTCCTCTTCCAGCTCTCGTAGTTCGAGGATCTGGTCGACCCGGTAGGTACGCGGGGTGGCACCGTCCGCGGCGGCGACCAAATACCAGCGGCCGGCCTTGAGGACCAGTCCGTACGGCTCCAGTCGCCGTTCCACCTCGGTGGGCGCCTTCCACCGCCGGTAGCGGACCCACACCCTGCGCCGGTCCCAGAGCGCGGCCGCGACGGCCGCCAGGTGCGGCGTCTCGTCCACGTCCCCGTACCAGCCGGGCGCATCGAGGTGGAAGCGCTCCTGGATCAGCCCGGCCCGCTCGCGGAGCTCCGCCGGCAGGGCGGCCCGCAGCTTGAGCTGGGCGGCCGCCAGTACCTCGCCCAGACCCAACTCGGCCGCCGGGCCGGGCAGCCCGGCCAGGAACAGGGCCTGCGACTCATCGGCGGTCAGGCCCGTCAGCCGGGTGCGGTACCCGTCGAGCAGCTGGTAGCCGCCGCCGTGACCGGCCTCGCCGAACAGCGGGATCCCGGCGGCGCCGAGCGCTTCGAGGTCCCGGTAGACCGTGCGGACCGACACCTCCAGCTCGTCGGCGAGCTGCTGGGCCGTCATCCTTCCCCGGTTCTGGAGGAGCAGGAGCAGTGAGATCAGTCGGCTGGCGCGCACGGCTGTCAGTATCCACTGACAGGAGGTGTCAGTGGGCCGGTTCTAGCCTGCGGCCATGATCGATTCCGACTTCCTCCACGGTTCCCGGGGCATGGCCGTCCGCAGACTCACCGGGGTTCCGGCCGACGGTGACGGCCGGGGGCAGGAGTTCTCCGTGAACGGCGGACACAGCCGGGTGCTCGACCGAGTCGCGGAGCTCAGCCGTGTCCAGTTGCAGGACGCCTCGTGAGCATCGTCGAACTGCGCCAGTACACCCTGCACCCAGGTGCCCGCGACACTCTGATCGCCCTCTTCGAGCGGGAGTTCGTAACCGGACAGCAGGCGGTGGGCATCACCGTCGGCGGCCGGTTCCGGGACCTGGACGACCCGGACCGCTTCGTCTGGCTGCGCAGCTTCCCTGACATGGCGTCGCGGGCACGGGCACTGCACGCCTTCTACTACGGGCCGGTCTGGCAGGAGCACCGGGACGCCGCCAACGCGACGATGGTGGACTCGGACGACGTCCTGCTGCTGCGCGGCCCGGGCTTCACCGCCCCGGCCGACGCCGGACCGGTCGTCGCGACCATCTGCCACCCCCTGGACCCCGCCGCCTTCGCCGACCACTTCGAGCGGCATCTGCGCCCCGAACTGGCCGCCCGGACCCCGCCGTTGGCGGTTCACCGCACCGAACACGCGGAGAACGACTTCCCCGCCCTGCCCGTACGGGTCGGCGAGGACGTCCTGGTGTGGTTCACCACCGGCGACACCGCCCCCCTGCCGGACCTCTCGACACACCTGCACTCCGCCCCGCAGCAACTGCACCTCTCGCCCGTGCCGCAACCCTCCCGCTGAAGCCCGTCGCAGAGGACCGTGGGTGGGCAGGTCGATGGCTGGCCAGACCTGCTGCTTCACCCGCCGGGAACGGGGTTGTGCGAGGTGGCGACGGCCTGCACCGCACTGGTGCGGGCCGTCGCTCCCCGCTTTCGGGCCTTTCGGGCCTTCGGGCCTTCGGGCCTTTCAGAGCTTTCGGGCCTTTCGGTCCGGTGGCCGGCGGGAACGGAGCAGTCCGGCTGGAGCACTACGAAGCGGCCGGTGGTTCCACCCGGGCGTGTGTCTCCGGCGGCACCGGGAAGCGCCTCAACAACTCGTCCATCCAGGCGGCCGGATGGGTGGCCGTCGCCGCGCCACCGGGGAGGGCCCGCGCTTGGCGGATGCCCTCGGTCAGCGCCTCGACGGCGGCCCGGGTGGTGTACCGGTCGGCGACCCACTGACGGCCCGCCCGCCGCACCTCGTCCTGGCCGGGCAGGTCGAGCAGCTCAAGGGCCTTGTCCGCCAGCCGATCCGTTTCGAGCTCCGGGATCCGCCACGCGGACGGCGAGTCGAACAGTTCCGCTCCGCCGCCGGCGGCGTAACCGGTCAC
This sequence comes from Kitasatospora sp. NPDC058243, assembly GCF_042882025.1. NCBI lineage: Bacteria > Bacillati > Actinomycetota > Actinomycetes > Kitasatosporales > Streptomycetaceae > Kitasatospora > Kitasatospora sp. NPDC058243. The sequence goes on from NZ_JBHVWW010000109.1 coordinate 7,494, forward strand.
CAGGCAGCCGCTGGCCATCGCCTCGGCCAGCGGCAATCCGAAGCCCTCGCCCTCAGGCGCTCCCAACGCGATGAACACCGACGTGTCGGACAGGACGCGAGCGACCTCCTCGTGGGGGACCGCGTGGATGTCGTACAGGTCGACGCCCTCGGACCGCGGGTCGGCGTGCAGCAGACGGCGGAGCAGCGTGGTCTCGATCGGGCGCTTGCGGGACATCCACGCGATGCGCCGAACCCGCTCGGTCGATGCCGGCCGGAACAACTCGGTGTCGATGACGTTCGGCACCAGGTGCGGTTCGAACTCGGGCAGGGCGCGGCGGAACATGTCGACGCCCGCCTTCGAGATCGTCCACAGAGCCGGCCGGTCCGACCAGCCCGGATACGGGCCGGGGTCGGGGCAGGTCAGGAAGTTGACGTAGTGCCCCTGCGAGTAGATCACCTTGTGGCCGCCGGGCGCCGGGTCGTGCCCCGGGACCACGCTGACCTCGTGCAACACGAGCACGTCCTCGGGCCCGAGGTCCAAGGTCATCCCGGACAGCGTCGGCACGTCGTCGTCGAACCACGTGTAGCGGAACCCCGGCGTGGGCGTCCAACGGAACGCCTCGACGCCGACGGCCCGCAGCAGCGCGACCTGCTGGTTCAGCACCCGAATGCCGCCCAGCGGGAACTGGAACTCGAACGACGCGTAGATGACTCGGCCGGTCACCGTACCTCCCTGAGAAACAACGATCGGTGGGACCAGAGCATGGGTGGTTGGGCCAGGGAGGCGGCATCACCCTCCCGGGGCCGTGGAGCAACGCCCGTACACAGCGGCTGGGCCTGGCCCGTACTCATACGCCCAGGGTGGCAGCAATGCCCCCGCGTGTCACCGGCCCGACACGGTCGACGGCCGCCACTCTCGCCTGATCAACCCGAACACCCACGAGTCGGATACCTCGCCGTTCACGACGCAGTCTTCTCGCAACGTCCCTTCACGCACGAATCCGACCTTCTCCAGGACCCGGGCAGATGCCACGTTGCGCGTATCGGTCTCGGCCTGAACCCGATTCAGGTCCAGCGCGTCGAATGCCCACTGCAGCACGGCGGTTGCGGTCTCCGTCGCGAAGCCGTGGCCCCACATCGCTTCGTCGAGGCAGTAGCCCAACGACGCGCTGCGGTAGTCCGGATTCCATCCGGTCAGACCGCACCAGCCGACGAAGGCCCCGTCGGAAGCACGGTTGATGACCACCCGCGCCCCGGTGCCTTCGTCCGCCATCTTCCGGCACATCGCGATGAAGCGCTCGGCGCGGGCCTGTTCGGTCCACGGCGGGGAGTCCCAGTAGCGCATCACACGGGTGCTGCTGTGCAGCGCGAAGAGGGAGTCCGCGTCGGCATCGGTGAAGGGGCGCAGTCGCAGGCGAGCCGTGTGCAGAACGGGGGTGGCCAGAGTCATGCGCACCATCCTGTGTCCTCTTGGGCCGGCAGAACACCGAATATCCCTCAGGGGGTACTGACGGCCGACAGGCCGAACAGGAGGGCCAGGGCGAGCTGGAGGGTTGCGGATGCCGGGCGCCGCCGCCAGAGGCACAGACCGCCGGTGACCAGTGTCGCCGTGAACGCGACGACCAACCGGGGGACAGCAGTACGGGCGCCGCATTGACGCCCGCCGAGGGCCGGGCAGAGTCCATGCCCAAGCGCGGCCTGAAGGACGGCGGCGAACAGGACGACATCCAGCGCCAGCAGACACGCCACCACGATCGGCGTGCCGTTCGAGCGATCCGACCGACCAGGCCGTCGAAGCCTCATGAATCCCCCCAGGAAGTGCGCCGCCGCGATGACCTCGTTGGCGTGACACCGAAGACCGTACAAGCCTCCGGTGACTCGACGCGATCGGCCGGCACCACCCTGCATCGCCTCAACCACCCTACTGGCGCCGCGACTTCTGCCGAGCCGGCCGCATGAGGGCCGGTACGGCCGGGGTGCGGGTCAGGTGGTGCGGGCTCGGAGGTGGGCCCGCTCGCCCTGGTGCCCGAAGAGGACGAGGAGTTCGACGGTCCGGTCGCCGTCGGGGCCGAGCCAGTGCGGTACGTGGGTGTCGAACTCGGCGGCCTCGCCTGCCCTGAGGACCAGGCTCTGGTCGCCCAGCAGCAGGCGCAGCCTCCCCGCGAGTACGTAGACCCACTCGAAGCCCTCATGGGTCTTCAGTTCCGGCTCGATGCCGGGCGCGGGCGGGATGAGGAGTTTGTGGGCCTGGACGCCGCCGGGGTGGCTGAGCGGCACGTAGGTCATCCCGTCCCGGACCACCGGGCGCAGGTGGATGCGCGGGTCGCCGGTGCGGGGCGCGCCCACGAGGTCGTCGAAGGGGCACGGCGTGGACCTCGGCGAGCGGCAGCAGCAGTTCCAGGGTGGGCTTGCGGGTGCCGCCCTCCAGGCGGGAGAGGGTGCTCTCGTTGATCCCGGTCCGCTCGGCGAGTTCCGCCAGCGTCATTCCGCGCCGGCGGCGCAGCTCGCGCAGGCGGGGGCCGACCGCGTCCAGGACGTCCTTCTTCGCGTTCGCCATGCCACCAGGTTGCCGAAACGGCATGGAGCGTTGCTCGGGCCCGGGGCGGTACGGGGGGCGCAGCAGCAAGGGGGAAGGGAGACGGCGGAAGCGCTGCCACCGGGCGCCGTACGCCGTGCAGCGACCGCGGATAATGGCCGTGGCCGCGGGCCGGCGGCGCCGGCGGCCTCGATCGATGGAGAGGTAGAGGACGGATGACCCTGAAGGAAGGCCGGCGCGTCAGGTTGGCCGAGGATCTCGGGATCGGTGAGGCGGTCGCCGGGGAGCCCGGGGCCGTCGTCGGGTTCCTCTCGCTGGGATCCGGGATGGAGGGCACCGTCGAGCGGGTGGACGGGGAACTCCCGGAGAGCCATGAGGTCCGCGAGTACCAGCGGCTCAAAGCGCTGTTCGAGGACTACGGGCACACCATGCCGGTGGCGAGCCGCGAGCGCTTGGAAGCGGAGATCGCCGTGCTGGAGCCGCAGTGGACCGCGCACCGGGAACGGGGGAGCCGGGTGACGGTCCGGGTCCGGCTGGACAACGGCTTCGTCCTCGACGGGGCGGACCAGGACATCCTCACTCCTCTGTGAGGGAGGACGTCCCGCAGCGGCGACAGTCCCGGCACTCGACTCCCGGGCCCTCGTCGGGACGGGCGGCCGCCCGGGTGCTCGTACACCACGCCAACTGACAAATGATGGACGGGCGTTGCGAACGGTGCGGTGAACGGCGCGGGCCGCACCGTCCATCGTTTGTCTGTCGGCGCGGCGCATCGTTCATCACGGCGCGGGACACCGCCCGCGCCACCCACCGAAGGCACACGGAATCGAGGGAACCATGCGTACCTCCGCACGCTTCGCGGCGTTGGCTGCGGTAAGCGCCATCGGGCTCGGCACCATCGCCACCGGCACCGCCCAGGCCGCCCCGGCCACCGCCCAGGCCACCGTCCAGGCGGCCCGGAGCACCACGGTCCACCTGCACAACGGAACCGGCTGCTCGCTCTACCGGACCAGCTACGCTCTGGCCCACGGCATCTGGACGCAGGGCCAGGAGCCGCCGCAGATCCTGGGGAACACCGGCGACGCCACCTTCCAGTCGGAGAGCAACGGGTTCCTGACCGGCACCGAGGGCTGGGCGACGTTCAGCACCTACGGCTGCGAGGAAGGCTGGCGCAACAACAACACCGTCCAGCTGCACTGGGCCAACCCCTACGCCGGCTCCAACAGCTACGACGAGAACGGCACCAGCAGCGTCTTCCGCACCACCCGTGAGAGCGGCTCCGGCGACAACGCCGACGTCTACTGGGGCGTGTGGAAGAACTGATCCCGGCCATCGGGCACCGCCAGGGTCGGGCAAGCGCCGCCAGATAGTCCAGGATCTGTCCGGCCCCCGCCCCCCGGCGCCTGCGTCGGGTGATGCGGCGCCTGTACCGCCGCACCGCTCGCCGCACGCCACCGCATGAAAAGCACGAAAAGCACGAAAAGCACGAAAAAACGGTGCCCCGCCACTGGGTGCCGAACGGCCCGGGCCGTTCGGCACCCGCCGGCCAGCACCACCGGGACGCCTCCACCACGTGCTCACCGCAGCAACCGCCGAACGCCCCACCAGCCCCCTCCGGCCCGGTAATTCGATGGCGCGATGCGCGCCGAACCCCGACCCTGGTCACCGTGCCAGAACCCAAGCATCGGATCCGCGCCCTCCACACGGCCACCACGGTGACCGTGTACCAGGCGTACGCTCCGGAGATCGGCCTGCCCGCCGCACAGGACGGCCACTTCCCGGCTGCCTGGAAGAGGGACCGAATGACGTGGATCAAACCGTCGTTCCTGTGGATGATGTACCGCTGCGGCTGGGCGGGCAAGGAGGGCCAGGAGACCGTCCTCGCGATCGAGATCACCCGTACGGGCTTCGAATGGGCCCTGTCAAACGCCTGCCTGGCCCACTACGAACACGGGCTGCACCCTGACCGCGCCACCTGGAAGCGCCAGCTGAAGCGGGCCCCGGCCCGGGTGCAGTGGGATCCCGAACGCGATCTGCACCTTCAGCCGCTTCCCCACCGTTCGCTCCAGCTCGGCCTCGCCGGCGAGGCTGCCGAGCGCTACGCGGAGCAATGGATCGTCTCGATCGACGACGTCACCGCACTCGCGCACACGATCCAGGCCCAGGTGAGGGACGGTGCTCTGGAGGCCGCCCGGCAGCTCCTTCCTGCCGAGCGCCCCTATCCGATGGACGACGCGCTGCTGAACCACCTGCGCGGCTGAGCCGGTCCCGAGCGCTCGGGGCCGCGGGCTGCTCGTTCCGTCGCCGTCCGCCTGGGCGGCTCGCGACGGTCCGAGGCGTGGTGCGCCATCAGGTGACACCGGGGCCGGGGTGGCGTCGCCCGTTTCAGCCGCCGGTGATCAGCCGTCGGCGGCGAGGCGGTTCAGCCACTCCCCCAGCAGATGCTGCTCGGCGCTGCTGAGCTTCGTCTGTTCGGGCAGCGCGGCGCGCAGGGCGCGGGCGGCGCCGGCCGGGCCCGGCTCCTTCACGGCCGGCTGCCGGTTGGTGACGGCGGCGACCATGCACTCCCGAAGGGTGGTCAACAGGGCCGGGTCGCGCCGGTCCTGGGGCAGGGACAGCCAGGTGAGCACGGCGCCACGCGCCGTGGCGTGGATGATCTGGGCCGCGAGTTCCTCGTCGACGCGGAGCCAGCCGCCGGCGGCGAGGCGCCGGATGCGGCCCATCAGGATCTCCATGCCGGCTTTGAAGGCGGCTGAGGTGGTCCCGGCGGGTTCGGTGTACATCAGGGTGTACAGCGCGGGGTTGGCCAGGCCGAACTCGACCGCGACGTCCCAGCCGGCTCTCAGGTCCTCGATCGGGTCCCGGGGGTCGGGGTCGACGTGCTTGGTGGCGAGGAACGCGGCGAAGCCGTGCTCGGCCACGGCGTCGAGCAGCCCGTCCTTGTCGCCGAACAGCCGGTAGATGGCCGGCGGCTGCAGGCCCGCCGCATCGGCGACGGCGCGGGTGGTGACCGCGTCGCGGCCTCCGCGCGTCAGCAGGCCGATGGCGGCCTCGATGACCCGCTGCCTGGTCTGCTCCCGGGCCGGGGACGCGCTGGCGGACTCGACGGCGGTCCCGGACGCGGTGCCGGTGGCGCCGTCCCGGCCGCGTGAAGGCGATGGCATGAATCAACGATACCGCACTGCTGGTTCCATCGTTATTATCGATGATACCGTGAAAGTGTTTCCACTGGAACCGCCTCGTCGCGACACGGGAGCACATCATGATCATCGTGACCGGAGCCACCGGACAGCTGGGGCGTCAGATCGTCGAGAGGCTGCTGACGCGCGTACCGGCGGCCCGCATCGGTGTCAGCGTCCGCGACCCGCAGAAGGCGCAGAACCTCGCCGACCAAGGGGTACGGGTACGCCAGGCCAGCTTCACCGACGCCGCCGGCCTCGCGCACGCCTTCGAGGGCGCCTCGCAGGTGCTCGTCGTCTCCGTCGACAAGATGGGCGAGGAGTGCGTCAGGCAGCACCGCACCGCGATCGAAGCGGCCGTCACGGCGGGCGCCCGTCGCATCCTCTACACCAGCCAGATGGGGGCCGGCACGACGTCGCGCTTCCAGGCCTGCCGCGACCACGCCGCCACCGAAGAGGCCCTGCGCACCTGCGGCGTGCCGTTCACCTCGCTGCGCAACGGCTTCCACGCCACCAGCGCGGCACACTTCCTCGGCAACGCGGCACAGTCCGGCCGGCTCGCACTCCCCGCGGACGGGCCGGTCGCCTGGACCGCGCACGCCGACCTCGCGGACGCGGCCGTCGCCATCCTGGCCGACGAGGGCCGCTTCGACGGCCCCACGCCGCCGCTCACGGGCCGACAGGCGCTCACCTTCGACGACGTCGCCGCCATCGCCACCGAGCTCACCGGCCGCACCGTCACGCGGACCGTCGCCCCCGACGACCAGTTCCGCACGCAGCTGACAGGCCAAGGCGTCCCCGCGGAAACCGCCGACCAGCTGCTCGGCATCTTCGCCGCCAGCCGCGCCGGCGAGTTCGCCACCACCGACCCCACCCTGGCCGCCCTGCTCGGCCGCGAGCCCGTCACCCTGCGCACGGTGCTGCGCGAGCAGCTGTCCGAAAGCTGATCCACAGCGGGCGGCCGGGTGCCGGTGCCCGGTCCTGGCCGCTCGGCGCCGTCCGCGCCTCGCCCCGGGTGTGCCGGCCTGGGCCCTGTCCGGCCGATCTTGCCGGACAGGGCCCAGCGGAGTCGCCCGGTCAGGAGACGCGCTTCAGCTGCCAGGCGTTGTTGTTGAAGCTCGGGTTCGACCAGGCGACGCAGCTGCTGGTGTAGTACGAGCCGGTCTGGACCCAGCCCGCCGGCGGGTAGGTGGTGGAGCAGGCCTGGACCACGGTGCCGACGGGCAGTCCGGTGAGCTGCTTTATCTGCTTGATGTTCGGGCTGAAGCTCTGCGTGCCGCAACTGCTGCTGTAGCCCCAGCTCACATCGACGAAGCCGGCCGGGGTCAGAACGCTTCCGCACGAGGTCGTGACGTCGCCCGGGGCGGCCTGCGCGGGCGCGGCGGCCAGGGCGAACATCGCCGCGGCGCCGGCGATGGTCATACAGGTGCGAAGACGGATCATGGGTGAGGGCTCCTTCTGATCGCGGGTGGGTGGCCGGTCAGGCCGTGGAGCCATTCCTACGGTTTGATCACCGGCTTCGGATAGCGACTTTCAGGCCTAATGGCCCCCCGGGCAGGACGGCGGCCGGGTACCGGAACGACGGCGAGGCAGGGGGCGTTGCGGTGGACGCCGTCGGGCGGGACTGCGGGGAGTTGCGGATCCGGTTCGCCGCAGGGGTCCGGGCGCTCCGGGCGTCGGGATTTCTCCTGCGGTATGCGAACTTGTGCGGTCGTATCCGAACTTGATGCGATTTCCTGCCCTTCATCTGTCACACACACCAGTGAATGCGCCCCGAAACCAGGACGTGGACGACCGGTTGTCGCTCTGCTGGGGGTCCTGTCCGGATCGGGCAGATGTCCGCCGACCATGAGAGTGGGGATCAGGTGGGGACGAGAAGGAGAAGGAAGGGCGTCGCGCGGGCCGCGGTGCTCGCCGCCGCGCTGTGCGGGGGCGGGGCGCTGACGGCGCCGGCGGCGTTCTCGCAGACGGAGGACGGGACGGTGACGGTCCGGGTGATCCGGGCCGTGGACTCCTCCGGGGTGTGGACGCCCGCGCTGGAGCCGGGGCTGGCGGGCGTGAAGGTGACGCTCACCGGCGAGGAGCGGGCCCACGTCGAGGGCACCACCGGGGCCGACGGGACGGTCACGCTGGCGCCGCCGCGGAGCCGGGAGCACGGCGGAACGTACCGGGTGCAGGTGGTGAATCCGAAGCCGGGCGTGCTGTTCCCGGCGTTCGCCTCCCGGCAGGGGCTGGACGGCGCGCCGAACCAGCTGAGCTCCAACGAGGAGTTCGTCGACCTCTCCGGCGGCAAGAACGTCTCGTACACCACCGGGCTGTGGTACCCGGGGGACTACTGCCAGCAGAACGCGCCGCTGGTGACGACCTGCCAGAACACCACCTTGGGAGGCGGCGCGCAGCGCACGCTGGTGTCGTTCCCGTACCGCGCGCGCGGCCAGGACGGCGTGGACGTCAACGTCACGAACCTCGCCACCGACGCGCAGACGGGCACGCTCTACGGCATCGCGTGGAACAAGGCCGACCGGCGGGTGTTCTCCTCGGCGTCGGCCAAGCGCACCACGGACTACGGTCCGGGCGGCGCCGGCGGCATCTACGTGACCGACCCGGCGCAGGGGCGGACCACGCTGTTCACCACCGTCCCGGACGCCGGCGGCACAGCGCACGGGCCGGGGACGGACGACGCGTTCCTCGTCGCGCCGGGCAAGGAGAGCCTCGGCGGGCTGAAGGTGACGGACGACGGCCGGGACCTGTTCGTCGTCAACCTCAACACCCGCACGCTGTACCGCTACGACGCGACCGCGCCGACGGCCGCGCAGCCGAGGGGCGTCTACCCGATCCCGGACCCGGGCTGCGCCTCGGCCGGGGACTGGCGGCCGTTCGGCCTGGGCCTCCAGGACGGCGTCGGCTACCTCGGCGGTGTCTGCTCGGGCGAGTCGACGGGCAAGGCCTCGGACCTGCGGGCGGTCGTGCTGCCCTTCGACCTGGCCACCGGCCGGTTCCGCACGGCCGTGCTGGACCAGCCGCTGGACTACCCACGCCAGTCGACCGTCGGCTCGGGCCCGTGCGACGGCGCGGGCTGGTTCCCGTGGACGAACACCTACCCGACCACGCAGAACGGCCAGACCTGCGCCGGTTTCCGCGCCCAGCCGGAGCCGGAGCTGGGCGAGATCGGCTTCGAGACGGACGGCTCGATGCTGCTGGCCTTCCGCGACCGCATGGCCGACCGGGCGACGGGCCAGTCGGGGTCGGGCGCAGCGGTGGGCGAGGTGCTGTCGGGCGGTGACCTGAACAAGGCCTGCCTGGCCGGCGGCACCTACGTGCTGGACGCCAACACCGGCTGCGGGCTCTCGCCCCGGGGCGCCCGCTTCTTCGACACCAGCCGGATGGGCGTCCACCACAACGCGGCCTACGCCGGGATGGCGCTGTCCAAGGTCGAGAACACCATCGGGACCTCCGGGTTCGACCCCAACAGCACGGCCTTCGGCTACGGCACGTCGTTCGTCCAGCGCGACGGCAGGCAGGACCCGGCGTTCGGCCTGCGGCTCAACCCGGCGAACGTGCCCGCGCCGTTCGGCAAGGGCGCCTCGATGGGCGACCTGGAGGTGCTCTGCGACCAGGCGCCGCTGCAGATCGGCAACCGGGTCTGGTACGACACCGAGCACAAGGGCATCCAGAAGCCGGGCCAGCGCCCGGTGGAGGGCGCCACCGTCCACCTGTACGACGGGCCGGGGAAGCTCGTCGGCACGGCGCGGACGACGGCGCGCGGCGAGTACTACTTCGACGACTCGAACGTGGACGGCGGGCTCAAGCCGCACACCAAGTACACGATCCGGCTGGACAACCCCGCCGACTACGCCCAGGGCGGCCCGCTGTACCAGTGGGTGCCCACCCGGCACGACGTCGGCGACAACCCGTTCATCAACTCCAAGGGCGTCGTCCCGCCGGGCGCAACGTACGCCGAGCGGGAACTGACCACCGGCGGGCCGGGCCAGGACGACCACACCTTCGACTTCGGCTTCCGACCGCAGGAGGGCACGCTGACCCTGGTCAAGCACGACCAGGACGGCAAACCGCTGGCCGGGGCGACGTTCCAGCTGTGGCGCTGGAACGGCGGGCCCAGCTGGCCGCAGACCACCGGCGGGCACAAGGACTCGCCGATCGGCGATCCCTGCACCACCGGGGCCGACGGCATCTGCCGGACCGTCGTCGGACCGGGGACGTACTACTGGGTGGAGGTGAGCCCGCCCGACGGCTACGCGGCGCCGGCCATCGCGGTCTTCGGGCCGCTGGTGCTCACCTGCGAGACCCTGGACGACGGGATCACGGTGACGGTCGTCAACCGGCTGCTCCCGTCGGCCGGTTCGGGCGCGGCCCCGTCGTCGCCGCCGGGTGCGGTCTCGACCCCGGCCCCGTCGCCGGGCCCGTCGTCGTCCTCGGCAGTGGCGGTGGCGGCGGTGGCGTCCCCGCCGCCGCCGTCGCCGAGCGCCGGGCCGTCCTGGCCCGATGAGCGGCCCGGCGGCGCGCTGCCGACCACCGGGGCGGGCAGCGTGCTGCCGCTGGGCGTGACCGGTGCGGCGGCGCTGCTGGGTGCGGGCGGCGTGCTGGTCGTGGTCGCGCGCAGGCGCGGCGCACGGCACGCGTAACGGCACGCGTAGCGGAACCCGGCCGGGCCCGTGGCGAGTTCGACGGCCACGGGCCCGGCCGGGCGGCCCGTACGGCTTCACCCAGGGCAGAACGCCACTCCCTTCCCCCGACGCCCCGGATCCCTAGTGCTGCTCCGCGGAAGTTCGTGGAGGGGTGTTGATCAGATAGCCAGTCCGCTGAGGTAGAGGCCGCCTGCGCAGTCGAGGGCTTCTTCC
>NZ_JBHVWW010000110.1:0-17208 GCF_042882025.1 Kitasatospora sp. NPDC058243
GGGGGGTTTTCGTTGGCAGAGCCTTCGCCTTGGGTGCCCGGGGGGGGGACGGGGACCGGGCCTGGGGTTGAGGTGGGGGGGGCGTGGGCAAGGGGTCCCGGGCCCGGGATGGAAACTGGCTGGACGCACGCGATCCGGGTGGTGGTGGCGAGGGCGGGCGGGGTGTCCGGCCAGTCCGCGAGCAGTGCGCCCATGCCCGAGGGGACGCCCCGCTCCGTCATCGCGTCGTGCAGGGTCTGGAACCAGGCTCTGGAGAGCGCCAGGTGGTAGTAGAGCTTCGCCGCCTGCCAGGGTTCCCCCGTCTCGGGGTGGCGGCCCGGGTCGGCGGCGGCCTCGAAGGCCTCGACCGTGACCTGGTGGGTCATCACGTGGTCGGGGTGCGGATACCCCCCGGTCTCGTCGTAGGTGACCACCACGTGCGGACGGAACTCCCGGATCAGGGCGACCAGCGGCGCCGCGGCCGCCGCCACGGGCTGGGCGGCGAAGCAGCCCGCCGGCAGCGGTTCGCCCGGGCCCGGCATGCCGGAGTCCACGAAGCCGAGGAACTGCTGGCGCACCCCGAGGATGCCCCGGGCGGCCGCCATCTCCTCGCTCCGGATCCGGGCGAGGTCCGCCCGGACCTCGGGGCGGTCCATGGCCGGGTTGAGCACCGAGCCGCGCTCACCGCCGGTACAGGTGGCGACCAGGACGTCCACCCCCTCGGCAGCGTACCGCGCGAGGGTGGCAGCGCCCTTGCTGGACTCGTCGTCGGGGTGGGCGTGGACGCTGAGCAGGCGGAGCCGCCCGGCGTACTGGGTGAACACGGCGCCTCCGTACGTGGCCGATGTGGTCATGCGCCCTCCCCGGGTCGTCCGTCCGGCGGCCGCTCCGACCGCCCGGAAGAAATTTAGGACGGACCCATCGATTAGGTCAAGCCTAATTTCTGGGTCCGACCCAGCGAACTGCGCTACGCTGCCCCCATGACGGAACCCACAACGGAACCCACAACGGAATCCGCGACGGAAACCCTGACGGGAACCGGGGCCGCCCCGACCCTGCGCGAGCTCAACAAGCGCCGCACCCGCGAGGCGATCTCGCACGCCGCGACCAGGCTCTTCATCGAGCAGGGCTTCGACCGCACCACCATCGCCGAGGTCGCGACGGCCGCCGGAGTCGCCAAGATGACCGTCACCAACCACTTCCCGCGCAAGGAGGACCTCCTCCTCGACCTGCACGAGGAGATCGTCGGTCGGCTCGCCCGGGCGGTCGCCGAGCGTGCGCCCGGCGAGTCCGCCCTCGCCGCGCTGCGCCGCGACTGCCTGGCCGGCCTCGACCGGCACGACCCACGGCTCGGCTTCTCCGGCCCGGCGTTCGCCCGCACCGTCGCCGACAGCCCCGCCCTGGTCGCCCGGATCCGCGAGCTGCACGAACAGAGCGAGACCGCCCTGGCCGAGGCCCTGGCCGGGGCCACCCACCCCACGACAACCGGCACTCCGCCCGGCGCATCGCCCGACACGCCGGGCGGCACACCGGCCGGCCCGCCGGTCGACTTCGAGAGCCGGGTGGCCGCCGGGCTGCTCGCCGCCGTCGACCGCACGGTGTTCACCGAAGTGTTCCGCCGACTGCTGGCCGGCGACGAGGCCGCCGCCATCACGGCAGCGGTGCACCCCTCGGCCGTCCGGGCCTTCGACCGACTGGAGGGCGCCCTGGGCACCTTCGCCGTCCGGCCGGGCTCCTGACCTGCGGCGCGAGACGCCCACCCGTGGAGAGCCCTTGACGAAAGGTTGACCTGCTCACGGCAGAAGGTTGACGACCGCCGCCCCTATCGTCGGCCCATGCCCTCACAGCCCATCAGGCCCACCACCCTGCCGGTCCTGCCCTACCGCAAGCCCACCCGAGGCCGGGACTACTGGGTCCTGGACAACGTCCTCCCCGACCCGGACGCCGTCCGCGAGCGCTGTCTGGCCCGCGGCGACTGGACCGAAGGCTACCCGCACCGCCCCGAGACCTGGCCCGGCCTGCGCACCATGCCCGGCCTGGAGCCCGACGAGCTGGCCCGGGTGGAGGCCCTGGTCCGCAAGGCCACCGGCGCTCCCCGGCTCTGGGTGCAGAGCACCCCGGGCGGCGGCACTCTCAACCACAACTGCGTCCAGGTCGTCGGCGCCGGGGAGTCGGAGTCCCGCCCGCACACCGACTCCCGCGCGCTCTGCCGCTACGCCGCCGTGCTCTACCTCAGCCCAGGCGCGCCGAAGGACGCCGGCACCAGCTTCTACCGCCAGCAGTTCCCCGGCGGACGCCTCGGCGGGAACCTCGTCAACGCGCCGCACAACAACCTGGTCGAGGCGCTCGGCACCCGCCACGTGCCCGCCGACCACTTCACCGAGGACGTCCGCGTCCCCAACCGCTACAACCAGCTGCTCCTCTACCACGCCAACCTCATGCACAGCGCGACCTCCTACTACGGCGCCGAGCTGCCGGAACGTCGGATGACGGCCGTCTTCTTCTGGATGGCCTGACGGACCGACAGCACGCCCGACCACCGAACGCGGCAACCGAACGCGGCCGCCGAACGCGGTCTCCGGAGCTGCCGAGGACTCACCGCCCCCTTGACCCGGCCCCGCCCGCACCCCCGAGAGTGGCAGGGGCGGGCCGCGCCACGGCGGCCGCAGCGGAGAGGGGACCACCCGTGAACGCACCCTGTCTCATCCTCGACATCGGCGGCGTCCTGGAATACACGCCGAGGACGGGCTGGCCGGAGCGCTGGGAGCGCCTGTTGGAGCTGCCGCCGCACGCGATCGACGAGCGGCTGCGGGACGTCTGGCAGGCCGGCGCGATCGGTGGCATCACCGAGCCGGAGGTGCGTGAGCAGGTGGCCGCCCGGTTGCACCTCGGTCCGGCCCAGGTCGAGGCCTTCATGGCCGACCTCTGGGAGGAGTACCTGGGCACGCCGAACGAGGAGCTCATCGCCCACGTGCGCGGGCTGCGCGGGCGGGCCCGGCTCGGCATCCTCAGCAACAGTTTCGTCGGCGCCCGCGAACGCGAGGTCCCGCTCTACCGGTTCGACGAGCTGGTGGAGCACATCGTCTACTCGCACGAGATCGGGACCGGCAAGCCCGACCCGCGCGCCTACGAGATCACCTGCGCCGAGTTGGGCGTCAGCCCGGTCGACTGCCTCTTCATCGACGACCACGCGCCCAACGTCCAGGCCGCCCGGGCAGTGGGCATGCAGGCCCATCTGTTCGAGGACAACGCCCCCGCCATCGCCCGCATCGCCCGTCACCTCGGCGACGGCGACGGCGACGTCCGTTGACGGGCTGAACGGGCTGAGCACTCACTCCGTACGTGGGGGGCAGAACGGACACCCCTGACGGCCCGGCGCCCGCCACGGCGCCACCCCGACCGAGGCCCCGGAGACCACGCGCGGCGCCGCACCGATTGGCGACCGCCGCGTCCGGGGACGCTGGCCGCATGCACCAGGACGCCGTACCGCCGACCGAGACGATCCGCCCCGACTGGGCCGGGATCGACCAGCTGCCGACCACCGACCTGCTCCGCCTGATGAACGCCGAGGACCGCACCGTCCCCGCCGCGGTGGCCGGGGAGTTGGTCCGGATCGCCGCCGCGGTGGACGCCACAGCGGCACGGATGGCGGCCGGTGGGCGGCTGGTCTACGCCGGGGCGGGGTCCGCCGGGCGGCTCGGAGTGCTGGATGCCGCCGAGTGCCCGCCGACCTTCGGCACCGATCCGGGCCTGGTGGTGGGCCTGATCGCGGGGGGCGGGACCGCCGTGACCGAGGCCGTCGAGGGCGCCGAGGACCGCCCGGAGCTGGCGGCGGCCGACCTGGCCGCGCTCCGGCTCACCCCGGCCGACACCGTGGTGGGCGTCTCCGCCTCCGGCCGCACGCCGTACGCGGTGGCGGCCGTCCGGACGGCACGGGCGGCCGGGGCGCTGACCGTCGGACTGGCCTGCAACCGGGGCTCGGCACTGGTGACGGCGGCCGAGCTGGGGATCGAGGTGGAGGTCGGCCCGGAGGTGCTGGCAGGGTCAACCAGGCTGAAGGCGGGCACGGCGCAGAAGCTGGTGCTCAACATGCTGTCGACGGCCGTCATGGTCCGGCTCGGCCGGACGTACGGCAATCTGATGGTCGACGTCCGGGCCACCAACGCCAAGCTCCGCGCACGGGCCCACCGGATCGTCACGGAGGCCACCGGCGCCGACGAGGCGGCGGTCCGCCGCGCGCTCGCCGCCACCGGGGGCCGGGCCAAGGACGCGATCCTGGTCCTGCTCGCGGACGTGGACGCGCCGACCGCCGCCCGGCAGCTCGCCGCCTCCGGCGGGCGGCTGCGCGAGGCACTGCGCGCCCACCGCCGCTAGTACTCCAGCAGGGCTTCGACGTTTTGCCTGCCGGAGTACTGACGGCTCGCCGGTCAGGGCACCGGGACGCGGTACGGCTCCGGGGCCGGCTCGGCCCGGTGGTGGCGGGCCGGGCGGAGCGGCCACCAGAGGGCGCGGCCGAGCAGGGCGGCGACGGCGGGCACCAGGACCAGGGACAGGACGACGGCGGAGAGCAGGATGCCGAGCGTCAGCGCGAAGGCGACCTGTTCGCTGCCCGGGGTGGCGGCGAGGGTCGCGAAGGAACCGGCCAGGACCAGGCCGGCCGTGGCGATGGCGGGCGTGGTGTGCCGTACGGCGCGGGCGACGGCGGCGCGGGGCGGGCCGGGGCGCTGCATCTCCTCGCGGATCCGGTCGGTGATGAGGATGTTGTAGTCGGTGCCCAGCGCCACGACGAACAGGAACAGCACCAGCGGGAGGGTGAAGCTGACGCCCGGTTCGCCCAGCCCGTGCTGGAACAGCAGGGTCGCGGCGCCGAGGGTGGCGGCGAAGCCGAGCCCGACCGAGAGCATCAGGACCAGCGGGGCGAGCAGGCTGCGCAGGAGCAGCAGCAGGATCAGGGCGATCAGGGCGGCCGCGACCGGGAAGACGATCGCCAGGTCGTGGTCGACGGCGGTGGAGATGTCGGCGAAGATCGCCGCCGTGCCGCCCACGTGGACGCTGGTCCCGGCGGGTGTGTGGGCGGCGACCGCGGCGCGGACCGGGCCGGAGGCCAGGTCGCGGGCGCGCCGGCTCTGCGGGTCTGCGGTCAGGTAGAGGTCGATCCGGGCGGCGCGCCGGTCCCCGTTGAGGACGGTGCCGCCCGTCTTGCCGACTCCCTCGACCTGGGTGAGGGCGTGGGAGAGGCCGTCGAGCCGGCCGGGGGTGAGGGTGGTGCCGTCCGTGGTGACGACGTAGACGCTCGTCGGGTCGGAGACGCCGGCCGGCAGGGTGCGGGAGATCTCGGCGGCGGTGGCGGCGGCCGGGGTCCGGTCGCCGGCGCCGCCGAGGCCGTAGTCCATCCGGATCCCGGTCATCCCGGCGGCCAGCGCGCCGAGCAGGGCGAGGGCGGCGAGCAGCATCGGCAGCGGCCGCTGGGCGACGAGCGTGCCGAAGCGGGCGGCGAAGCCCTCGTCCGGCTGGCGGCGCAGGCTGCGGGAGGGCCAGAACATACCGCGGCCGCAGGCGGCGAGCAGGGCGGGCATCATGGTGAGGCTGCCCAGCAGCATGACCAGGACGGCGACGGCGATGGCCGGGCCGAGCGAGCGGAACTGGCCGAAGCTGGCCACGCCGAGGGTGGCGAAGGCGGCGACGATGGTCAGCGCGGCCGAGGTGATCGCGGTGCCCACCCGGGCGGTCACCTGGGCGGCGGCTTCGCGGGCGGGCTGCTCGGGCCGGGCCCGCAGGTGCTCGCGGAAGCGGAAGAGCAGGAAGAGCAGGTAGTCGACGCCGATGCCGAGCAGGACCACGGAGACCAGCCCGGGGGTGCCGGCGTCGAGCTTGAGGCCGGTCAGCGTCGCGGCGACGGCCACGGCTCCGCCGGCCGCGCTGCCGATCATGGCGACGGCGAGCAGCGGCAGCAGGGCCGCCGCCACGCTGCGGAACACCAGCACGTTGAGCAGGACGATCAGCCCCATGACGAGCGCACTGCCGACCGTCGCGGCGGTGCGGTGGGAGTCGGCGGTGTCCACGGCGTCGGCCAGTCCCCCGGTGAACCCGGTGCGCATCCCGGCGTCGGCGAACTGGGCCCGGGTGGCGTCCCGGAACGCCCGGTAGACGCCCTGGACGCCCTCGGCCGCGGCGTTGCCGGTCAGTTCGACGGAGAGCAGTTCGAAGCCGCGGTCGGGCGCCACCATGGCCGGGGCGACCCGGGGGGTCTGGGACCGGTCGGGGACGAGGAAGGCCGGCTCGTCGTCCTTCCTGGGCATGACGACCCGGCGCTGGGCGAGCTTCGCCGCCTCGGCCTCGACCCGCTGCTGGTCGGCGGCGGTGAGCACCTGGCCGTCGGTCCTGGCGACCAGCACCGTGACCGTGGTGGCGTCGGGCTTCATCCCGAAGTTCTCCTCGGCGATCCGCAGCGCGGCGGCCGAGTCGTAGCTCTTGGGCAGGAAGTCCCCGGTCTGGGACTGGGTGACGCGGGCGAGCAACATCGGGCTCAGCAGGGCCAGGGAGAGTCCCAGCACCACCCAGAGGGTGATCACCTTCCACGGGTTCCTGGTGGAGTATCCGGTCAGTGCGCGGATCACGATTTCCTCCGGCGGTGGACGCGAGCGTCCGCAAGGTCGGTCTCGGCTCCGGGGATTCCCGGCCGGGTTCCAGACCATCACCCGGGGTGGGCCGCGGACGTCCCTGCGACGGACGATCCGCACCGGGGCCCCTGCTCCTCGGCCGGGCCCGGACCCGGGACCGTGGTCCTGGTCCGGGCCCCGTGATCGGCCGTGGGGACCATGCCGGGGCGGGGTGGGCCGATGCCAGAATGGGGTCATCGGGCCTGTTCAGAGCCTGTTCAGGGCCTGAAACAGGGTCTGATCGGGGCCTGATCGGGCTCATCGGGGCTCGTCAGGGCTCATCGGGGCTCGTGGCTCGGGGCTCGGGGCTCGGGGCTCGGGGCTCGTCAGGGCTCATCGGTGAGGCGCGGCGCGGGCCGGGCACGGAGGGGGAACGGACATGGGCGGTCATCAGCGCCCCGCGATGGACGCGGCACTCGGGGCGGACCCGGCACACCCGGCACACCGGGCGAGCGGGAGCCCGGGGCCCGGCGGGGTGGCGGACGCGCCGCCGGAGACCGACGGCGCGCCGTGGACCCACGCCGACGCGCTGGTGGCCGCCTGCGTCTGCACGCTCGACCTGCTCAACTACCTGCTCTTCAGCGAGATGGACGGGGTACGCCGGGTGACCCCGCCGGGCCTGCTCCTCGTCGCGCTGTCGGCCCTGCCGCTGCTCGTCCGGCGCCGCCACCCGGTGCCGGCGCTCGCCGTGGTCCTGGCCGTCGAGGCCGCGATCGACCTGTCCACACCGGCGAGCACCCACTTCGGCGCCGTCCTGATGGTCGGCCTGTACTCGGTCGCCCGGGCCCGCCCCGCCCCGGTGACGGCGGCCGCCGCGGCGGCGACGACGGTGCTGACCACGCTGAGCCAGAGCCACCTGCGCGTCCCCTCCTGGCAGGCGCTCGCCGGCACCTCCTGCTCCACCCTGCTCGTGGCCGGCGCCGGCCTCGCCGTGGCGCGCTGGCAGCGGGAGGTCGCGGCCAACCGCAAACTGCTGGCCGAACGCGCGGTGGCCGACGAACGCCGCCGCATCGCACGGGAGTTGCACGACATCGTGGCGCACCACATCACCACCATGCAGCTGATGGCCGGCGGCGCCCGGGCCAACCTCGCCCACCCGGAGGTGGTCCGGGACGCCCTGGTCACCCTGGAGTCCTCCGGGCGACTGGCCCTGCGGGAGATGCGCCAGCTCCTGGACGTCCTGCGGGCCGGCGACGAACCGGACACCGCCCCGCCCTCGCCCCAGCCCGGGGCCGAGGACCTCGGCCGGCTGGTGGACGAGTCCCGGGTGGCCGGCCTGCCGACCGACTTCGGCGTCCACGGGCCCCGCCGCCCGCTGCCGCCCACCGTCGGCCTGACCGTGTTCCGGATCGTCCAGGAGGGCCTCACCAACGCCCGCAAGCACGCCGGGCCCGCCCGCGCGACCGTCACCCTGACGTACGGCCCGGACCGAGTCACCGTCGAGGTGCGCGACGACGGGGGCACGGCGGGCACGGGCGGCGCCGCACCGCAGGAGGCGGTGCCGGCCGGCGGCCGGAGCGGGTACGGCCTGATCGGCATGCGCGAGCGCGTCGCCCTGCACGGCGGCACCCTGCGGACCGGACCACGTCCGGAGGGCGGCTTCGCCGTCCTGGCCGACCTGCCACTGGCCCCGGAGGAGACGGCCGACGCGGCCGTCCAGCACGGAACGGCGACGGCCCGGTGAGGTCGAACGACGGCGGCCCGGTGGGCGCGGTGGCACCGGGCATCCGGGTCCTCATCGCGGACGACCAGCCGCTGGTGCGGCGCGGCCTGTCCCTGATCCTCTCCCCCGACCCGTCCTTCGAGGTGGTGGGCGAGGCCGAGAACGGGGAGCAGGCCGTCACCGCCGCCCGCCTGCTGCGCCCCGACGTCGTGGTGATGGACATCCGGATGCCCGTGCTCGACGGGGTCGGCGCGACCCGGGAGCTGGCCCGCACCCTCCCCTCCTGCCGAGTCCTCGCCCTCAGCACCTTCGACATGGACGAGTACGTGGTGGCCGCGCTGCGCGCCGGCGCCCACGGGTTCCTGCCCAAGGACGTCTCGCCGGAGGAACTGGGCGCGGCGATCCGCACCGTCCACGCCGGCGAGGCGGTGGTCGCCCCGCGCCTGCTCACCCGGCTGATCTCCACCTACGTCCGGGCCCCGGTCGGCGCCCCGCCGCCGGTCACCGACACGGGTGGGCTGACGCCCCGGGAGGTCGAGGTGTGGCGGCTGATGGCCACCGGCCTCGACAACGCCGAGATCGCCCGGGCCCTGGACATCAGCCTGTCGACGGTGAAGAACTACATCACCAGCATCTTCGGCAAGCTCGACGTCCGGGACCGCGCCCAGGCGGTCATCGCGGCCTACGAGTCCGGCCTGGTCACCGCGCGCACGGGAGGCGGGTAGCGGGGGCTTTCCGTCTGCGGGTCCTTGTCGACCGCGAGCTCTACCTGCCCAGGTCCTGGGCCGAGGACCAGGACCGCTGCCGCGCGGCGAAGATCCCCGGCCGACGCCTGGCAGCGGATCCCGTGCGGTGCCGGCGCAAAGGGACCGCGTACCCACGACCGGGCGGCCATCCGGCTGCCCGCCGTGGCGGAGTTCGACTACCGGGGCGAGGTCCAGGTCCGCCAGCGGTGGGCACCGGCCCGCCGCAGCCTGAGCAGGCCCAGGGCGGTCATGGCGGTCATGGCGGTCATGGCGGTCACGCGAGCCCATCCGTCCCGAGTGTCTCGCGCGCGATCTCGGCCCGGAAGCCCTCGATCAGGACGCGCAGCCCGTACTCGAAGTCGGCGTCGTGGTCGGTCATGCGCAGCACGTCGGCCGCCTCGCGCAGCAGCGGGAGGTCGTGCAGGGCTTCGTCCGGGAAGGGCGGCCGGGCGCGGTCGGCGGCGTCCTGTCGCCAGGCCTGCTCCTCGGTGACCCAGCCCATGATGTAGCGGTCGATGGTGAGCAGCAGTCGCAGCGCGGTGCGGGGCCGCAGGCCGGCCTGCCGGAGGGCGTCCAGCTGGGCTTCGACGGCGGGCAGTTCGTCCTCGGTGGGCAGCGTTCCGGCGTGCACCCGGGCGCCGTCGCGGTAGGCGAGCAGGGCGTGGCGCTTGGCGCGGGCGTCGGCGGCGAGCCAGTCCGGCCAGTGCTCCGGATCCGGGCTGCGGTCGGCCGGGAGGGCCTCGGCGAGCATCGCCTCGGCCATCAGGTCGAGCAGTTCCCGCTTGTTCTTGAAGTGCCAGTACAACGCGGGCGACTGGACGCCGAGTTCGCGGGCCAGCCGCCGGGTGGTCAGGCCGTCGATGCCTTCCTCGTCGAGTACGCGCAGCGCGGTGCGCACCACCTCGTCGCGTTGCAGTGCCACCGCCGGCCGCCTCTCCGTCATTCGCTTGCCCACTCCACCTTATCGCCGCTAAGTTCCCGAGCTGGAATTTATCAGCGATAAGGAGAGCCGTCATGGTCGACGGCCCGAAGGGACCACCACCCCATGACCTCCGGAACGGACCGCCCCCGGTCCCGACTGCTGCCGAACACCGCGCCCTGGCGGTCCTCCCGCGACTTCCGCCTCACCTGGACGGCCGGCACCGTCACCCTGCTCGGCTCCGTCCTGACCATGACGGCGATCCCGCTCCAGATCGCCGACCTCACCGGTTCACCGCTGGCCGTGGGCGCGGTCGGCGCCGTCGAACTCCTGCCGACCATCGTGTTCGGCCTCTACGGGGGCGTCCTCGCCGACCGTGCCGACCGCCGAACCGTCGCCCTGGTCACCGAACTCGCACTCGCCGCACTGAGCGCCCTGCTGCTCGCCAACGCACTGCTCGGCACCCCCGCGCTCTGGCCGCTGTACGCGGCCGCCGGACTGGCAGCGGCACTGCAGGGCCTCCAGCAGCCCTCGGCGGAGGCGATGATCCCCCGGCTGGTACCGCCCGACCAGCTGGTGGCGGCGGGCAACCTGCTCTCGCTGCGCTGGAGCATCGCCGGGCTGGCCGGCCCGGCCACCGCCGGAGTGCTGATCGCCACGGCCGGCGTCCCGGCCGCCTACCTGGTCGACCTCGGCACCTTCCTGGTCTCGATCGCCCTGCTCACCCGGGTCCGGCCCGTCCCCTCGCAGCGGGACGCCGAGGCACCGCGGCTGCGGGAGTTCGTCGACGGCGCCCGGTACGCGGCCCGCCGCCCCGACCTGCTGGGCACCTACCTGGCGGATCTCGCGGCCACCGTCTGCGCCCTGCCGACCGCGCTGTTCCCGTTCCTCGCCCAGGAGTTGGACGCGGTGTGGGCGCTCGGCCTGCTCTACTCGGCCGCTGCGGCGGGCGGCCTGCTCGCGGCCGCCACCGGCGGCTGGACCGAGCGGGTGCACCGGCACGGCCGACTGGTGCTGCTCTGCGCCGCCCTCGTCGGCGCGGCGACGGCTGCGGCCTCGTTCGCCCCCGGCCTGTGGGCCGTCCTGCTCTGCCTGCTCGTCGCGGGCGGCGCCAACCAGATCGGCGACACCTTCCGCAGCGCGATCTGGAACCAGTCCATTCCGGACGAACTTCGGGGCCGTGCCGCCGGTCTGGAGATGCTGATCGGCTCCGCCGGCCCCGCCCTCGGGGACCTGCGGGCCGGCGGTCTCGCCGCCCGGCAGGGCATCCGCGTCGCGCTGCGCACCGGCGGCCTGCTCTGCCTGGCCGGCACCGCCGCCCTGTCGGCCGCACTGCCCGCGCTCTGGCGCTACGACCAGCGCGACCAGCGCGACCAGCTAAGCCACCCCGACCAGCTAAACCACCTCGACCAGCCCGCCCGACCCGACCGACAACCCACGCCATGACCGCCCACCCCGACAGCGGCGAACCGGGGCGCCGCCCCTCAACCCCGGGCGGGCACCGTGGCGTGCCGGGCGATCAACGCGCCGAGCCGGCCCGGGTCGCCGGTGCCGCGCTTGGGCAGCAGGGTCAGCACGTGCGTCTGCTCGTCCCCGCCCAGCAGGACGAAGAGTTCGGGCGTCTCCAGGTAGTACGGAAGCTCCCGCCAGGCGAGTTCGGTGCTGGACACCGCGTTGGTGACGGTCACCCCGGCCTCGCCGAGGACGATCCGGAACTCGCCCTTGTCCGCCGCCATCCGCCGCACCTGACGCAGTTGCAGCCAGGGCAGTCCGACCACCAGCAGCAGCGCGACCGCGAGCATCACCAGGGCCGGCGGTCCCACCGTCCGGTCGGCGACCGAGGTCAGCACCGCGCCGGCCGCGGCGCAGGAGGCGATCAGGTACCTCGACCGCCGGGCCCGTCGACCCGCCGCCGTGCCCCGGGCCCGGGCCGCGAAGGCCGCCCGGAAGTCCGCGGTCGTCGGCGTGTAGCGGACCTCGACCGACTCCTCCACCTGCTTGCCGCCCTCCGCCCGCGCCCCCTCCGCACCCTCCACCCGCAACCCCTCCGTACCCTCCGCCCGACGCCTCTGCCGCCGGATGCTAGCAAAGGCCGTGTGCACCCGATCCATCGCCCTCTCCCTCCCTTCGCGGTGACGCGATTCCGCCGCTCCCGGGCGGGCATCGTTGACCTCCCGCCGCACCCGGCGGTTGGCTCACCACGAGCCGGCCGCCGGGGAGTTCGGCGCGGCCGGCCGTACCCAGGGGAGGGACCAGATGACCCGCACACGTTCCGCACCACACCTGCTGCGCGCGGCCGGCGCGCTGGCGGCGGCCGCGCTGGCCGCCGTCACGGTGGCGACGCCCGCCCAAGCGGACGCGCTGCACGGCCGCAACGAACGGGTGTCCGTCGGGCTCGGCCAGGCGCAGCCCGACGGCGCCTCGTACGCCGCCGGTCTGAGCGCCGACGGCCGCTTCGCCGTCTTCACCTCGAAGGCCGCCAACCTGGTGCCCGGCGACACCAACGGCAAGTCGGACGTCTTCGTCCGGGACCTGTGGACCGGCCGGACCGAACGGGCCAACACCGGCGCGGACGGCGCCCAGGCGGCCGACGACTCCTTCGACGCCACGATCAGCGGCGACGGCCGCTACGTGGCGTTCAGTTCCTACGCCACCAACCTCGCCCCCGGCGGGAACCTCGGCTTCGAGGACGTCTACGTCCACGACCGCTGGACGGGGACCACCGAGCTGGTGTCCACCGGCCACGACCCGGCCAAGCCGCAGGCCGGCCGGCAGTCCGGCCACCCGTCGATCAGCTGGGACGGCCGGTACGTCGCCTACCAGTCCAACCGCTCCGACCTGGCCCCCGGCACGGTCACCTGGACGGGCGGCAACATCTACGTCACCGACCGCCGGACGGGCGGGACCCGCCTGGTCAGCGTCGGCGCGGACGGCACCGAGGCGAACGCCTCCTCCGCCGAGCCGGTGATCAGCGGGGACGGCGGCTCGGTCGGCTTCATCTCCAAGGCCACCAACATCATCGGCCAGGACAAGCCCGGCGCCCTCGCCGCGAAGGCCGCCGCCGAGCTCGACGCCGTCTCCGACGAGGAGTTCGTCCGCGACTCCTTCCGGCACGACGACCAGCCGACGATCCTCAAGCCCCGCTTCTACCCCCTCTACGTCCGCGACCTCCGCGCCGAGCAGAGCGTCCTGGCGAGCACCGACGGGGCGGGCGGCTACCGCGGGGCGGCCTCGCCGGCGCTCAGCCAGGACGGCCGGTACGCCGTCTACTCGGCGCTGCTCCAGGACGGCAACGGCCCCTGGGGGCACCACTTCGAGGTGTACGTCCGCGACTTGGAGGAGGGCACCGAGACCCTGGTCAGCGCCGGGCTCCCGGGGACGAAGACCTCCGGCGACTCCTACCACGCGCAGATCACCGCCGACGCCCGCTGGGTCTACTTCGACTCCGACGCGGCGAACCTGGTGCCCGGGGACACCAACAACGCCGGGGACGTCTTCCGGCGCGACCTGTGGACCGGCCGCACCGAGCGGGTCAGCGTGGCGACGGACGGCTCGCAGACCGCCGGCGCCTCGGAGCGGCCGTTCGTCGACGCCCTCGGCACCACGGTGCTGTTCACCTCCGAGGACGGCACCCTCGTCCCGGGCGACACCAACCAGGCCCCTGACGTCTTCCTCCGCCGACTGCCGCTGCTCTGACCCGGAGCCGGCCGAACCCGGCCCGTCCTGGTCCGTCCGGGCCGGGCCAGGCCGGGCCGGGCCGGACCCGGCCGTGCTCAACGCGCCGGCAGCAGGTACCCCAACTGCGAGACCGCAGGCCACAGTTCGTCCGCCAGCCGGGCCGCGCCCGCCACCGCGCCGACGAACACCTCGGGCGCGCCCGCCGCGGCCACCAGCCCGCCCTTGGCCACCGTCGCCAGCCCGGCGACCAGCCCCGCCCCGGCCGCCGCCCAGATGCCCAGCGCGAGCAGCGCACCCGCGCCCAGCCCGGCCAGGAACAGCTCGCCCTCACGGGTGAACAGCCGCTGGTCGCGCTGCACCGCGGTGGCCAGTTCGGGGAGCAGCGTCGGCCCCAGCGTGCGGGCGCGCTGGCGGGCGGCGATCAGTCTGAGCATCGCCTCGCGGATCTTGTCGGGCAGTTGCACCGACCGCAGCGGCACCCGGTGGATGTGGTAGAGCACCAGCCCGTCGTAGCCGGGGCGCCCGTTCGCGGGCCGCGGGTGGTCCTTGAACTCCGCCCGGTTGGTGGGCCAGTAGCAGATCCAGTCGACGGAGGTCTCCCCGTTCGCCTCGGTGACGTTGAGCGGCATCGGCAGCACCATCAGCCCCGCGCCGAGCCGCCAGTCGGTGCCCGCGCCGACCACCGTGTCGGGCAGCTGCTTGACGGCGGTCTGCTGCATGACGGCCAGCCGGTTCCCGATCATCCGGCCGCACGGGTCCCGCAACACCGAGATCTTGCCCTGGAGTTCGCGGTAGGTGTCGAGGGCGCCGCCCTCGGTGCCGACCTCCAGGGCTTCCAGCCTCAGCTCCGGCACGTGGTTCTGGATGCCGAGCATGTCCGGTTTGAGCGCCCCGCCGGGGGTGAGCTCGCGGATCGCCTTGACCAGTTTGACCGCCGGGGTGCTCCGGTCCTTGAGCATCCGGGTGATCGCCTCGACCTTCGCCGCCGGGAAGACGTTGCGCAGGTCCTCGGAGAGCACCTGGAGCACCATCCGCAGCACCGGGTCCGGCGGCTGCTGGGTGAGCCTGGCGTAGGGCAGCGCGTCCTGCTGGTCGAGCCTGCCCCGGCCGGGCGTGCCCCACCACTCGCCGATCCGGTCGAGCTGGAAGGTCACCCAGGTCGCGCCGGGGCGGGCCTCGAAGTCCGTCCCGAAGTGGTGGCGGATCCACAGCTCGGCGGCCAGGTACTCGAAGACCGTGGGCGGCTCCGCGCGTGGCGGGCCCAGCAGTTGGCAGGCGTCCTCGTCGCGCAGGAAGCTCACGACATGTCCTTGAGCGGGCTGCTGACGGCGATGTCGGTGCCGGAGGTCGGCGTGTACTCGTTCCACTCGGCGATCAGGGTGCCGTGCCGGCCCGGGCGGCGGACCGGGAACGGTGTCAGGGTGCCGTCGTGGCGGTGGGTGAGGCCGGCCAGCAGCAGGTGCCGCCCGTCGTCCGGGACCCGCACCACCCGGGCGGTCTCCTGGATCCGGCGGTCGTCGTACTCGTCGACGAGCACGACGGCGTCCGCCTCGAAGCCCGCGCTGGACGCCACCGGCACCAGGACGGGCGCTCCCCCGGCGGCCGGTTCGACCGCGGCGGCGCAGGTGGTCACCACCTCGTCCTCCAGCAGCAGCGCGCTGCTGCCGGGGTTGGCCGGCGGGATGCCGGGGTAGTTCCGGTCGTCGTAGGCGGCGATCTCCCGGGCGATGGTGAGGTACGGGTGGTCGGCGGGCAGCGGGGCGCCGTGGAAGCCGCCTTCGGCGAAGCGCACCCAGGCCTCCTCCCAGCCCTTGCGCACGGTGAGCACCACCCGGGCGCTGCCCGCGCGCAGGAAGGCCTGCCGGTTGGCGTCGGGGTGGGTGATCCTGCTGACGAAGCCCCAGGCGGCGGGCGCGTCCCAGAAGTACGAGTAGAGGAAGGTGACGACGTTCTCCCACTCGATGGCCTGGTTGATGAAGGCCACCTCCGCCTCGTGCCCGAGCACGGCCGCCCAGGCCGCGGCGCTCACCCCGATCCCGCCGGTGTCGTCGCCGGGGAAGCCGGCGCCGTGGCGCAGCCGGTCGGGGTCGTTGCCGACGGAGGCCTTGAAGGCGTCGACCACCTCCTGCGGCATCACGTGGTAGTCCACGCCGAGCAGGAAGCGCAGCACGCCCTTCATGACCTCGTCGCTCTCCTCGCGCCGGAGCGTGAGGGTGTCCACGCCGTTCAGCCGGTCCCGCAGGGCGGCGGCGCGGGCGGCGAGGTCCTGCTGTTCGGCGTAGTACTTGGTCTGGGCGGCGTTGAACAGGGCCGACCAGACGCCGTTCTGCCACTGCCGCCGGGCCTCGTCGGTGGGTTCGACGACGGCCGTGAGGCTGAGCCAGGTCTGCCGGTTGTTGACCAGGTGGAAGCTCACCACGGACGGCCCGCCCGCGTGCCGCAGCAGCGCGCCGTCGGCCGGGTCGGCGAGGTCGACCGGGCCGTGGGAGCCGAACGGCTCGTTCCACTCGGGGATGGTGCTGCCGAGCACCTTGAGGTTGTAGTTGTAGTCGCCGGTGCGGCTCTCGGAGGCGAACTGGAACCAGAGGTTCTTGATCCAGTAGCCGTCCGGGACGGTGAGCGGCGGCGCGTCGTAGATGCCGGCGCCGTCGTTGTTCGGCGCGGTGGCGTTGACGTGGACGTCCGGGTGCGGGCCGGGGGCGAGCTGCACCACGGCGCCGTACCGCTCGGCGAGCACCAGGTAGTGCGGCTGGCTCTCGCCGGGGCGGACCTCCTCGGTGATGTCCGAGTGCGGCACGTCGAACTGGAACGGCCCCACCTTCGATTCCAGCGCGGCGAGTTCCGCGTAGGCCTCGCGCAGCGCGCCGGCCGGTTCGGGGATCGCCAGGTCATAGGTGAGGCGCAGCCCGGAGCGGTAGAGCCGGACCCGCCACTTGCGCATCATGCTGAAGTAGTCGATCCGGATCGGGTCGGTGGGGCTGGCGTTCTTCAGTGTGCGGGTGGTGGTCTCCGAGGAGCCGGCGACGGTGGTCGTCGTGATGGTGACCTTGTGCTCCTGCTTGGTGCGGGAGGAGGCCTTCTGGGTGAGCGTGGTCGCGTGCTTGCGGCTGTCGGTGGCGGACTGGGAGTCGGAGTTCTGGCTGGTCATGCCGGAGGTGACGGAGCCGGAGATGAGCGGGATGCCGCCGGAGACGGTGCCGGTGACGTTGAACTGGTTGCTGTGCTGCAACTGGTTGGTGGTGGACTGGGAGAGTTCGGTGTTGTCGGTGACGCCGGTCTCGCTGACGTTCTCCAGCGTGTCGGTGACGATCGAGCTGAACTCCTTGGAGGTGACGGACCACTCCTTCTGGGAGACGGCCGTCTCCTCCAGCGGCGCGAGCGGGATGGTGGCGACGAGTTCGCCCCGCTCGATGCCGGCCGGGGCCATCTCCAGGCGTTCCAGGTTCATCATGCCGATCGGGGTGACGGCCGCGTTGTGGTCGTAGGCGGCGTTCGCGGCGGCGGCCCGGGCGGCCAGCGCCAGGCCCTCCTCGGTGCCCGCGGCCCGGCGCACCCGCTCCAGCG
>NZ_JBHVWW010000111.1:0-16813 GCF_042882025.1 Kitasatospora sp. NPDC058243
CCGTCCAGCACGGCCAGCGCGGTGTCCAGGTGGTAGTAGCGCGGGTCGATCAGCTCCAGGCCGATCACCGGGCGCCCGAAGAACTCCTGGGCCTCGGCGTGGCCGGCCGGCGTGCTGCGGAAGCCCCGCCCGGCGAGCACGTACTCGGCGGTGACCAGGAAGTCGCCCTCGCCCTCGTTGACGTGCTCCGGGTCGTGCAGCTCGGGGTAGCCGTTGGCGCGGAACCACTCCAGGTAGGCGGGGCCCTCGGCGGCGCGCTCGGCGTTGCGGAAGCGGGCGCCGAGCACCTTGCCGTCCACCACGGTGGCGCCGTTGGCCGCGTAGACCATGTCGGGCAGGCCCGGGATCGGGTCGATCAGGTCGACCCGGTGACCGAGCTCCTGGTAGAGCGCGTACAGCCGCTCCCACTGCGCCACGGCGAGCCCGGTGTCGACCGGCTTCGCCGGGTCCATCCACGGGTTGATCGCGTAGGTGACCTCGAAGTGGCTGGGGCGGCACATCAGGTAGTGCCGGGGCCGGGCCGTGCGCTCGGCGGGGCGCGGGGTGACAGCGTTCATCGGTGACTCCTCGTGAGGGCTTCGGACAACGGGCGGTGGCGCTGCGGTCCGGACGGGCGGCAATCGGGTGCCTGCGGGGCTCCGGGGCCGGCTCGCCGGCGGCGCGGCCGGGCGTGGGGGAAACCCAGGCGCGCCGCACTCGTTCCTGCGGGCCGGCCCCGCACCCGCCTCTGACATGCTGTCAGTTCGCTTGCGGGGGACGGAAGATCCTTAAGCCAGGGTGGAACAGCCCTGATGGACCGGCCGATCGCGCTCAGTCGACGCGGGCGTCCATCGCCTCGGCCAGGCTGCGCGGACGCAGGTCGGTCCAGTTCTTCTCGACGTAGTCCAGGCAGGCCTGCCGGGATTCCTCGCCGAACACGCTGCGCCAACCGGCGGGCACGTCGACGAAGGCGGGCCAGAGCGCGTGCTGGTTCTCCTCGTTCGCCAGGACCAGGAACGCGCCCTGCTCGTCGTCGAAGGGGTTGGTGCTGCTCATCGGACCCTCACTTCGTGGTTGTGGTCGTGCACTTGGGCAAGGTCGTTCAACTCGTCGGCCGGCTCGTCGTCGAGCCCGCCGTCGAGCTCGTCGTTCAGCTCGTTGTTCAACTCGCCGTTCAGCTCGTTGTTCAGCTCGTCGCAGAACTCGGTGACCCGTCGTCGGAAGGCGGCCACCACCCGCCGGGCGGTCGGCTCGTCGCAGCCGTCCAGCGCGTGTACCAGGGCGCACTCCAGCCCGCCGGGTGCGCCGTCCGCCGTCCGCCGCTCCACCAGTTGGAGCAGCAGGTCCACGGCGGTGCGGGCCACCGGGACGGGCCGCTCGGCGACCGCCACGGCGTCGGCCCACCGCCCGCTGTCGGCCGGCTCGGCCCGCACCAGATGGGAGACCGCCACCCCGAACAGCGGCTGGCGGCCCGCCTGCCGGACCGGGTTGACCAGTTCCACCACCCGGTCGAACGGCAGGTTCTGATGGGCGTGGGCGGCCAGCAGCCGCTCCCGGACCCGCCCGACCAGGGTGCGGGCCGTCGGGGCGCCGGAGGTGTCGACCCGCAGCACCACGGTGTTGACCAGGCAGCCGACCACGCCGTCCAGCACCTCGTCGTCCCGGCCGGCCAGCGGCACCCCGATCGGCAGGTCGTGCCCCGCGCCGAGGTCGCCCAGCGCGGCGGCGAACGCCGCCTGCACCACCATGCCGGTGCCGGCCGAGCAGGCCCGGGCGGCGGCCGCCAGCCGGCGGTGCTCCCCCGGGTCCAGGGCGAAGCGGACGGTGCCGGCCGCGCCCGGCCCGGTGCCCGGGGCGCCGGTGGCGTCCGGCAGGCCCCGCCATGGCGGCAGGGCGGCCAACGCGCCCTTCCAGTAGGCGGCCTGCCGGGCGGCCGGGCTCTCCGGGCGGTCCTCGTCGCCGAGCCGCCGCCGCAGCCACAGGGCGTGGTCGGCGTACTGGACGGCGGGCGACGGCCAGCGCGGCGCCCCGCCCGCCGCCCGGGCCCGGTAGGCGAGCCGCAGGTCGGCCAGCAGCGGTTCGAGCGCGTGCCCGTCCACCGTCGCGTGGTGCAGCACCAGCAGCAGGGTGTGCCGGTCGGGGCCGCTGCGCAGCAGGGCGGTGCGCAGCGGCGGTTCGGTCAACAGGTCGAAGCCGCGGTCGAGTTCGGCGGCGATCCAGGCGTCCAGCCGCTCCGGTGGGACGTCGAGGAGGCGGGGCGCGGCGGACGGGACGGCGGCGAGGACGGCCTCGGCGAGGTCGGCGTCGGCGGGCGGGGCATCGGGCGGGGCGTCGGTGGGCGGGTCGTCGGCGGGCGCGAGGATGCGCTGCTCCGGGCCGTCCGGACCGTACGGCAGGACGGTCCGCAGGGCCTCGTGCCGGGCCACCAGGTCGCCGAGAGCGGCCCGCAGCGCGGCGGGGTCGAGCCCGCCGGTGAGGTCGAGGGCCAGGGTGGTGAGGTAGTCCGGGCGGTGCTCGCCCAGGTAGTTGGCCGTCCACAGGCGCAGTTGGGCGGGGGCGAGCGGCAGCCGGTCGGGCCGGGCCGTCCGGTCGCCGAACGCCGGGGCGCTGCCGTCGGCGCCGTCGGTCCCGTCGGCACCGTCGGTGCGGGCGGCGCGGTCGAGCCGGTGGTCCAGCCCGGCCACCGTGGGCGCGTCGAACAGCTCACCGAGCGGCACGTCGACCCCCAGGGTGGACCGGATCCGCCCGGCCAGCCGCATCGCGGCGATCGAGTTGCCGCCGAGCGCGAAGAAGTCGTCCTCCGGCGCGACCGCCGGCACCCGCAGCACCTCCGCGAACAGCGCCGCCAGCACCTCCCGGCGGGGCGAGCGGGTCGGCCCCGGGGCCGACCGCTGCGGCGGGCCCAGGGCGGTCGTGTCGACCTTGCCGTTGGCGTCCAGCGGCAGCGCGTCGACCGGGACGAGCACGGCGGGCACCAGGTGGCGCGGCAGCCGCCCGGCGAGCCGGCGGCGCAGTTCGCCGGCGGCCACCGGCCGGTCGGCGACCACGTACCCGACCAGCGAGCGGCCCGCCGGGCCCGCCCCGTGCGGCACCACCCGGGCGGCGGTGACCTCTGGCTCGGCGCACAGCGCGGCCTCGATCTCGCCCGGCTCGATCCGGAACCCGTTGATCTTCACCTGCCGGTCCGCGCGCCCCAGGAAGTGCAGCCGGCCCTCGGTGTCCCACCGGCCCAGGTCCCCGGTGCGGTACAGCCGGCCGCCCGGCGGGCCGTACGGGTCGGCGACGAAGCGCTCGGCCGTCCGGGCCGGGGCGCCGTGGTAGCCCGCGGCCAGGCCCTCGCCGCCCAGGTGGATCTCGCCGGGGACGCCCGGCGGCACCGGGCGCAGCGCGGCGTCCAGCAGCAGCACCCTCGTCCCCGCGAGCGGGCGGCCGATCGGGACGGCCCCGCCCTCGCGGACCGGGCCCGCCGGGACTTCGTGGCCCAGGGCGAAGGTCGTGCTCTCCACCGGCCCGTACAGGTCCAGCAGCCGCTGGCCGGGCGCGGCCCGCCGGGCCCGGGCGAGCGCCGCCGGGGGGACGACGTCGCCGCCGGTGCAGATCAGGCGCAACCGGGCCAGGGCCGCCGGGATCTGCTCGGTCAGCAGGTCGAACAGGCCCGCCGTCAGCCAGGCCGCGGTGGCGCCGC
Organism: Kitasatospora sp. NPDC058243; assembly: GCF_042882025.1. NCBI lineage: Bacteria > Bacillati > Actinomycetota > Actinomycetes > Kitasatosporales > Streptomycetaceae > Kitasatospora > Kitasatospora sp. NPDC058243. The sequence goes on from NZ_JBHVWW010000111.1 coordinate 3,665, forward strand.
CGCGCTCGACGGCCCAGGCGTAGTCCGCCGGGGTCAGCTCCCCCGGCGGGGCCACCACCACCTGGCGGCCGGTCAGCAGCGGCATCAGCAGCTCGTACACCATGGCGTCCCAGGCGTGCGGCGAGTGGAACAGCACCCGGTCGTGGTCGGGGCCGTGCCACAGCGGGTCGTCGGCCAGGGCGAGGATGTTGCGGTGGGTGACCGCCACGCCCTTGGGGCGGCCGGTCGAGCCCGAGGTGTACAGCAGCTGGGCGACCTGCCCGGGCCGCACCTCCACGCCGGGGTCGTCCGTACTCCCGCCCGCCCGCCGGGCCGCCGCCAACAGCTCGGCGTCCAGCAGCAGTTCGGTGCCCGCCTCGGCGGCGAGCGCGCGCAGCCGCTCGGCCGGGAACCCCGGGTGCAGCGGGACGCAGACGGCGCCGAGCTTGGCCAGCGCCAGCATCGCCACCGGCACCTCCGGGCTGCGCGGCAGCCGCACGGCGACCCGGGTGCCGGGCCGCACCCCGAGGGCCGCCAGGTGGTGGGCCAGCCGGTTGGCGTCGGCGTTCAGCGCGCCGTACGTGGTGGTGCCGGCGGTACCGGCGCCGTCGACGTGGCGCAGGGCGATCCGGTCCGGGTGGTCGGCCGCCAGCCGCTCGAACCGCGCGCCGACCGACACCGGTTCGGCGTCGGCCGCCGGGCCGGTGCCCCAGGCCCGCAGCCCCGCCCGCTGGACGGGCGGCAGCAGGTCGACCCGGCCGGTGGTCAGCGCGTCCGCGCCCGGACCGGCCAGGGTGGCGCAGGCGGCCGTCAGCAAGGTGCGCAGCCGGTCCGCGTCGAGGTACCGGTCCAGTTCGGCGGGGCGCAGTTGGAGCCGCACGTCCAGGCCGCCCTGGCGCGGCAGCACCACCAGCGAGAGCGGGTAGTGGGTGCCGTCGAACGGTTCGACGGCGCCGATCCGCAGGCCCGGCGCGGGCTCGACGAACCCGGCCTCGTCCAGCGGGTAGTTCTCGAACACCAGCGAACTGTCGAAGAGCCGCCCGGCGCCGGCGGCCTCCTCCACCGCGGTGAGCCCCAGGTGCTCGTGGTCCAGCAACGCGGTGCGCTCCCGCTGGAGCCGGGCGGCGAGCTCGCGCAGCGGCTCGCCCGGGTGCAGCCGGGCCCGGACCGGGACGGTGTTGATCAGCAGGCCCACGAGCCGCTCCGCCTCCGGCAGTTCGGCCGGGCGCTGGGCGACGGTGGTGCCGAACAGGACGTCGTCGCGGCCGGTGAGGTGGGAGAGCACCAGCGCCCACGCCGTCGCCACCAGGGAGCCGAGGGTCACCTCCCACTGCGCGGCGCGCGCCCGCAGCCCGGCGGTGAGCCCGGCGGGCAGGGTGAAGACGCTCGTCGACGGGCCGTCGTCGGCGCCCTCGCCGCCGGCCGGCGCGGGCCGGCCGACCCGGGTGGGCTCGGCCCCGGCGAGGGCCGTGCGCCAGGCGCCGCGCGCGGCCGCGTCGTCGCGCCCGGCCAGCCAGTCGAGGTAGCGGCGGTAGGACGGCGCCGGGGGCAGGTCGACGCCCCGGTGCAGCGCGAGCAGCTCGCGCAGCACGATCGGCACCGACCAGCCGTCCAGCAGCAGGTGGTGGTGGGTGAAGACGAGCCGCCACCGGTCGGCGGCCAGCCGCAGCAGGGTGAAGCGGATCAGCGGCGGCGTGTCGACCGCGAACGGCCGGCGGTCCTCCTCCACGAGCCGCCGGGCGGTGGCGGACTGCTCCCGCTCCGCCCGCCCGGTGAGGTCCACGGTGCGCCAGGGCAGCGTCACCTCGACCGGCACGACCTGCTGCGGCGGGCCGGACTCGCCGCTGGTGAAGGCCCCGGCGAGCTGCGGATGGCGCGCCAGCAGCCGCCGGGCGGCGTCCTGGAGCCGCTCCGGGTCGATCGCGCCGGTGAGGTCGAGGACGAGCTGCACGAGGTACGGGTCGCGGCGGCCGTCGTGGGCGGCGTAGCGGGAGTGGAACAGCAGGCCGGCCTGGAGCGGTGTGGCGGGCAGCAGGACGGCGGCGGGCGCGGCGGCCTCGGCGGAGGCTTCGGCGGACGTTTCGGCGGGCTCCTCGGGCTGGGCCTCGGCTGCGGGCCCCTCGGCCCGGGGCGGGCCGGCGGACGACAGGGTGGTGAGGGCCTGCTCCCAGCGGGCGGCGAGTTCGGCCACCGCGTCGGCGGCCAGCACGCCGGCCGGCCAGGCCCATTCGACCCGCAGCCGCGGGCCGTCCGGGCCGGTCTCCACGAAGGCGTCGACCGAGAGGGTGTGGGCGAGCGGCAGGGTGGGGTCGGCCTCGCCGCGCAGGGTGCCGGGGACGGGCTGCCAGGGGCCGCGTCGGGTGGTGTCGAAGCGGCCCAGGTAGTTGAAGGCGATCGGGGCCGGGCGGTCGGGCAGCGTGCCGGACCGCTGGAGCAGCCCGTACGTCAGGCCCCGGTGGGGGGTGGCGCGCAGGCGCTGCCGGGCGGCCGCGACGGCGCGGGCCAGGTCGTCGGCGGCGGGGGCGAGGCCGCCGGCGGGGGCCAGGTTCTCGACGCGGGCCGCTCCCCCGGTGTCGGGCGCGGCCGGGCCGGTGTCCAGCAGGACGGGGTGGATGACCGTGAACCAGCCCAGCGTCCGGGAGAGGTCGAGGCCGTCGAGGGCGGCGAGTTCCGGGTCGCGGCCGTGGCCCTCGACGTCCACCAGGAGCGGGCCGTCGGTGCTGCGGGCGCGCCAGCCGTGCAGGGCGGCGGCGAGCGCGCCGAGGAGGATCTCCGGTACGGCGGCGCCGAGTCGGTCGGGCAGGTCGGTCAGCAGGGCGGCGGTCGGGCCGCCGCCCAGGGTGGTGCGCAGGGTCTCGGCCCCGGCCACGGTGTCCCGGGTGCGGTCCAGCGGCCGGGTGCCGATGGTCCCGGTGCCCGCGGTCAGCAGGCCGTGCCAGTGGTCGCGGTCGGCGGCGACCGCCGGGTCGGCCTCGGCGGCCCGCAGCGCACGGGCCCAGTCGGCGGCCGTGACGGGGACGGCGGCGAGGTCGGCCGGGTGGCCGTCGGCGGCGGCCCGGTGGGCCCGGGCGAGGTCGTCGAGCAGGATCCGCCAGGAGACGCCGTCGACGGCGAGGTGGTGGATCACCATCAGCAGCAGGCCGCCCTGGTCGCCGTCGAACCAGACCGCCCGCAGCAGGTCGCCCCGGTAGGGGTCGAGGCGGCGGCGGGCGTCGTGCCGCTGTTCCGCGACGAGTTGCAGCAGGGCGGGCGCCGGGTCGCGGCCGGGGGCGGTGGCCAGGCCCTCGCGGGCGAGGTCGATCCGGTGCAGCAGCGGGGCCGCCGGGACGGTCCCGGCGGGCCGGATCTCGAAGGCGAGCGGCTCGCCCGGGGCCCCGGTCAGGCGGGTCCGCAGCGCGTCGTGGTGGTCGACGAGCTGCTGGAGGGCGGTGCGCAGGGTGTGTTCGGTGGCGCCGGGCGGCACCTCGCACAGCAGGGACTGGGCGTAGCCGTGGATCGGTCCGCCGCGGGCCGCCAGCCAGTCCGCGATCGGGGTGGGCGGCAGCACCTCGCCCGGGGGCGCGGGCGCCGCCGGGCGGGCGGCCGGGGCGCGGCCGGCGTCCGGGACGACGGCCGCGGCAGCGGCGAGGGCGCGCGGGGTCTGGTGGGTGAACACGTCCTTCGGCGTGATCAGCACTCCCGCCGACCGGGCCCGGGTGGCCAGTTGGATCGCCAGGATGCTGTCCCCGCCGAGCCGGAAGAACCCCTCCGACGGCCCGGGCCGCGCCCGGCCGAGGACGCTGCCGAACAGGGTCCGCAGCTGCTCCTCGGCGGGCGAGCCGCCGTCCGGGCCGGTGACGGGCTGCGGGCGGGCGGCCGGCCCTGGCGTGTCCGACAGGTCGAGGGTGCCAACGACGTCGAGGGCGTCGAGGCCGTCGAGGGTGTCGACGGGTGCCGCCGGGTCGGCCAGGGCGGCCGCCAGCAGACGGCCGAGGCCCTGCGCCAGGCGCTCGGCGGTCTCGGGGCGGAAGTGGCCGGTGCTGTACTCCAGGACGCCGCGCACCGTGCCGTCCGGCTGTTCGGTGAACTCGAAGAGCAGCGGGAACTTGGCCATCACCCGCTCGAACCGGTGCGGTGCGCCGGACAGGCCGGGCAGGGTGAGCGCGGGCCGGCGCCCGCCGTGCAGGGTGATCATCACCTGGAACAGCGGGTGGCGGCCGAGTTTCCGGTCGGGTGCGAGGGCGTCCACGACCCGGTCGAAGGGCGCTTGGTCGTGGGCGAAGGCGGTGAGGTCGGCGTGCCGGACGCGGTCGACGAGCTCCGCGAAGCCCGGGCGGCCCGAGAGGTCGGTGCGCAGGGCGAGCGGCTGGGCGAAGTAGCCGACCAGGTCGTCCAGGGCGGGGTCGGCGCGGCCGGCGGTGACCGTGCCGAGGACGAGGTCGGTGCCCGCTCCGGAGCGGGCGAGCAGGCAGGCGACGGCCGCGTGCAGCACCATGAACAGGGTGGCTCCCCGGCCGGCCGCCAATTCGGCCGCTGCGGCGACCAGTTCGGCGTCCCACTGGAACTCGGCGGCGGCCCCGCGCAGGGCCGTGCCGGGCGGCGGCTCGTGGTCCACCGGCAGCGCGGTGCGCCCCGGCGCGGCGTGCAGGGTCTCGCGCCAGTGCGCCAATTCGGTGGCCAGCGGGCTGTCGGGCTCGCCGGCCGGGCCGAGCTCCCGGCGCTGCCAGAGCGTGAAGTCGGCGTACTGGAGCGGCAGTCGGGGCCACTCGGGGGCCCGGCCGCGGGCCCGGGCGGCGTAGCCGGCGGCGAGGTCGCGGGTCAGCGGGCCCAGCGACTGTTCGTCGGCGGTGATGTGGTGCAGGACGATCAGCAGCAGGTGGGTGCCGGGCCCGGCGGTGAACACCACCAGCCGCCAGGGCAGGCCGTGTTCGAGGTCGAAGGGGCGGTGGACCTCCTCGTGCACCGCCGCGTCCAGGTCGGCGGGGTCGGGGTGCCGGACGGTCAGCGGGAGGGGCGGGTCGTCGAGGATCCGCTGGTACGGCTGCCCGTCGGTGGCCGGGAACACGGTGCGCAGGCTCTCGTGCCGCTGCTGGACGTCGCCCGCGGCGGCCCGTAGCGCGGCCAGGTCGAGCGGCCCGGTCAGCCGGGCGGCGAGCGGGACGTGGTAGGTCGACGCCTGCTCGCCGAGCCGGTGCAGGAACCACAGGCCGCGCTGGGCGTAGGAGAGCGGGATGCGCTCCGGCCGGGGGCCGGCCTGCGGGCGCTGCGGGCGCGCCCGACCGGCCTCTGCCGCACCCTGGCGGGCGGCGCCACGGGCACCGATCCGGGCGGCCAGGCCGGCCACGGTGGGGGCCGCGAAGACGTCCCGGATGGTCAGTTCGGCCGACAGCTCGGCGGGCAGCTCGGCCCGGGCGCGGACCACCAGCCGGTTCGCCGAGAGGGAGTCGCCGCCGAGGGCGAAGAAGCTCTCGTCCGTGCCGAAGCCGTCGGCCCCGAGGAGTTCGCCGAACAGCCGGTGCAGCCAGGTCTCGTGCTCGCCGCTGGGCGCCCGGCCCCGGCCGTCCGCCGCCCTGGCCTCCCGGGCCCGCAGCCGGTGCTCGTCGAGCTTGCCGTTGGCGGTCAGCGGGAAGGCCTCGACGGCGACGAAGGCCGCGGGCACCAGGTGGTCCGGGAGCGACGCGTGGGCGTGGTCGGCGGCCGCGCGGACGGCCTCCTCGGTGCCGAGCAGGTAGGCGGTCAGCGCCTTGCGCCCGGGCTCCCGTTCGGTGGCGAGGACGGCGGCGCCGGAGATGCCGGGCAGCGCGGCGAGCGCGGCCTCGATCTCCCCCGGTTCGATCCGGTAGCCGCGGATCTTCACCTGCCGGTCGGTGCGGCCCAGGTGTTCGAGTTCGCCGTCGGGGCGGCGGCGGGCGCGGTCCCCGCTGCGGTACATCCGGCTGCCGGGCGGGCCGTACGGGTCGGCGGTGAAGCGGCCGGCCGTCAGCGCGGGGCGGCCGAGGTAGCCGCGGGCGAGGCCGGGGCCGGCCACGTACAGCTCGCCGGGCAGGCCGTCGGGCACCGGCCGCAGGGCGGCGTCCAGCAGGTACGCCCGCAGGTCGGGCAGCGGCCGGCCGATGGTGGCGGCGCCCGAGGCCACGGCCGAGGCGTCGAGGTCGCCGGCCGTGACGTGCACGGTGGTCTCGGTGATGCCGTACATGTTGACGAGCCGGGGCGCGTCCTGCGGGTGCCGCAGGTACCAGTCCGCGAGCCGCCAGGGTTCGAGCTGCTCACCGCCGAAGATGACGTGGCGCAGGGCGAGCCGGGCGCTCGGGCCGGGGTGGGCGGCGTCGGCTGCGGCCAGCTGGGTGAACGCCGAGGGGGTCTGGTTGAGCACCGTGACGCGCTCGTCGGCGAGCAGCCGCAGGAACTCCTCGGGCGAGCGGGCGGTGTCCCGGGGGACGACGACCAGGCGGCCGCCGTGCAGCAGGGCGCCCCACAGCTCCCAGACCGAGAAGTCGAAGGCGTAGGAGTGGAACAGGGTCCAGGTGTCGTCCGGTCCGAAGCCGAACCGGTCGGCGGTGGTGGCGAGCAGCCGGGTGACGTTGCGGTGGGTGACCAGGACGCCCTTGGGGCGGCCGGTGGAGCCGGAGGTGTGGATGACGTAGGCGACGCCGTCCGGGCCGGGGCGCTGCGGCTGCGTCCGGTCGGCGGGCTCGTCCGCGCCGTCGACGGACAGGGTCTCGACGCCGTCGGGCAGCGCCGCCCGGGCGGAGTCGTCCGTCACCACGAGCCGGGGCGCGGCGTCCTCGATGGTCGCGCGCAGCCGCTCGACCGGGTAGTCCGGATCCAGCGGCAGGTAGCCGGCGCCGGCCTTCTGGACGCCGAGCAGCGCGACCACCAGGTCCGGCGAGCGGGGCAGGGCGACGCCCACCAGGTCGCCGCGGCGCACGCCCCGGGCGGCGAGCCGGCGGGCCAACCGGTCGGCGCGCAGGTCGAGTTCGCGGTAGGTGAGGACGGTCTCCCCCAGCACCACGGCGGGTGCCTGCGGGCGGGCGGCGGCCTGCCGTTCGAACAGCGAGACCAGGGTGTCGCCGTCCGGCTCGGTCCGCGCCGACCCGGGCGCGGGCGCGGGCAGGGCGACGGCTCCGCCGCCGGTGCGCAGCCGGCCGACCGGGAGCCCCTCGGGCGCCTCGGCCAGCGCCGTCACGAGGTCGAGCACCCGGTCCAGGTGGGCCCGGACGGTGTCCTCGGGGTAGTCGCCGACCGCGTCGGCGAACACCGGCAGGGTGGCGCGGCCGTTGTCGTAGACGCCGAGCGCGAAGTCCTCGGGCAGGCCCGGCGAGACCTCGTGCACGGTGGCCGGGATCCCGCCGAACCGCAGGCCCGGGTCGAGCGGCAGCAGGTTCAGGGTGGGGCCGATCAGCGGCCGGTCGCCCCGGGCGGCGGCGGTGTCGCGGAGCAGGTCCTCGAAGCGGTACCGCTGGCGGCGCAGCGCGGCCCGGACCCGGTCCGCCGTGGCCGTCACCAGGCCGCCGACGGTGGCGGCCGGGTCGACGGCGAGCCGCAGCGGCACGACGTTCGCCGTCATGCCGAGGGCCCGCCGGGCCAGCGCGGCGTCCCGTCCGCGGACGCCGAGGCCGATCACCGCCGTGCCCTCGCCGGTGTCGGCGTGCAGCGCGACGGCGAGCGCGGCCGGGAACAGCGCCGTCCAGCCCGCGCCGACGCGCTCGCGGACAGCGGCCCAGCGTTCGGCGGACAGCTCCGTCCGGACGGCGACCGGCGGGCGCGGGCCCGAGCCGGTCGGGGCGCCGCGCCCGCCCGCGAGGCGGGGCGGGTCGCCGAGGCCGGCCAACTCCTCGGCCCAGAAAGCGGCGTCGGTGCGGAACCGGGCGGAGGCGCGGTAGGCGGCATCGTCGTCCAGCAGGGCCTGGAGCGGGTCGTGCACGCCGGTGGAGGCCGGCTCGCCCGCGTGCAGCGCCGTGTACTCGGCCGCCACCCGGCGCATCAGCCCGGCCCCGCCCACCCCGTCGCACAGGATGTGGTGCATCCGGAGGTACCAGAGGTACTCCGCCTCGCCGGTCCGCAGCAGGAAGTGGTCGAAGGGCGGGCGGGCGGTCAGGTCGTAGGGGTGGGCGAGTTCGGCGGCGAGGAACGCGCGGGCGGCGGCGGCCGGGTCCTCGTGGTGGCGCAGGTCCTGCCGGTGCAGCGGCCAGTCGGCGGCGTCCTCGATGATCTGGACGGCGCCGTCGGCGGTCGGCTCGAAGCGCACCCGCAGGCTCTCGCTGCCGGCCACCACGCCCCGCAGCGCGCGTTCGAACAGCTCCTCGTCGATCGCGCCGTGGAACTGGACGTACTGGCCGGCGGTGAACCGCCGCCGGGTGGGGTCGGCCTCGTGGCCGAACCAGATTCCCGACTGCGGGGCCGTGAGCGGCCGTCGTCGGGCGGGAGAGGCGGGAGAGGCGGGCGTGGCGGACATCCGGTCAGCTCCTTTCCGGCTCGTGCGGCTGGTGCGGCTCGTGCGGGCTCGGTGACCCGTGCGGCCCGGACGGGTCACCGAGCCGGTCGAGCAGCGCCGGGGCGAGGTCGAGGAGGGCGGCCGGGCCGCCGAGGTCCTGGTGGCCGTGGTCGGTCCGGTGCCGCAGCAGCCGGCCGCCGTCGAGGTGGGGCAGCCAGCTCTCCGGGTCCTGGACGGGCCCGCTGGTCTCCGGAACGGCCTCGATGAGGAGCAGGTCGCCGCGGTACCGGCCGGGGCGGAAGGCCCGGCCGAGCCGGACGTTGTTGTCGTAGACCTCGGCGAGCGCGGTCAGGTGGTGTTCGGAGAAGACGGAGAGCGGCGAGTCGGAGTCCTTGGCGAGGACGAGGAACTCCTCGGCGGTCGGCGCGGGCGCGTCGGCGGGGCGGTCGACGCCGGTCAGCCGCAGCAGGGCGTTACGGACGTGGCCCTGCTCGGCGAGCACCTCGGCCTCCGAGCGGGCGGGCAGGTCGGCGAGCACGTAGCTGTCGAGCATCGCGAGCAGGCCCACCTCCGCGCCCTGCTCCTGCAGCCGGGCGGCCACGGCGTAGGCGACCAGGCCGCCGAACGACCAGCCGAGCAGGTGGTAGGGCCCGTCGGGCTGGACGGCGCGGATCTCCCGCACGCAGTCCTCGGCCACCTCCTCCACGCTGGCCGGCAGCGGCCCCCGGCCGTCGAGGCCGCGGGACTGCAGGACGTAGAGCGGCCGGTCGCCGAGCGGCCCCAGCAGCGCCGCGTACGTCCAGCCGATCCCGGCGGCCGGGTGCACGCAGAACAGCGGCGCGCCGGTGCCGGTCGAGCGCAGCGGCAGCAGGGTGGCCAGCATGGGCTCCAGGCCGTCGGCGGGCGGCGCGGGGACGGCGGCGACGGTGGCGTCGGTGGCGGGGAGCGGGGTGCGGGCGGGCCCGGCGGTCGCGGGCCAGGAGTCGAGCAGACCGAGGGCGCCGACGGTGGTGTCCGGCTCGGCGACGAGGGTGTCGAGCAGCCCCAGCAGCCGGGCCAGCAGGGCGTCGGCGGCCTCGGCGTCGACGGCGTCCTCCCGGTGCAGGATGTCGAGTTCCAGTCCGCCGTCCCTCGGGATGGCCATCAGCGACAGCGGGTAGTGCGCGGCCGTCTCGCTGCCCGAACCGGTGATCCGCACCCCCGGGAGCGCGTCGCCCTGGTCGCCGGACTGCGGGAAGTTCTCGTACACCATGACGGTGTCGAAGAGTTCGCCGAGGCCGGTCGCCCGCTGGATCGCGGGGATTCCCAGGTGCTGGTGGGCGATCATCCGGACCTGCTCGCGCTGGACCCGGGTCAGCAGCCCGGCCAGCGACTCCTCCGGCCGCAGGGTGATCCGCAGCGGCAGGGTGTTGATGAGGAAGCCCATGACGGACTCGGAGCCCGGCAGCTCCGGCGAGCGGCCGTTGACGATGATCCCGAACACGGTGTCGGGGCGGCCGGTCCGCTCGGCCAGCAGCAGCGCCCAGGTGGCCTGGAGCACGGTGTTGAGCGTGATGCCCAGCCCGGCGGCGAGGGCGCCGAGCCGTTCGGTGCGCTCCTCGCCCAGGGGCCGGTAGCGGCGGCCCGGCCACCCGTCGGCGGGCGGCAGCCCGGGCGGCGTCACCAGGGTGGGTTCGATCGGCGCGGCCAGGGCCTCGCGCCACGCCCGGCGGGCGGCCTCGTGGTCCCGGCCGGCCAGCCAGGCCAGGTGGGCGCGCAGCGGCACCGGCTCGGGCAGTCCGGCCGGGTCGCGGTACAGGGCGAACAGCTCCGGCAGGAGGAGCTGGTTGGACCAGCCGTCGATCAGGGTGTGGTGGGCGACCACCTCCAGCCGGTACCGCTGCGCTCCCACGCCCTCTCCGGGGCCCAGCCGCAGCAGGGTGAAGCGGATCAGCGGCGGGTCGGCCGGGTCGAACCGGGTGGTCCTCGCCTCGGCGGCCAACCGCTCGGTCTCCGCCTCCTGTTCGGCCGCCGTGAGGCCGCCGAGGTCCAGCTCCGTGAACGGCGGCAGGCGGTCCGGGACGACCTGCACCGGGCGGCCGTCGGGGAGGCGGACGAACCCGGCCGCCAGGTTCGGGTGGCGGCGGCAGAGCGCCTCGACGGCGCGGCGCAGCGCCGCCGGGTCGAGCCGCCCGTCGAAGAGCATCCACAGCCGCATCACGTAGGCCCCGCCGCCGCCCTGGCTGTGCTGGGTGGGGAAGAGCAGCCGCTCCTGGAGCGGTGTCAGCGGCAGCACGTCCCGGTGGCCCGGGAACCGGGCCTGCAACCAGGCGCGCTCGGCGGCGTCCAGCGGGAGCAGTTCGCCGTCGGCGGGCCGGCCGGCGCCCTGGTCGGCGGGGTCGAGCGCGGTGGCGACGGCCGCGAGTCCGGCCGGGGTCGGGTGCGCGAACACGTCCTCCGGGGCGAGCGCCAGCCCGGCCCGGCGGGCCCGGCGGAGCAGCTTGATGGAGCGGATGCTGTCGCCGCCGAGGGCGAAGAAGCTGTCGTCCGGGCCGACTTCGGGCAGGCCGAGGACGCCGGCGAAGAGCTCGCGCAGCACCTCGACGGGGCCGGCGGCCGGGGCGGCGGCGGGCTCGGGCGACGCCCCGTCCACGGTTCCGGCGGCCAGGGCGGCGAGTGCGCTGCGGTCGGTCTTGCCGTTGGCGTTGGTCGGGAGGTCGTCGAGGAAGACCAGGGCGGCCGGGACGACGGGTGCGGGCAGCACCTCGCGCAGCGCCGCCCGGACGGCCTCCGGATCGGCCGGGCGGCCCTCGGCGGCGACCAGGAAGGCCGTCGTGCGGCGGTCGCCCTCGCCGTCGTCGGTGGCGACCACCACGGCCCGCCGGACGCCGTCCAGCTCCGCCAACCGGGCCTCGATCTCGCCGAGTTCGATCCGGTGGCCGCGGATCTTCACCTGGTGGTCGGTGCGGCCGGCGTACTCCAGCTCCCCGGCGGCGGTCCAGCGGGCGAGGTCCCCGGTGCGGTACATCCGGGCGCCGGGCGGGCCGAACGGGTCGGGCAGGAAGCGCTCGGCGGTGGCCCCCGGCCGGTGGGCGTAGCCCCGGGCCAGGTAGTCCCCGGCCAGGTAGAGCTCGCCGGTGACGCCGACCGGCGTGGGCCGCAGGGCCGGGTCGAGGACGTGGGCGCGCACGTTGCCGATCGGCACGCCGATCGACGGCTCACCGTCCGCGCCGGGCGGGCACGCCCCGGCCGTGGCGTACACGATGGCCTCGGTGGGGCCGTAGAGGTTGAGCACCCGGGCGTCCGGGTTGCGGGCGTGCACCTGGCGGACCAGCGCGGCGGGCAGCGGCTCGCCGCAGAACACGTAGGTCGTCGCCCGCTCGCGCACCCACTCGGCGCGGGCGACCTGCTGGTACACGGACGGGACGGTGTTGACCAGGCTGCCGGACCAGTCCGGGCGTTCCAGCAGCGTGAGCAGGTTGTCCACCAGGTCGACGCTGCCGCCGGTGAACAGCGGCACCAGGAGCTCGAAGACCGACAGGTCGAAGGAGAGCGAGGTGGAGCCGAGCACCCGGGAGAGCGCCTCGGGGCCGAGCTCGGCCGCCGCCCAGGCGGCGAGGTTGGCCACGGCCCGGTGGGTGACCACCACGCCCTTCGGCGTCCCGGTGGAGCCGGAGGTGTGGATGACGTACGCCGCGTTGCCGGGCAGCGGGCGGGTGGGCTTCGCCTCGGCGATCTCGGGACCGGCGGGCGCGGGGCAGGCGGTCTCGACGGCAGCGGGCTCGTCCAGCAGGACGACGGACGGGCCGTCGGCGGCCGGCTCCGGCAGCACGGCGGCGGCCAGCTGCGCCGTGGTCAGCACCACCCGGGGGCGGGCGTCCGCGAGCACGAACTCCACCCGGCCGCGCGGGTGGCCCGGGTCGACCGGGAGGTAGGCGGCGCCGGCCTTCAGCACGCCCAGCACGGCCGCGACCAGGGCGGGCGTGCGGGGCAGCAGCACCGCGACGACGTCCTCGCGGCCGACACCGAGGCCGGCGAGCAGCCGGGCGATCCGCTCGGAGCGCCCGTCCAGTTCGGCGTAGTCCAGCACCTCTCCCCCGCCGCGCACCGCGACGGCGGACGGGGTCCGCGCCAGCTGGGCGGCGAACGCGGCGGGCACGGTGGTCTCGGGCACCGCGTGTTCGGTGGCGTTGGCCTTCCGCAGCAGGGCGAGCTCGTCCCCGTCGGCGAGGTCGAAGGAGTGGATCGGCTCGTCGGGCCGGGCCGCCAGCCGCGCCAGCAGCCGGACCAGCCGGCGGTGGGCCGCCGGGTCGGCGCCGTGGCCGCCGGCGGCGACCCGCCACGCCCCGTCCCGGTCCGCCGGGCCGGGGGTGGGGTCGGCACGCAGGAACAGGCCGGGCAGCGGCTCGCCCCAGGCGCGGGCCAGGACGGCGACCGTCCCGGGGCCGTACGCCACCCGCTCGGCGCTGTCGGCGATCCCGGTGACCAGGCCGTACCCGGAGGACGGGCCCCAGGGCAGGTCGAGGTCCGGCCGGTGGCCGTGGCGCCGGACCGCGCGCAGGGCGCGGCCGGCCTGCCGGAGGACGGCGGTGAAGCTGAGCCCGGGGGCCGGGGCCAGGCGCACCGGGACGACCAGGCCGCGGCCGCCCGGGCCGGGCGCCGGGCGCCAGTGTCCGAGCAGCAGCTCCCGGGCGCCGGTCAGCCGGTGCGCGTGGACGGCGGCGGCGGCGAGCAGCACCGCGGCGGGGCCCGCACCGCCGGCCCGGGCGGCCCGGGCC
>NZ_JBHVWW010000112.1:0-881 GCF_042882025.1 Kitasatospora sp. NPDC058243
TTGTACATGTGGCCCGGCAATGGGGACGGTACCTTCGCCGGCCGCGTGCTCGTCACCGACGGGTGGGGTCCGTTCTCGCAGACGGTTGCCGGTGACTTCCGGGGCACCGGCCGTGCCGACCTCATCGCCCGCAACGACACCTACGGCGTCCTCGATGAATGGATGAACACGGGCGGAGCCTCCTTCTCCCACGCCTTCCGGCTCACCGACGGCTGGTGACCGGCCGGTCGGCCCGTCCAACTCGTCCTACCCGGCCAATGCGCTTGCACGGGACCACCGTTCGCAGCGACGGCCCACCGGGCCGGGCGGCTCGCCGAAGGCGAGGAGGACGTCCAGCAGGTCGCCCGGGGCCTCGGCCGTGACGTCGGGTCCGGCGGGCAGGCCGTGCACCGTCCACCGCGGGTGATGGGCCAGGCGTCGGCCGCGGTCTTCCTGGACAAGGGCCACCCGACGACCGTCTGGAACCGCTCGGCCGGCAAGGCCGAGCAGCTCGTCGCCAAGGGCGCGCCCCTCGCCGGCTCGGTCAGGAGCGCGCTCGAGGCGAGCCCGCTGGTCGTCGTCCGTGTCTCGGACTACGACGCCGTGCACAGGTTGCTGGACCCGGCCGCCTCCTCCCTGACCGGCCGCACCCTGGTCAACCTGACCATGGCGAGCTCCACCCGGGCCCGGGAGACCGCCGAGTGGGCGGCCGAGGCCGGCATCGACTACGTCGACGGCGCGATTCTGGCGGTGCCCCAGGCCATTGGCACCGCCGAGGCCACCCTGCTGTAAGCCGGCCCGGAGTCCTGGGGCGCAGGGGGACGAGGAGGGGGGCCGTCGGGGGGCGCTAGCGGGGCCGGGGGAAAGGGACACATGCGAGAGGGGAGGGGCGCGCTCAACAT
>NZ_JBHVWW010000112.1:891-15694 GCF_042882025.1 Kitasatospora sp. NPDC058243
CCCCTCTCCGCGCAGACCCTCCCCTCCCCCCTCCCCCCCCCCCCCCCAGGACGTCGCCGGCCTCGTGCGAACCGATCCACTTGTGCAGGTTCCTCAGAAGCCGTCGAAGCGTTTTGGCCGTCGATCCCGGCACCCCGGGTGCGCCGAGGGCGCGCACCGACTCCTCACGGATCGAGGTCGCGGCAGACACGTCGTCTGCGGCCTTGGCCCGCTCGAAACGGGTCACCAGGTCGGCGGCCTGGGCGGCGTGGCCGGACGAGGGGTGCTCCGCTTGGCGGCCGGCCGGGACCCTGGCGTGCCCCCTGCCGGTGGCGTTTTGGGTCTCAGCGATGGGTGCGGGTGCGAGCCGGTCGGCGGTCTCGACCTTGGCAACGTCTGCTGCTCCGGTGGCGCGGTCGGGTCGGGTGGGTCGACTTCCCGGTCCGGGGCTCGTGGAGGAAGCGACAGAACACCGGCAGGTCCTGCGTATGGGCGTCGATGCCATTCGTCGCCCATGCTGCGGCGAGACGGCCTTGGCCTTTGCAAAACGATTTTTCTGGAGCGTCAGCTGACCATCACTCCGAAGCACGGATGGCGGCGCGATCCAGCCGCAGGCCGGTGGCAGTCTCGGTCGTCGCCCGAATCAAGCAGCGCGACGGCCGAGGCATCAGAAGCCAGTCGTCCGACTTCCCGTCGGTGCTACAGGAGTTGGTCAAGGTCGAAGACGGCGGTCACCGGTGCGTGGTTGCTCCATCGATCGGCAGAGGAGGCGGGGCGTTCGATGTAGGCCTTGGTGCAGGTGTCCGCGAGGTTCTGACTGACCATCAGATGATCAATTCTCCACGCCGCGTCGTTGTCGACCCACGGGGTTGACTCGCCGGCCCCCGGGCAGCGGGCGGTACGGTGTCGGGCCCCCGGATCGGGGCCATGATGCTCCGGCACGACACGTTCATCCGGGACGAGCGGGTCACCCTGCCGGTCGCCGGGCACGAGGCCACCGAGACCACGCCGACCGGGCTGTTCCTCCACCTCCACCAGCGCCGCCTACAGCACCACCGTCCGCCCCGACGGCCCCGTTCCGGCGGTACTCACCCAGGGGTGGACGGGCGGCCCCGCCCCGGTCACATCCGCGAGCGTGACCGGGGCGGAGTCCCGCCGGTGGCGAGGGGTGAGCCTGCCGTTCCTCAGGACGCGCTGAACCTCAGAAGGAGGCGGGGGCATGGCGCCGCGACCTCCTCCTCGGGAGGAGGGCCCCATGCCGCGAGTGCGGCGGAAACCCCCTGTGGGCCGGATTCCAGATAGCAGATCATGTTCACCGGGTACCGACTGTTGTCGAGCATGTAGCGGTCCATCGGTGTCGGCTCCTCGCTTATTCGCAGCCCTCGCTCTTCGGGTGGGCCGATCCGGTGCCAGTCGGGATGCAGATGGATGGAGCCCAGGATCTCGGCCCCGTCACGGTCCGCCTGCCGGTGAATACGAAGCAGATCCTGCGAGCTGCACCAGAATCCCCGGCGGGGGTTTCGGTAGGCGCTTCCGAAGCACGGCTCTATGGAGCTCGAGAACTCTTCGAGCGCCATCGGGTCGGTGGCACGGACGTTGGTCGCGAACTGGACCGAGGTGATGGCCGCGACACCGTCGTCGACGGTGCCGAGCAGGAGGGCGAAACAGGAGGGTGGTTCCTGCGGGGTACAGGCCTCGTATTCATCGCGCGCTACCGAGATGAACGACTTGACGGCGTCGAATCCGATCAGGGCGGTGTGGGGGGTGAGGGTCACGGCGGCTCCTCCTCCTTCAGCCGACATGCGCATGGTGGTCCGCCGCGGTGGTTCGTGAAGCGAGGTCCAGCGAGTGAACCTCGGCCGGGGAGAGTTCCAGGGTCGCTCCCGGGGTCAGTTCGGCGAGCTGCTCGGGCGTCCTGCTACTGGCGAGCGGAGCGACGACATGGGGCTGCGCCCTCAGCCAGGCCAGGGCCACCGCGGCGGGGGCGGTGTCGTGCTCGGAGGCGATCGTGTCCAGCGTCCGGAGCACCGTGCGGCCGCGGGGCGTTTCGCCGTACGGTCGTGCCGCGTCGCTGCGGACGCTGGGAACGGCGGGTGCGCCTTCGCGGTACTTGCCCGTCAGGAAGCCCTGCGCCAGGGCGAAGTACGGGACGCAGGAGACGCCCTCGCGCTCGCAGACCGGGGCGATCCCGCTCTCGAAGGGCTCGCGTTCCATGAGGTTGTAGGGAGGCTGGACCGCCACGTACGAGGCGAGCCCCGAACGCTTCGAAACCTCAAGGGATTCAGCCAGCCTGGGGCCGCTGATGTTCGAGGCGCCGATATGGCGCACCTTCCCTGCCACGATCAGTGTGTCGAGTGCGGCGAGGGTCTCTTCGAGGGGGGTTTCCGGGTCGTCCGCGTGCGTGTAGTAGAGGTCGATATGATCCGTCCGCAGACGGCGCAGGGATTCCTCCACGGCCTGGTGAACGACCTTCGCCGTGAGCCCGGACAGTCCGTTCAGTCGGCCTACCTTGGTGGCGATGACGAAACGGTCCCGCTGACCGCGCGCGGCCAGCCAGTTGCCGAGGATGGACTCGGACTCCCCGCCGGTGTTTCCGGGGGCCCACTGGGAATAGGAGTCGGCGGTGTCGATGAAGTTCCCGCCCGCGGCGGCGTAGGCGTCGAGGACGCGGAAGGATGTCCGCTCGTCGACGGTCCATCCGAAGACGCTGCCGCCGAGGCAGAGTGGAAAGACGTCGAGCTCGGAGTCTGCGATGGTAACCAATGGACGCCTTCTGGGTTCTTACCGGTTTCGGTGGTCGGTTCCGGTGCGGAGGGTGGGGCGCAGGGGGGCGCGACTCGGCGCACCCCCCACCTGAGGGGTCGGCTGACGCCCCCGACAGCAATGTCCAATGAATAGCGTGCACTTGATATTCAGTCAGTGTGGAAACCGATACTACCTTCTGGTCCGATGCCATGCCGAGGCGTCGGCTGGATTCCGTCGTGGTCGGGGTGTGCGCCTGCGCCGTCGTTCTGCGCTCGAACGGCTCGACGGCGAGGCCGCCCCCGGTGGTTACCGGGCCGAGGCGGGTCGCGGCCGGGTCGTGGGTCGCAGGCCGTAGGCGCGGGTGGTCCGCGCGTCCACCGCCCTGGTACGCATGGCCTTCGCATGCCGCGAGGCTGGATCGCCTTCCTGCCAAGGGAGTTCGGGCGAAGGGCGCGGGGTCGGACCAGCGACCGGCATGGGTGGCGGCGCGCTCGACACAGGCCTCCACCGACTTCGCGGCGGAGTGATCGCTTCCGGGACGCCGGTGAAGGCTACCGAGAGCCCCTTTCGAAGATCCACGTCGTCGAAGTCCTCAAAGGAACCCTCCCGGCATCCTCACCTCCGTCGCCGAGAGCAGGGCCGTGCTCCGTCCAGGGCGCCGCTCCCCTGTCGGGATGGTGGAGGCGTCGCCCGCAGGATTTCCCGGGTCGTGATCCTCCCTGCGAAGCCGAGGACACCGACGACCCTCCCTCGCTGGACCCCGCCCGGTGAACGCCGCGGCGTCGTACCTCGGAGCCCAGACGGGCGGGACCGGCGCCAAGGTGTTCACCGGGCGTAGTCGACCTCGGGGAAGCGGGGGGAGGGACCGTCGAGCAGCCGCCCCTGGTCGCGGAGGTGGAGGTCGAAGAAGGCTCGCGGGTAGGCGCGTTGGAACGCCTGTGCCCGGTGCCCGGGAATCGTCCCGACCTCGTCCTCCAGATCGGGCGGTGACATGCCCAGGAGAGGGGCGATCAGCGGCAGGATCAGCACATCGTCGCCGAACGACTGGTGCGCGGCTCCCCGTACGGTCAGATGCAGGCGCCAGCCGCGCAGACGCGACCAGAACGCGCGCAGGGCGGGGTTGCTCTCCATGCTGCCCTTGCCCGGGGTGTCCACGACCAGGAACGGACGGTCGAGCCCGGCGTCTACCACCGGGCCCGCCGCGCCCCCGTCCAGGCTCACTCCCGCCGTGATCCGCCCGTCGGTGAGCATCGTCGCGGCGGTGGTGGCGCCGCCCAGGGAGTGGCCGAGCATCCCGACGCGCCGCAGGTCGAGCGCCCCGTGCATGCCTGTGGGCAGCGGGGTGCGGCAGACGCCGGGGTGGCCACCCGAGCGGAGGACGGCGAGCCGGTCCAGGACGAAGCGGATGTCGGCGGTACGGACCGCGAGGGCCTTGGCGTAGTCGCTGATCCCGCCCAGCGGATTCGTCTCGACGCGTCCACCGGGGAAGGCGACCGCCGCCGCGTCGTAGGTGTGGTCGACGGTGACCACCAGAAAGCCGTGACTGGCGAGGTCTTCCACGACGCCGGTGCCGAACGACCGTGACGCGTCGGCGCCGGGAGAGTAGAGCACGACGGGCAGAGGGCCCGGTGGGCCGCCGACGGGAGCGCCCTCGTGGCCGTGGGTGCCTCCCAGCCGTACCCGGCCGGGAGGCAGGCCGAGGAGGCTCAGGTACCGGTCGGCCGCCGCCGGAGGCATCCAGGGAACAGTGGGACGGGCCGCGCAGCCGCGGGCGGGGTACCAGATGCTGATCATCAGCTCACGGCAGGGGCGGGAGGGCACCCAGGGGTCCGGCCGCGCGGTGTCGGCCAGGTGCAGCGCGATCGTACCCAGCGGGTACGGTCCGTTCGGGGCGGGCAGCTGGAACCGCACGGGTTCCTCCTGCCCCGGTCGCGCGGCGGCCACCGGCGCGAGCGGACCCGGGATCATGGCGGCGGCCAGTCCGGCGCACGAGGACAGCAGTGTTCTCCGATTCATGGCTCCACTGTTCCGTCCGATGAGCCCGGCGGCTTCGCCCCCGGGGAGTAACCCGGTGTCAGCCCAGGAGGGTACGACGGGCATCGGCCGCGCGGATGACTCAGCCCGCGGGATGACGTCCTCCGGGCTGACGGGCCCCGGGCCCCGTTTGGATAGCGTGGCCGGCATGGGGGACGGGGAGTCACGGCCGCTGGTGGCCAGACGTCTGCGGGACGGACAGTGGCACGGCGTGGACACGGTCGCGGCCGTGCTCCTCGCCCTGGCGTTCGGCGCGAGCGAGACGTACAGCGGTGGCTGGGGCGCGGGAGCTGTGGCGGCGGTGGTCTGGCTGCCGGTCGCGGTACGGCGTAGACGGCCCGTCCGGGTTCTGTACACGGTCCTGGCCGGAGCGGTCTTCGCCATGGCGTTCACCGGATGGGAGGAGTCCTGGGTCCCGGTCGGGGCCGTCCTGTACACGGTGGCGGCGCGGGAACCGGGGCGCCGGTCCGCGACGGCGCTCGGCTGCTCGCTGGGCGCCGTCGCGGCGGCCATGGCCCTCGTACCGCGACCGGTCCCGGCCTCCGGGGTCGCGTGGGGCGTCGTCTTCGCGTCTTTGATGATGACCCTGCCCTGGCTGGTGGGCACCGCGCTGAGAGAGCAGCGGTCGTACGCGGAACTCGCCGCCCTGCAGGCCGTGACGGACGAGCGCCTGCGGATCGCCCGCGAACTCCACGACGTGGTGGCCCATCATCTGACTGTCATCGCGGTACGGGCCGAGGTGGCCCGTGCGGTGGCCTCCACCAACCCGCAGGAGGCCGAGCGGACCCTCGCACTGGTCGGGACGGCGGGCCGGACGGCGCTCACCGAGATGCGCCGCATGCTCGGCGTTCTGCGATCACCCGGTGACGGAGCCGAGTTGGGGTCCGCCCCCGGTCTGGCGGACCTGCCCGCGCTCGCGGCCGGCGCGGGCCCGCGCGTGGAGCTGTCCGTCGACCCGGATCCACCGCTCCCCCCGGGTGTGGAACTGGCGGTCTACCGGATCGTTCAGGAAGCCCTCACCAATGTCGTCAGGCACGCGGGATCGGCGGACTGCCGGGTGAAGCTGTCCCGGATGGGTCCCGAGGCGGTCGAGATCGAGGTCGTCAACGACGCGCCGTCCCGGCTCCCGTCCCGGCGTCCTGGCGGCGGGCACGGACTCATCGGGATGCGGGAGCGGGCGGCCATGTGCGGCGGGACCCTCTCCGCCGGCCCCCTGGCGACGGGCGGATTCCGGGTGCATGCGCGGCTGCCCTGCGGATCGGAGGCAGCACGGTGAACCGGCCGGTCCAGGTTCTGATCGCCGATGACCAGGCGCTGTTGCGGGCGGGCTTCCGCCTGCTCATCGAGAGCGTGCCGGACCTCACCGTCGCGGGCGAGGCCGTCAGCGGCGAGCAGGCCGTCGAACTCGCCCTGCGGCTGCGGCCCGACGTCGTGTTGATGGACATCCGGATGCCGGGCATGGACGGTCTGGAGGCCACCCGGCGCATCTGCGCGGACCCGGACGCCGTCGGCACCCGTGTGCTGGTCCTCACCACGTTCGACCTGGACGAGTACGTGTACGCGGCACTCCGCGGCGGAGCCAGCGGATTCATCCTGAAGGACATCCTCCCCGCCGACCTGCTGACAGCCCTGCGGGTGGTCGCCTCCGGCGACGCCCTGCTCGCGCCCGCGGTCACCCGCCGTCTGATCCGCGAGTTCGCCGGACGCCACGAGCCGCACCCGCGACTCGCCCGGGAGCTAGCGGGCGTGACCCCACGGGAATGGGAAGTCCTCCGACTGGTGGCCCGGGGACTGCCCAACCACGTGATCGCCGAGCATCTGGGGCTGAGCATCGCGACCGTCAAGACACACGTCCGGCGGCTGCTGGCCAAGCTCCACGCCCATGACCGGGCCCAGATGGTCGTCATCGCCTATGAGACAGGCATGGTCACCGCAGGTGGGAACCTCCCGTCCACAGGCTGACGCCTCACCGGCTGGGATGGTGGACCTGAAGGGGACTTCCCCGGTGGTGCGTAGACTCCGTGCACGGCTTCCGCGACTTCGACGACCGCAACCTGCTGGGCTTCGTCGACGGCACCGAGAACCCGGAGGGCGGGGCGGCGACCGGGGGCAGCTCACCGGCCGCCGGGCCGGAGCCCGTGCCACCGGACGCGGCGCGCACCGCCCCGTACCGCTGGGCTGTGGCTGCCCACCGGGGGTGGCAGCGTCACCACCACCGCTCCTGGCACCGCAGTCACCGGGGAGCGGCAGGACGTTGTTGCCGCTTCCGGGTAGCGGCAGAACAGGAACCCGTCCGCACCGCCGGCCTGCGGCTGCCGGGTGGCCCACCACCGTTGCGTCGGCGGACAGGGCTGGTGCGGCGCCGCCGCCGGGCCCGCCCGGCCGGACTGCGGCCGGGCGGGTGCGTAGCCGGCGGGCTGGGGTCAGCGCGCGAGGACGAAGCCCTCGAAACCCTCGTCGACGAACGCCGCCGGCTCGCCGCCCTCCCACAACGCCCCTCCGCCTGGGTGGAAGTCGAGACCGGCCAGACCTTCGCCGATGCCTGGACCCGAGCCGACCAGGAAAGGCGCCGCCAACTCCTCCTCGGCCTCAAGGCCCGCCTCTACATGACACCCACCATCGAAGGCTGGTACCTGCCCGCCGAACTCCAAGCACGAGTACCGAAGCTGGAGCGCACTGGAAGGTCGGCGTAGATCGCGAAGCGGACGAGCAACTGGCGGCCGTCATCGACAGATTCGACGGGCCCCTTCCGTGCGGGGGAGCGGCTACGGCGCTATCCTCTACCGTCGGCTGCTGGTAGCACCGCCGTGGATGCCCTCGACCACGAGTGGGCCACCCTGACACTCCGAAGTGGCCACCCTCCGGGCCACCGGATTGGCTGCCTCCGATGCCGTCGACCACGGCCTCGGCTACAGCTCTCCCCAACAAGCCGAAGATAAGCGATAAGTTGGTCGAGCGTCGGGCACTGTAGCCATCGAGGAGTTGGCCACGATCAAGCCCGGATCTGCCGAATCATCCAACCGAGGAGTCCTGGGCTGGCAGGATGGCCGGACCGGTAGTTGACGCCGGTGCTGGACGAGGAGCATGTGTGGGACCGCATGTGATCAACGATCGCTTCCTGCTGGTGGGAGACAGCGCGCGCAGCGGCGGTCTGTCGAAGGTGCGAAAGGCCGTCGACACGGCAAATAGCGACAGTGACAGGCAGTTCGCGGCGATCAAGTTACTCAAGCGGCGCGACGACGAAATCATCAAGGTCTTCCTGGAACGGGAGACCGCCGCACTCAAAGCTGTCGAGCACCCTCATATCGTGCGGATGCTGGAGTCGGGCTGGGACCCGGTTCTGGAGCGGTACTACATCGCCCTGGAGTGGGTGGAGCGCAGCCTGAAGGACGATCTACAGGCTCGTCGGCTGGGACGCCCACTTCGAGAAGATCGTGTCACCACCTTGTAACAGTCAGCGATGATCAAGGAGCGGCACAGTGTCGGGCCCACCGGCCGGGACCGCGCGGCGAAACCCCGGACGGGCATCGCTCCGGGTGAGAGGTTCGCCTGTTCGGCTCAGCGAGGATGACGGCCAGGAGACGGCGCCCGGAGACCTTCCTACCGTTGGACCCGGGGAGGCTGCATCCCCGCGGAGCCCGGCCGAGGACCTCTCGCCCGTCGGCCACCGCTCACGCCGAACCCGGCAGTCGACTTCCACCGTGACCACGCAGGGTCCGGGTCGAAGGAGATGAAGGACATGAACACCACGCGCACCGCCCGCACGCCCGCGACACCCGCACTGAACGGGTGCCGGACATCACGCCGCCGCCTTCGGGCACGGATCGGGCTCGCCGCGACCGCCACGGCCCTGTCGCTGCTGCCGATCGCCCCGTCCACCGCCAGCGCGGCACCCCATCTCCCGCTCACACAGATCGTGCGGGAGGCCAAGGTGAAGGCGCAGCAGGAGCACCCCGGCTCGCAGTTCTACGACGCGGACGCCGTCCTGCTGACACCCACGACCAACCCCAATGACGTCCAGGCCTGGTGGATCCGCTTCCGGGCCAAGAACTCGGAGCCGTCCTTCGAGTACAAGTACTCGACCACCGGTCAGTACCAGAGCACGCAGCCGTGGAGCGTCCCGATCGGGATCCAGGCCATCTCCCCGTTCACCATGACGGAGGTCCAGGCCCACGATCTGGCCGTCAAGGCCGGGCACACCGGCGCGTTCAAGCCCCTGTACCTCAATGAGCCCGTCGTGCAGAACCCGCATCCCACCTACTACTTCTGCATTCCCAGCGAGGGCAGGACGGTGGCGGTGGACACCGTGACGGGCCACGTCACCACGCCCTGGTCGTGCTAGTGACCACGGTGTGAGCCCTGTTCGGTGGCCGTCACCCAGCGGGGGTGACGGCCATCGGCGGCTGGCGACCCCTGCCCTCCGCCCGCTCGGTGCCGCCGACCGGGCGGGCGACAAGGGTCGCCAGCCTGGAGCGCGAAGGGTCGGCTGCAGCCGGTCAGCCGGGCCCGGGTACGAGCGGGGGCCGTGCCGGTTCGGCCGGTCGCAGCGGATCCGCGCTGGCCGTTGCGGCCGGCATGCTCTGTGTCGCCGGCATCGCCCCGGTGGCGCTGTCCGGGACCGCCCACGCGCAGGGCACCTGCACGGTCTCGGGCCCCACCACCACCTGTACGTTCGCCTTCACGGGCGCCGAGCAGACGTTCACCGTCCCGAGCGGCGTCACCCAGGTCGACGTCACGGCGATCGGCGCGGCCGGCGGCCTGGAGGGTGTCAACAAGACGCCCGGCGGCCGCGGCGCGCAGGTCTCGGGCACGGTCACCGTACCTGCGCCGCCGACAGATCCCCGCCCGCATCGCCCGCCGCGGGATCGAGACCTCCAGCCGTCTCGGCCGGCACCGCTGGGTGATCGAGTGCACCGTTGCGTGGCTCGGCGGCTTCCGCAGACTTCACCGTCGCTACGAGCGAAAGGCCGACCACTTCGCCGCCTTCGCCAGCATCGCAGCAGCCCTCATCTGCACCCGACGCCTCTCCAAATGAGATCTCCTTTTAGTACTGTTCGACGTCACTGAGGCACCTGTACCCCAGGACGCAGGCCCACACGGCGACGAACACGCCGACGATGACGAAGCCGACGCTGATATCAGTCGCTGTCAGCCCGGAGACGGGGGGACGGTAGGGCTTCGGTCGGCCACGACCCGCCAGTGTGTCCCCAGCCCCACTGGTCAAAACACCTAGGCGGCAGGCCTCTTGGCGGCAGCGCGCGCCGTTGTTGCGTTGGCGGCTGAGTTGACACGCGCCGTGTGGGCGCGCCGCGAGACCTCGCCCCCGAAGGGACTCCAGCCATACAGCGATGCCAGCAACTCAGCCACCGCTGCGACCCCTGCGGACACAGACGTCGTGAGCCGCGCCATAAGAGCCGGCGGCCGGGCAACCAGCCGGCCGCGACTCTGCGAAGCCGTGATGGCGCATTGCTCGGACCAAAGCTCAAAGACCTGTGCAAGGCGCGCAAAGAAGACGGCGACGAGAGCCAAGGACGCGTAGAAAGCAATGAACCCTACAATGACACGCTGGGCAACACCTGGGGGTGGCGTGCCAGGAGCCCATGGCCAGCCCATTGCTTCATGGACGCCGCCATACCCAAAACACGAGGCGAAGAATGCAGAAGCCACCAAAGGGCTTCCGATGTCCTCGTAGTCGTCTGCATCCTCATTGCCTTGCTCGGGGGGCCGCTGGCCTGGGTGGGAGGTGTCGGCGCTCTTCTTCCCGTACGGCGGTAGGAAGACCTGCCATATCCCGCCATGGACGTTCCCGCCGACGAAGGTGCCAGACCCGTGGTTGTGCTGCTCCCTGCGGTCATCGTCCGCCATCTGGCGTCCCGCCCTGACTGAGAGTCAGGCCACCGTAGACGTTCCCGCCGATGAAAGTCCCCGTTCCAGAGTTGCGCTGGTTCCACACGTTCGAGGTCGACGGCATGGGCTGCGCGAGCCCATCGACCTCGGCCATCGCCTCTCGGTGTTCGGACAGGTATCGCGCGATGGCCTCTGCCCATGCCTCGGTCGCCGCAGCCCGTACTTCCCCGTCTTCGGAGGAGAGCTGCGCTGCGGTGGTGCCGACCGCCACGGTAGCTGCTTGCTGCTGGTGGGCCGTTCCAAGGCGGAAGAAGTGTGCCACTGTGGACTGCATCTTCCCGGCGCCCCAGGTGGCGATGGCGGCAACCAGCGTCCCTGCTGCGCCGGTCGCCACTGCTGTGATCTCAGCGTCGTACATGATCGAGACGATCTCCCCGTTTCGTGGCCGCGGTCCGCAGCCGAACCTACCGTCGGCGCCACCCGCGCGTGGGCGAATCCGTTGACTGGCGGTGGTGATGAAGAGGGTGAACCTGCAATGGACACATCTAGGCCGGCCGGATCGACAAGCACGCGGAAGCTCGTGGTGGACAAGCGATCTTGGCCGTGAACCCGTTTACCAGGAGCTTCTTCACGTCCGAACACCGCCTCCAGCCCAACTACCCACCCACCCATTCAGGTTGAAAAGAGCTCACTGTCTGTGCCGGAAGTTAGTCTCACAACCATGACACCTACGGACCTACCGGCAGCCGACCATCGCGAGATGAGGCAGGCAAGAGGTGCCAGCCTAAGGCTGGCCGCGCCACAGGTAGTCGGCGAATGGCATCCCGTTCGTAACGGTGAACTCATTCCGGACTCGGTCGCAGCAGGGTCGAGCCGGAATGAGGTTCCCCCGAGGTGCGGAAGGTTGCCGGAGATGGCCTGATGGGCCGTGAGAAGGGAGCCTCTGTCATGGCTGCACCGATGAAGTACCCCAATGCCGCGTAGTTAAGGGGTGGTTGGGCTGGTCAAGACCACGTCCGGGTGATGTTCCAGCTCGCCGAAGGCCGCGGCGGAGATCATGAAGGCGGGACCCCGGGTAGAGCCAGGAAGCCGACCAAGGTCTTCCTACTCGACGGAGTCCCGTTGTCCGATGATTGTGCCACTGTCGTGCTTGCTCGTACCGTCACCGTCGCGAAGGGCCTGTATGCGCCGGGACATCTGGGGGAGTTGACCCGGCAGATTCCCTTCGAACTCGTCGACGACGTCTTGGCGCGGACGGGCACCACGCAGGCCAGGCTACGGATACTGCCCTCGCGGGTCGGCGTGTACTTCGTTCTGGCCCTGGCACTCTTCCCGAGCCTGGGCTACCTGCGGGTGTGGGACAAACTCACCGCCGGCCTGCGGCAGCTGAACCTCCTTCGTCCCTCGGAGAAGGCCCTGCGTGACCTGCGCCGCCGACTGGGACCGACCCCACTGAAGCTCTTGTTCGACAGCCTCGCCGGGCCGGTCGCCCAGCCGACAACGCCCGGCGTGTGCTACCGGAGCTGGCGAACCGTGGCCTTCGACGGCTGCAGTTCCGCCAAGGCCCCCGACCGGCCCCGCGTCTGCGACTGGCTCGGCAAGATCAAGCACCGCTACGGACAGGAGGGCTACCCCATGCTGAAACTCATGGCCCTGTGCGAGACCGGGACACGCGCCCTGCTCGGAGCAGTCTTCGGCCCGGTAGCCCCAGGAGAGACCGTCTACGCCGAGCAGCTGCTGCCGCTACTGAACGACAGCATGCTGCTGCTGAACGACCGAGGCTTCGACTCCGACGAGTTCCTGGCCCGCTGCGCGGCCACCGGAGCCCAGCTCCTGGTCCGCCTCGACAACCGCCGCACCCCCGCCAAGTGGGCCCACCTGTCCGACGGTTCCTACCTGACGCGGATCCGTGGGGTGCGCCTGCGCGTCATCGACGCCCAGGTCACAGCGACAATCCACGGGGGCGTCCGCATCACCGGCCACTACCGCCTGGCCACAACGCTGCTCGACCACCACCGCTACCCCGCAGCCGAGCTCGTCACCCTCTACCGCGAGCGATGGGAGATCGAATCAGCGTTCTACGCCCTGCGGCACTCTCTGGCCGGAGGGCTTGTCCTGCGCTCGCACGACCCCCTCGGGGTGCAGCAGGAGGTCTGGGCCCAGCTGGTTCTCTATCAGGCTCTTCGCCGGGCCATGGCCGAAGCCTCGGAGTCCGTGCCCGGCACCGACCCCGACCGGGCCGCGTTCACCGCCGCCCTCGAAGCCGCCAGAGACCAGGTCGTCGCCGCCGATGGCATCCTGTCCGACCCCACCCGACCCCTCCGGACCGGCCGAATCGGCCAGGCGGTCCTGGAGAACCTGCTGCCCGGGCGTCGGCCGCGCGTCGCACCGCGCCGCGTCAAGTGCCCCGTCTCCCGCTACGCGAACCCGCCCGACCAGAGCCAGCTCCGGGCCACCGCCCGCATGACCGGGATCACGGTCACCGTCCACCAAAGCGCCGAACTCGCCCCCGAGGGGCGACGGGATCGTACGCTCCAGCTCATGCGCGTTGACCCCGGCCGAGCCCGGCACGCCACCGAGATCGCCAAGGAACTCGGCCTTCCCCACCATCGGAGCCTGACCGGTGAGCTCATCCGCTGGGAAAGGGAGGGAATCCTGCGCAAGGTGGCCCCCGCGACCTACATCCTCGCTCCCGAATGGGCCGTTCCCGACCGGCTGGAACATCACCCGGACGTGGTCTTGACCAGCCCAACCACCCCTTAACTACGCGGCATTGGAAGTACCCGCCCGAGTTGCGGCAGCGGGCCGTTGCCGCGTACCGGGCTGCCGATCCGAAGCCTGTGATCCGTCAGATGGCCCGTGACCTCGGGGTGCATCACGAGGCCCTGCGCAACTGGATCCGCCAGGACGAGGCCGACCGGGGCGAGCGCGACGACCGGCTCACCACCGCCGAGAAGGAGGAACTGGCCGCGCTGCGCAAGGAGAACGCCGAGCTCCGCCGGTCCTGCGAGATCCTCAAGGCCGCATCGGCTTTTTTCGCCCAGGAGCTCGACCCGACCCGGCGACGGTACTGAAGCTCGTCGACGAGCACCAGGACCGCTTCGGGGCCGAGCCCGTCCTCCGGGAACTGCACATCCCCGCCTCCACCTACTACCGCTGGCGCCGCGACGTTCACGCGCCGTGCGAGCGCAGGCGCCAAGACACCGAACTGACCGAGCAGATCCGCCGCGTCCACTCGGACTCGGATGCCACCTACGGCTCCCCGCGCGTCCACGCCGTCCTGCGACGCGAGGGTGTGCACGCCGGCCGTAAAAGGGTCGAGCGTCTGATGCGCGAGGCCGGGCTTCAGGGCGTCAGCCCGCGCCGGCCCCGCTCCTTCACCCGCCGCGACCCGGCGGCCGACCTCGCCCCGGACCTGGTCCAGCGCGACTTCACCGCGAACGCACCCAACCGGCTGTGGGTCGCGGACATCTCGCTGGTCCCGACCGGTGAGGGACCGTGGTGGCTGGCCACGATCCGCGACGCGTTCTCCCGCCGGATCGTGGGCTGGCACACCTCCGAACGAGCGGACGCCGACCTGGTTCTCACGGCACTGGAGTACGCCCTCCACGGCCGCCCGGTGGAGCCGGGCAAGCTGATCCATCACAGCGACCACGGCTGTCAATACACATCCATCAAGCTCACAACCCGATTGCTCAAGGCAGGAATAGAGGCAAGCATGGGCACCGTCGGCGACTCGTTCGACAATGCCCTGGCCGAGAACTTCTGGAGCGTGCTGAAGACCGAGTGCGTGCGCCGCACGACCTTCGCGACCCGCACCGACGCCGACCTGGCACTGTTCGCCTATATCGACGGGTGGTACAACACCCGCCGCATCCAAAAGCGCCTCGGCTGGCTCAGCCCCGACGAGTACGAAGCCAAGCACTACGCCGACCAGGCGACGGCCGAACCAGTGGCCATCGAACCACCCACACCCGCCCTGACCAGCTAATCAGCACCTCCCACACACCGGGGGAAGCTCAGAAGGCGTGGTGGCTCGGCCCGTGTGGCCACGAGTGGCAGGCAGTGGTCCACAGCAGGAGCGGTGGATGCGGATGCCCCTACCGGAAGATTTCAAGTCCAGTGAGACGGTCGGGATGTTAGGAGGTTTGTGGGGCGGGTTCCCTGCGCTTGCTGGGGTCGTTGATCCATGCTGTCT